>BJHT01000046.1 GCA_014193395.1 Verrucomicrobiota bacterium
GTTGTTCGTCGTCCAGTGCGTGCCGCCCGAGCGGATGCAAAAATAGCAGCAGGTTGAAGAGCGGATAGGCCAGCCAGGTGAACACCACGAAGACCACGTAGAGATTGCGGAACGGCAACAGCCACGGTGCCAGTCCGGGGTTTGACTCGGACACAGCGCCCGCCACGCGATTGGCGACATAGCCGCCCACGATGACGCCCCAGCGCGCGTTGTCGGGCAGCTTCTGCATCCAGAGAAAATATTTCAGCATCACCGCGTAGAGCGGATTGCCGGCCTTGAGTCCCTCGACGAGGCCCGCGCGCGCCCACTCGTTCGTGGGGTCCAGGCGCAGGCTCTCGCGGAAATGGGTCATCGCCTCGCGCGGCCGCCCCTGCTCGAGAAACGTCCAGCCCTGGTTCGCATGGGAAAAACCGTCGTCGGGATTGCGCGCGAGCGTGCGCTCGATGGTTGCGCCGGCCTCGGCTTGGCGGCCGAGTTTCACGAGCGCCATCGCGCGAAGGTTGTTGCACGCGGTGTGTTCGGGATCGAACTGCAAACCGAGTTCCGCCGCATTCAATGCCGGCTGCCATTGGCGGCGGTCCAGTTCAATGCCGGCGTGGACGCCGTGATAATCCGCGTCCGTCGGTTCGAGCCGGATCGCTTCCTGAATCGCGGTGGCGGCCTCGGCCTCGCGATTCTGATTCCAGAACACCCGCGCCAGCGCGTAGTGCGGGAACGCCTGGTCGGGCGCGTTGGCGACGGCGTCGCGCGCGCACGCCGCGGCGTCGTCGAGCCGCTCCTGTTCCAGCAGACTGATCGCGAGCAGCGCGTGGCCGAAGCCGTCGCTCGGACTCTGCACCAGATGCTGTCGCAGGGCTTGTTCGGCCAGTTCGTGCCGGCCCTGTTCCTGAAGCACCAAGGCGCGTTGCAACTGCGGGGAGAGATCCATGGCCGTGCGGGTTACTTCAGCTTGAGATGCGTGAGGATGTCGTCGTACGCGCCGCCTTGATTCGAGTAGAGCGCGTAGTTCTTCGCGGTGGCGAACCACTCGCGCGTCGTTGGTTTTTGGCCGGCGACGGCGTGGAGCAAATCCCGCGTGCGGATGGGCAGCGGCACGCCGGATTTCATGGCCTCGCGCAGCTTGTTCTCGACCGTCACGTCGATCACCGCCTTGATGTCCGCGCCCGAGAAGCCCTCACATTTTCTTGCAACGGCCTCCGCGTCGATGTCCTCGACCGGCTTGCCGCGCAGATGCAGCCGCAGGATTCCCGCGCGGGCCGGCTGATCCGGCGGCGGGACGAAGAGGATGCGATCAAACCGGCCGGGCCGGCGGAAGGCGCTGTCCAGATGCCACGGGGCGTTGGTCGCGCCGAGGATGAGCACGCCGTCGTTGGCGGATTTCACGCCGTCGAGTTCGGAGAGGAACTGGTTGATGAGATGCCGGCCGGCGCTGGTTTTCATGTCGGTGCGGCTGGCCCCGAGCGCATCGACTTCATCGAAGAACAGCACGCACGGCGCATTGCGACGGGCCTGTGCGAACACCTCGTGCAGGTTGCGCTCGCTCTTCCCGATCCACATGTCGAGCACGTCGTGAATGCCGATGGCCAGGAAGCTCGCCTTCACCTCGCCCGCGGTGGCACGCGCTAGATGCGTCTTGCCGCAGCCGGGCGGGCCGTACATCAGGATGCCACCGCCGACAGACTTGCCATACGCCTTGAACATCTCGGCGTGCGTGAGCGGGTAGATGATCTTGAGGCGGATTTCCTCCTTGAGCGCGTCCATGCCGCCCACGTCGGCGAATGTGATGCGCGGGCGTTCGAGTTCCACCACGGCTTCCGGTTCGGCGGGCTGCCAGTTCGCGCGGACCCGCCCGTCGGAGACCTCCCCGTCGTCATCGCTCTCGCCGGAGGAAAATGGCCGGGCCGCGGCGGATTCCGCTTCCGGCGCGAGCTGGATGCCGAAGCGCCGCGCAAAGTCCGGGTCGGCGGCCGTGCGGTCCTTGGCGACGCCGCGCTTGTATTGCTCGACCGCCAACTGCACTTCGCCGACGCCGGCGAGCAACCGGGCGTGAAACACAAAGGCCCGCGCCGGCGCCTCGGGCGATTTCACCAAATCCTCCAGCACCACCAGCGCGGGGCTGGTCTTGCCATCCGCGTGAAAGGCGCGCGCCAGTCCGAATTTCAATGCCGGATGTGCGGGGGCCAGCGCGAGCGCAGCACGATATTCCGTCACCGCGAGCGCGGGCAGCGCCGCCGCCAACAGGGCGTCGGCGAGCGCCTGACGCAGCGGAAGATTTTCGGGCGAGAGCCGCACGGCGGCGCGCAGGGATTGGATGTGTTCGGGTTCGGCGGCGGTTGACATGCGGGGAGCGTGCCGCGTTTCAGCGACGAAGGAAGCCGAAAGACCCGCGGGCATCGCGGACACGGGACGGGTCGCGCGAGCGTCGTGGAAAATCCACCCCGCCTCACCCCGCTGCGCCCGGGGCCGGATGCGCGCCGGAACAGCCGCGCCCCCCTCTCCACGACCGGCAGCGGTGATTCGCCAACAGTCTCAAAAAAAGCGCGGCAGAAGGCTTTCATTCAAGCTTTGCCGTTGCCATTCCCCTGTCTCATCGCTAACCATCTCGCCGTTCACGTTCCAAAAACTGAGCCATTTACCGAGCGATCTATGTCCCAACCTCTGTTTCACGCCAGCATCGAAGGCGCCCAGCACGGCGCCAAGAGCCTCGAACAATTCCTCGATTACGCCAAAGCCGCCGGTGCCGCCGGTGTGCAGCCGAGCAACTACATGCTCGGCGACGGCAAGGGCGGTTTCCGCAAAGCCAAGGAAGTCCAAGCCCTGTTCGCCGATCGCGGCCTGAGCCTCGACGGCATCAGCGCCCACTGCCCGTTCTGGGTTCACACCAGCGCTTGGACCGGCACCAAGTCCGGCAACCCCTTTATCGCCCCCGAGATCGCCAAGCTCTCGCCTGAGAAGATCGAAGCCTGGCACGAGAAATATTTGCTGAACCTCATGGACTTCGCCGCCGAGCTGAAGGTCAAATCCATGCCCATGTTCTGGGGCGTCGCCTTCGGTTGGGAACTGGCCACCGGCTATCCATGGGGCTTCTGGAGCGGCGGCGGCTTCGACCTCGTGAAGGAAGGCCAGGAGCGCTTCGTGAAAAAGACCGCCAAACTCCGCGCCCACGCCAACAAGCTTGGCATCAAGCTCTGTCACGAGATCCATCCCGGCACCGCCGCCATGTGCGCGGATGATTTCCTGATGCTCGTGAAAATCTGCGACAACGACAAATCCCTCGCCGTCAACGCCGACCCCTCGCACTGCTGGGAAGGCGAATCGTGGGAAACCCGTTTCCTCAAGGTCGGCCCCTACATCTACGCCTGCCATGTGAAGAACTTCGTCATCCGCCCGAACATTCCGGTGCGCATGATGAACGGCAACTGGCCCCAGCGCGCCATGCAGTTCACCGACCTCGGCAGCGGCGACCTGAACATGCAGCGCTACGCCGAACTCCTCCTCCACGTCGGCTACGCCCAGCGCTACTGCCAGCTCAACGGCACCAAGACCGCGCCCCTCATCGTCGAAGCCGAGAGCGCCCACAAGGATCTCGACTACTGCAGCGCCGACGGTGTGCGCTACGTGAAAAACAACCTCTGCTTCCCCGTCGCCGCCGGCTCCTTCGAGGACGGCATGGGCAGCTAGGTCCGACACCAAAAACCTTCTGCAGGGCACCGGGACCATTGTTCCGGTGCCTTTTTTATTTTCTGCGCGCTCCTTGTAGGAGACGACGTGAGGAGAACCCGAGCGCCAAAAAACGGCGCAGCATGAGGCCAACGTACCAAAAAAATCGAAGGGGGCTGCGTTGGCAGGCGGACGGCCCGTCAAGCGCGGCATGCACAACGTGAATCAGAATCCCAGTCGCCGAAACTGAATGGGCAAAGGAATGGAGGCAAAGGAATGAAGACAAAAAAATTCGCTGTTCCCATTCCTTTGCCTCCATTCCTTTGCCCAAAATTCCGCTGCCCTGTTTCCGTGCGTGTATCGGCACACTTCGCTCGCTGCTCCAGTATCCGCTGCCGCCCGGCAGGTACGCTGGCAGTCTCTAACCTTTTCCACGAGAGGAGCGTGACTGAAGCTCACGATTTCAAAGCGTGCTCACATCGTCAGCCACACTGAAAAATGGGCGCTTTGGGCTGCAGCACGTACTCCTCGCAGAAAAAGTTAGAGACTCCTCACGTCGTCTCCTACAAGGAAAGCACCCGGCTCCACGCGGGAAATATCGCCACCGAAAACCCCCTCCCCATTTTTCTGCCGTCACCCCGCCCCGTTTCAGCGCCCGCCCTCGTGCCGCTTCATCTCCCTGATCCGATTCAAAAAGCCGCCGGACTAAAAAAACGGATTGGCAGACGAATGAGGGGAAGCCGAATCGGGATGGAAAACTCGTCTGCCAACCCCGCGCCCGACACTCCGAGCGGGCCGTCCACACCCCTGCCGCACTATCCCCTGAAGCTTGGCCCTTGGCCGTTCCCTTGAGCTTTGAGCTTTGTTCTTGGAGCTTTTTCATCCGCCCCCCGCCCCTCCGTCACTTCGGCTGCTTGTATCCCGGCGGCGCAATCACCACCTCGAAGTCCGCCCCTTTCACCTTCCGCAGTTCGTCGTGCAACACCGGGATGCGCTCGTCCGGCGCGACCGACACGGCCCAGTCGATGCCGTTGTCCGCATTCATCATCCCGTAGCGTTTCAACGCCTCGAGAATGGTCTTCACCTCCGGCGAAAACTTCGACGTATCGAAATCCTTGCGCAGCCGGAACCGCTCGCCCATGCGCGGCAAATTCGGGTCCGTCTTGCGGCTCGCGTAATGCGTCGCCGGATACACATAGGCGCGCCGCGTGTTCTTGAACGTCGCCCGCAACGCGTGCTCGATCTTGCCGCGCTTGAGTTCGTCATAGCGCACCACGGACGGAAAGATCGGCAGCCCCGCCGCGTCCGAACTCGTCCAGCCGTCCGGCCGCTGCTGATTCGACGCGAGATTGAAAATAGAAGCCTGTTCGGCGACCCAGCCCTTGTCCGTTTTCGTGAGCCGATAAAACTCGTAGAGCATCCGGTTCACCGGATCGACGACGATCCCGTGGCGGTCCGCATCCAACGTCGGCTTGCCGCGCTGCACGTCCTCGAAGGTGAGCGCGCGCGTGGCCGGATCGCGTTTGAAACACGCCGGCCAGCCCTCGATCACCGCGCTGTCCGGCACCGGATAAGGCCCCTTGTCGGACTCACCAGCGTAGGCGTTTAGCCGCACATCGATCTTCTTTTGATCCGGCGGCACGAGGACGAATCCCATGTCCGGATTGTACCGCAGCGGCTTGGCACCGCCGATCAACGCGATCATTGCCTTCGAGTTCGGCGCGACCGGCCACGCATCGACAGGGATATTCCACGGATTATCCGGCGGAAACACTTCGAGCGCCACGAGCACCGCGTCCGCCTCGGGCGTGTCGAACTGCAATGGCTTGTCGAACTTCGGCATCGTTGCCGCCTTGAGGCGCGCGAGCCGTTCTTGATTGATCGCAACACCGGGTGAATCAGCGGCAACGGCAAGCGTGTGGGCGAGCAGAAGGAGGAGGAGAAGGGGTTGGATGCGCATAAGGATTGACGGCTTTATTCGCGGAACCCGCACTCGCTGGCAATCACCAATATGCAATGCGGTTTCGCGCGAATGCAGACAGACCTGCGACGAGAGCCGCTCCCGCCGGAACCCAGCAACTCGCCCGCATGAACTGGAAGTATTCCGAAAACCGTGGGACTCGGCGACCGAATCCCCGTCAGCCGAGGGTGGCCGACAACTTTGCCGTAACCACGCACGAAACTCTCGCACCACAACAACCTTCTCGCGCCATGGACGGCCAGCCCGTCCCGCCACCAATTCGTCCCGCTCATTTTCCTGTCCAAAATTCCCTTGCCCAATTCGGCCGTGCAACCGTGCGGTCACGTCCCATGCCAGGCGCAAGTCGCCGGAGAATTCCGCCGCTACCCTTCCCCTTCCCACCCCGCGACCGGGGAACGGGCGCCGGCCGCTGTGGTTGCGCCTTCACCGATCTGTATCCACGGCGACTCCGTGGTTCATCAGTCTCTAACCGGTTTAATGGTCACGACTAATTCTATTGCGCGTTCAAGCTGAGGCTACTGCGCGCCGGGATTTGCACTGCTGGCAAGGCGCGAGGAAGGAGCATATCCAGACGGGATCTGTGACTGACGAGCATCACCGCCAGCGGCGAAAAGAACCAGCGAATTAGCCTCAGCTTGAACGCGCATTAGAATAAGAACAACCGTCTCACAACTGAGGAATACGAATAGGAACAGCACCCCTCAGTTGTCCTCCCTGTCTCTCGGTGTTTCGGCAATCCTGCCCTCGCCGGATAACCAACCAGCCCTCACCATTGACCGACACTAACTTGCACTAATAAAACCACCCAGCCTGACCTCACTCCGCAATATTACTATTTCATCAGTTTCCATTCGCGCCAGTCAGTGGTTGCCCATCCTCCCACGCCAGCCACCCCACCCCAGGCACTCCCGACTTAATTACTAATCACTAATTACTGATTACTTTTCAGATTTTCCCCTCGCGACCCCGCCCCGATTAACGGCACCATCCACCCCGTGCAGCAACCTACAGATCACCCCACCCGGTGGACCCATTTCCGCAGCATGGGCGGTGCCTATCTCATCTTGGTGCTGACCCTGGTGACCACGTTCTACGCGTGGCATCTGGTCGAACAATCCGTCGTTGAGCAAGACACCGAACGCTTCAAGGACGAGGTCCGCCGCATGATCGAAATGCTCCGCGCCAATCACCGGCGGCACCTCGACACCCTCAACCCACTGCGCGCACGCCTCGAGTCCGCGCCGGAGATCACCACCGCCCTGTGGCGGCAGGCGGTGACCCGCGAACCGTGGCACGCCGCGGGCAGCCTCGAAGTCGGCTACGCGGAGGCGCAAGGCGACGGCCCCGACCTCAAATGCCCGGTGCGTTTTCTCGAAACCAAACTCGAAGGCTCGCGCCGCCAACCCGGCACCGACCTCGCGCAGGAAACCGCCATCCGCCCTGCCCTGCGCGCCGCTGCAGCCAACGACCACGCCGTCGCCACGCGCCGCGTGCGCCTCACCACCGCGGGCGCACCCGACCGCCGCCTGGCCGTGCTCGTGTTGCTCGCCGTGCGCGCCCCGGAGCCGGCGTCCACCGCGCGCGGCTTTTTATTCCTCACCTATGATCCCGAAGAACTCGTGAATGACCCGCGTTTACAAATGGCCAGCAGCGGCGTCGAACTGGCCATCGTCGCGCCGCTGACCCCGAAACCAGGCGCCATCGCCGAACCGGAGGAACCCTTCCAACGCCGCACCCTCTTCACGATGCCGGGCGTTAGCTGGACGTTGCTGTTCACCGCGCGGCCCTCGTTTTTCCTAGCGTCGGAAAAAATGCTCCCGCGCTTGGTGCTCGGTACCGGAATAATCCTGAGCCTGCTCCTGTTCCGCATCGCTTGGGGCGAAACGCACCGCCGCCTCGCCGCCGAACGCGCCGCGCGGCTCCGCACGGAAATGGTCGAACGCGAACACGCCGCGCGCGAACTCGAGGAAGCACTTGCCTCGGAACGCGAACTGGGGCGGCTCAAATCCAATTTCGTCGCGACCGTCTCGCATGAGTTTCGCACGCCGCTGGCCGTGATCCTAAGCTCCAGCGAACTGCTCGAACGCTACTACGACGGCCTTGATCCGGGCCAGCGGCGCGAGCAGTTGCAGACCATCAGCCACGCGGTCCGGCGCATGTCGGCGTTGATGGAGCAGGTGCTGCTGCTCAGCCGCGTGGACGCCGGCAATCTCGAATTCAAACGCGCGTCACTGGACCTCGCCGCACTGGTCCGCCGTGTGGCCGCCGACGTCGCGACCGCGACCCAGAGCCGCTGTCCCATCCACGTCCGCGCCGCCGAACTCCCGCCCGTGCTCGCCGATCAAGGGCTGCTGCAAATTGTCCTGACCAACCTCATTAACAACGCGGTGAAATACTCGCCCGCCGGCAGCTCCGTCTCCGTCTCGCTCGAGCGCGCCAACACCGACGCCGTGCTGCAAGTCCGCGACGCGGGCATCGGCATCCCCGCCGAAGATCAGAAGCGCCTGTTCACGCCGTTCTTTCGCGCGGGCAATGCCGGCGACATTCCCGGCACGGGCCTCGGTCTCGCCATCGTGAAACGCTGCGTCGCCCTGCATGAAGGCGCGCTCACCTGCGAGAGCACCGCCGGACACGGCGCCACCTTCACCGTGCGGCTCCCCGTTTTTCCGCCGCTTTCCGACCATGAAAAAAATCCTGCTCATTGAAGACGACCCCAACATCCGGCGGAACCTCGGCCTGATTCTGAAACTCGAAGGCTTCACCGTCCTCACCGCCGCCGATGGCCGCGATGGCGTGCGCCAGGCCGAAGCCGAGCGCCCCGATCTCATCGTGTGCGATGTCATGATGCCGGGCCTCGACGGCCACGGCGTGATCGCCGCGCTGCGGGCACGACCGGCGCTGGCCGGCACACCCTTCCTCTTTCTCACTGCCCGCGGAGCCAAGGCAGATGTCCGCACCGGCATGGACCTCGGCGCAGATGACTACCTCGTGAAACCAGTCGGCGCGGTGGAATTGCTGCGCGCCATCCGGACGCGACTCGCGCGGCATCAAGAGATCGCCCGCAACCACGCCGAGCCGGACTTCAGTAATCTGGAGCCGCTGCTCGCCCTCAGCCTGACCCCACGCGAAGCCGAAGTATTAAGCTGGGTCTCCCAAGGCAAATCCAACGGTGAAATAGCCACCATCCTCGCCATGAGCGAAGGCACCGTGAAAAAACATCTCGAACATGTCTTCGAGAAACTCGGCGTGGACAACCGCAACGCCGCGACCTTGGTGGCTCGGGAGTCACTCTCCGGCCGATAGCACGGTCGCTCCCGGCATCAGTAGGGTTTCAACATCAGATCCCCGGACTGCATCATCACCGTGGTCGGAACCGGCTCCACATGCCCATCCGCAAAACCCAGACTCGAACTGTTGCTGTGCCGGATATTCGCGGTCACCTGATCATTGGTAGAGATGGAAGGATCGCGGAAAACCGCCGGCAGACTGCGCCCATTGTAGGCATAGGCCACGCCGACATTCGTGCTGATAATCCAATGATAACAATCGCCATAGACTGCCAGGCGAACCGGCTGCTGCACTGACGCGGCGGGATAGTTGAAGAAAGTCAGATTATAGCCATAGCCATAGGTCAACTGATCGGCATCCATCATCTTCCCCGGGTTTTGACTCGCATCCCCGCTCGGACAGCGCAGGACATCGAGATTCCCGAGATAGGGAACCAGCGGCCAGCGCCACCAGTTGCAGTTGTTCGTGGTACCCGGTCCGTTGTAGAGAGTAGTCACTCCGGGATAAGCCGGTGGCGGCGTACCATCGGTCGGAAACCTTCCCGCATTGTCATCCACATACATCAGTCCGGCGGTCGTAATCTGGCGCACGTTGGAGATACACTTGGCCTTCCGCGATTGATCCTTGGCGCGGGTAAGTGCCGGCAGCAGCAAGCTGGCGAGAATGCCGATGATCGCAATGACCACGAGGAGTTCCAGCAGCGTGAAAGCGCGGCGAAAAACCCCGGGACTTGGTAATGTCAGCGGCTTAGTCACGGGCTAAGGTCACACAAATTAAAATCGGATCCACCGTGTAACGCATCCCCGGCGGCGGGCTGGGGACGCGCATGAGATAGTGAGCCTTGACCAGTTCCTCCAAACTCAGCGGCGGACGCTTGCGGAACTGTGCGTAGTGCTTGGCCATGAACGTGAGCATCTCCTCGTCCACCCGCATGACCGCGGGATCCACGGGAGCCATCTTGGGATTCACAGGCACCGTCAACGGGTTAGGCAATGGCTTGGGCTGCGGTTTGCCGTCTGCGGACGAACTGCCGGGGCGATGAGAACAACCCGCCAACACCAGGCTCAACGCCAGGCTGGTGAGGGTTCTCGGTTTCATGTTGGAATCTTCTTTCGTCGGGACCATCTTAGTCAAAAACTTTTCCCATGACCCCAAAGGCCAGACGCGGCGGACGCGTCTGGCTGGAACTTAAACACGCGGACCCGGGCGGGAATCGGTTACCATCTCCGGTGTCACTCCCCGCCAGGCCGGCTATGGCTTCCGGCAGCAGTGTTACCTGCCCCCGGAAGCCATCGAGTTAGTGAGATTTCCAATATTGCAACAGGCTGCGGAGGGCCTCGGGTTTGTTGGTCGGCGCGGGCCGGTTCGCCTGATCAATGGTGTTTACCCCGTGACAGCTCGTGCAGGTCCGTATCTCTCCGGGCTGGAACGTGAGCCAGTAACGCTCGCGCACCACCGCCGCCCCGGCGGGATCAGTGAGCTGCCAGGTCAAGGCGCGCCGCGCGGGAACGATGGCAGCCATCGAACCGTCCAATCCGAGCGCCACACTGCCGGCCGGCCCGGTGTTGTTGGGCGGATTACTGGTCACAGCCGCGGAGTCGTGCAGCGGTTGAGCCAGCACGCGCCGCCCAGCAGCAGGCACGGAGGTGGCCGTCCTCATGCCATACCCGCGAATCTGATCGGCCTGGAAGAATTGGAGATGCGAGACATCGTAAATCTTCCCGCCGGCACCCAGTGTCTGCGCGGCGCTCCCCGCGACATGGAGATTGAACGGCTGCTGCCGATCCGCGTGATCGCGGGTCGTGACATTTCGACTTACCACCAACGCCAGCCCGCTGGCTTTGAGCGAGGCTTGGAAGGCGGCAAGGTTCACTCCCTCCTCGGCGAAGACTTGCTGCTCCGGCTGCCCCAGCGGTGTCTTCGATCCATGAGGAATAGCGCGTGCCCGGACTTCCACCGGATTCAGTTCCCATAAAGGCCCGGAGTAACTGACCAGACCAGCGCTCGACGGATAAGTCACGGATTTGTTGATGCCGGGAGTCAGCGCCTGATAGCTCTGCCAATAAGTGGACGGCCGCCAGAGAGTCTTGAGCCGGAACTGGAAGTCCGAAGGCACCACGCGCTTGGTCTCGACATCCGTCCGGTCGGAATGCACCGCCACCAACGTCCCGTCACTCAACGGCAGCGGCTCCCGATAGACTCCGCTGTGATTGGGCGGCGGGGTCGAGGTCGGCTGCTTGGCTATCGGATCAGTCACATAATCGGTCGTGATATGATCGGCATCCCGGCCCTGTGGGGCATTGAGAGCAACAATCTGGCCCGCCGAGTGGGTGAAGAACTCCGGGGCATCAGTCCCGAAGTAACGTCCGGGCACCAGCGGATCCTCGCGCAGATGCAGAAAGTTATTGATGTAGGTTTTGTTGTAGCGGGCCGCCGGGTTGTAGAAATAGCCAAGGTTTCTGTCATCGGTGAAACTCGGGGTAAGATAACCGGCGATTTCATGCCGTCCGACATGGTTCATCGTCTCCTCCTCCGTTCCATCTTCATTGATCATCCAGGGAAAGAAGACATTGAAGGTATGACCATTGACATTCCCGGCGGGCGTGCGCGGCTCCGGATAGACTTCCGCGATATTTCCGGCCAACACGCCGGCGGTGGCCGTCTCATCGGTGTAATTGAAGGCCCCATACGGCAGTGACTGCCCCTGCTGCGCCGCGGTCATATCCAGGTCCGCCTCCTGATCGCGTTGCAGATGATCCCACCGGACAAAGACCAGTCTCCCGAAACTGTCGATGCTCGGCGAGAAGACCCCGGACGGTGTGTGATTGAGATTAAACAAATCACCGTTCGCCGGGTTCAGGCTCCACAAGCCACTCACACACGGTGCGGCCTCATACTCATCCAGTTGCGGATAGAGATGCGCCTGACCATTGCGCGGACGGTCACTCGCAAAGATGATGCGACCATCCGTGCCGTAGCAGGGCGAGACGTTGTTATAGTTGGTCGGTTGGTTGGGAACCTTGGTGATCGCGACCGGTTGCCCCACCCCGAACCCGGTGATTTCATAGAGTTGCCAGACATTGGTGCGGACGGCGGCCTGGGTGGCAGGCATGCCCACCACCATGCTGAACACGGCCTTCTGCCCGCTCCAGTGAACCGAGGGTTCCCGGACAGCGATGCCGTTGGCCCCCTGGTAACCACTGGGCACGCCATAACCCGCCTCAGCCGTAAGATTACGCAGGCTGCCGTCGGGGTAACGAATGTAGAGATCCCCGCCGCGCCCCGCCTGGGCGGAGGACGGCTGATGATTCCCAAACACGGAACCGATCGTGAGATAGTCGAACCCGATGGGAATCTGGGTGACGAAAAGAATCGGATTGGACGGCATGGTCGGGGGGATTCCCTTGTAGGTCGCAGCCGCGCTCACATTGGTTGCCGGCATGGTGAAGGTGATCGTGGTGGCGGCGGGATTTGCAAGCACTACACCACCGGAAACTGACCACTGATTGAACCACTGCCCCGTCGGCGGCGCATTGGCCGTGAGCGTCACGGTCACACCCGGTGCATACGAGCCACCGCCGGTCCCGCTGACCACGGTGACAGAATAGGTGGTGACAGTCGTGCCGCCGCCACTGGTCGTCCCGCCGCCACCGGTGACGCCCGTGGTGGTGCTGGAGGTGACATTGAGAGGATATACCACCGCCGAGTTTGCCGTCTGCCCGATGGCATCGACCCCGGTGGCGCGGAGATAGTAAGTGCCCGCTACCGTCGGTTTCCAAGTGATGGAAAACGGCGCGGCAGTGGAAGAGCCGAGCAGGACATTGTGCAGGATGTCATAGAAATCCATCCGGACAATCGGATTGGCATTGCTGCTGACCGTCGCTGCCACCTTCACCGACGTGCCGGCGAGGAAACTGGCGCCGCCCACCGGCTCGGTGATCTTGACGCCGAAAGCCTGTGGGGTCTCGGCGGCCCGGGCCGCCCCCGAGAGCACAAGCACACTCCCCAGGACGAGCAGTTTGAAGCTTGGTGTTTTCATAAAGGTTGATTTTGTTTTGAACCCTTCCCCGTCGGCAACCGGCGCACGGATCGGTTCGTTGCCAATAGCTTTATTCCACCCTAGCCAAACCGCCCATACGACTTTCGGCGTAGAGATTTGGAGATGTCTGGATAGCTTCGAACGATGTGTGCGGGCATCCGCCGCAGCGGCCTGACGACGGCGCTCCGACACATGGCTGGGGCATATGATTATTCGTCGGCGGCCTCTTATCCGCAACCAATTGAGTCGAGCCGATGCGGCTGAGTCACCGCACCGCGACTTACCCTGTAAGACACAGTATTTCTACCGGTCACTGATGGTCATTGAAGGATGACTCAGGCGCGGTCCCAGCGATGCGCCTGGCGCCAGATTGATGGTGTCGCTGTGGTAGTCCGATGGAATTCCCGCTGCTTTGCCACGGCTTATTCTAATGCGCGTTCAAGCTGAGGCTAATTCGCTGGTTCTTTTCGCCGCTGGCGGCGTTGCTCGTCAGTCACAGATCCCGTTTGGATATGCTCCTTCCTCGCGCCTTGCCAGCCGCGAAAATCCCGGCGCGACTTAGCCTCATCTTGAACGCGTATTAGAATTAGCTGTTCCGTCGCCGGGCTGGGGCGCGGGAAGGAGGATTCGGAGACAGCAGGTTCCGTGGAACAAGCCTCAGACATCTTTACCCGGCTGTGATGGCGTGAGCTTCGCCTAATACCGCACGGGCCGGGTCGGCCGGGTAACTCGATGAAAATCGCGGAAAAGTCCGCCGGAGGTTAGCAGAAACTTTCCTCAAATTTGATCCCAGTCCTGGTGAGGTCCGGATGTTTGAGGCTGTCAGGTGGGCCAGTCGTCGCGAACTCGATTCGGCCTTTGCGAACGAGCGAGTCGAGATGTCTGTCACCGGACGCCAGGCTAAGGGCGGGCGCGGGTGGCGTCGTTGAGGAGGTCGAGCAGGATTGGTTGGTCGTTGGTGCCAGACAGTCAAGCGGGGGGTGACGTCGGACACGCAGTTCGCGCCGTAGTCGCGGGCCTGCCAGGGGCTGACCGGTTTGGGGGTGCCATGAAAGCGGGTGCCGGGGGCGACTTGCTGTTCGCGCGCCCGGGCGGCGGACGAAGGTGCGGTCGGTGTGGAAGGCGAGGCCGCAGTGCGGCTCGCTGGCGACGATGCCATGGCCAGAGGGTGGTTGGGAGGAGCACACATTGGTATTCGGGGCAATGGCCTCGGAGGGCCAGTCTTGCTGCCGAGCTTTCCCCTTGTTTGCCCGGGGGGCGCGCCGTAGCGTCCGCGTCCTTGCACAGCCATTGTTTCCATTATGAGTGAAAAGCAAACGCCCGCGCCGGCCTCCGGTTCATCGCCCGCCAACACCCCGACCGCCGCCGTCACGGCGGACGGCGAGGTCGCGGCCATCGGTCAACTCCGCGAGTTGTACGAGAGCCTGCGGGCCGAGGTCGCGAAGGTCATCATTGGCCAGGACCAGGTGATCGAGCAGTTGCTGATCGCGGTGCTGTCGCGCGGGCACGCGCTGCTGATGGGCGTGCCGGGGCTGGCGAAGACCACGATGGTTCACGCGCTGGCGGAGGTGATGTCGCTCCAGTTCAACCGCATCCAGTTCACGCCGGACCTGATGCCGTCGGACATCACGGGCACGGACATTTTGCAGGAGACCGATCAACCGGGCCGGCGGGCGTTCGTGTTCGTGAAAGGGCCGATCTTTGCGAACATCGTGCTGGCCGACGAAATCAACCGCACGCCGCCCAAGACGCAGTCGGCGCTGCTCGAAGCGATGCAGGAACACAAGGTGACCGCGAGCGGAAAAATCTTCGGGCTGCCGCTGCCCTTCTTCGTGCTGGCGACGCAGAACCCGATCGAGCAGGAAGGCACGTATCCGCTGCCCGAGGCGCAGCTCGACCGCTTCATGTTTTTCATCCACGTCAATTACCCGAGCCTCGAAGAAGAGCGGCAGATTGCGCGCGTCACCACGGGCAACGCCGCGGCCCCTCTGGCGAAGCTGATCTCGGGCGAGCAGGTGATCGCGTTCCAGCAACTGATCCAACGCGTGCCGGTGCCCGATCATGTCTATGATGCCGCGGTCGATCTGGTGCGGATGACGCGGCCGAATTCCGTGGAAGCGCCGGCGTGGATCAAGAAATGGGTGACGTGGGGCGCGGGTCCGCGCGCGGTGCAATACCTGATCCGCGGGGCGAAGGCGCACGCGGTGTTGCACGGCAGCTATCTGGTGCGGATGGAAGACATCGAGGCCGTGGCGCTGCCGGTGTTGACGCATCGCATCCTTACGAATTTCCAGGCGCAGGCCGAAGGGATGACCAGCCCGAAAGTCGTCGAGCGGCTGCTGGCCGAACTGCGCGGAGGCGCCCAAGCCCGTGGCTGAAGTCATCCGTCCCGATTTCCTCGATCCGGCGGTGCTCGCGCGGCTGCAGCACCTGCCGCTGGTCACGCGCTTCGCGATGGAGGGCAGCATCTCGGGGCATCACAAAAGCCCGCATCGCGGGTCGAGCGTCGAGTTCGCCGAGTATCGCAACTACGCGCCCGGCGACGACATCCGCCGGCTGGACTGGCGCGTGTTTGGCCGCACGGACCGGTTTTTCATGAAGGAGTTCGAGGCCGACACCAACCTGCGGTGTTACCTCGTCGTGGACCTCAGCGCGTCGATGGGCTTCACCGGGCGGCACGGGAGCAAGTTCGATTACGCGCGCAAGGTTGCGGGCACGCTCGGCTATCTAGCCGTGCAACAGGGCGACGCGGCCGGGTTGGCGTGCGCGTGTGAGACGCCGCCGATTGAACTGCCGCCGCGCCGCAATCCCGCGCATTTACAGGAGATTTTCAACACGCTCGGCCGCGTCGCGCCCGCCGGCCCGACGGTGCTGACAAAGGTGCTGCACGAACTGGCGGAGAAAATTCGCCGGCGTGCGCTGGTGATCGTGGTGTCGGATTTCTTCACCGAGGTCGAGCCGCTGCTGGAGGCATTCCAGCACCTGCGTTTTCAGAAGCACGACCTGGCGGTGTTCCAACTGCTGGACCGGATGGAGAGCGATTTCAAATTCGACCGGCCCGTGCGCTTCGTGGACCTCGAAAGCCCCTTCAGCATGGTCACCGAGCCGGCGATTGTGCGGGAAGAATATCTCCGCGAGTTCAAGCGGCACTGTGAGCGGCTGCGCGGCGGCTGCCTCGAGTTCAACGCCGATTACCGCCCGATCCACACCGACGCGGACTACGAGCCGGTGCTCGCGCAATTCCTCACCGAACGCGCGCAAGGCGCGGTCGGCGGCGGACGATGAGGCGCGGTTCGCCTCCGGCCCATGCGCGCGCTGGCCCGAATCGAGGTGCTGAAGCAGGCCCTCGTCGCCGCGCTGCTCTCGACAGTGGCGGCGTGGCCGCGGCTGGCGGGTTTTACGGAGAATCCCAATCCCACGTGGTTCCTCGCGGGCGTGCTGTTCTGGGCGGCGTTTTGTTTGTGGGCGGCGGTGTTCGCGTGGCACGCGAGGATTACGGAGCGGGCGCTGCTGGACTGGCGGCTCGCGGCGCGCGCATGGGGAATGGTGACGCTCGTGGGCGTGGTCGGAGCGGTGCTGTTTGCGTTCACGACGGACCCGGTCTGGCGGCTGGTGCGGCCGCGGGATTTTCCGATGACCACGGACGCATGGGTGGCGCAGACGTTGTTTTATCTGGGGTTCGAGCAGCTCTTCGCGTACCTCGGGCCGTTCGCGTTGGGTTTCCGGCTGACGGGATCAGTGCGGGTGTCCATCGCCGGGACGGCGGTGTTCCGGCTCGGGCTGCTGGCGCTGCAACTGCATACCGCGGTGCCGACGCCGTCGGTGGCGGGCGTGCTGCTGCTGATCATCGCACGCGTGGCGGTGACGTGGGTGGTGTTGAATGTCTATCTGCGCGGGGGACTGCTGGCGGTCGGCTGGTTGGGGTTGTTGTGGCAACTGCGGCATTGGTTTTCCTTCTGAAGCGGACGGTGAGCTGAGCGACTGAAAGCTCAATTCAGCCCTTTGTTTTCGCGCATCTCGCCGCTTTCGTGATTCATCGCAACCGCCGTTTCCAAGTTGCAGCGGCGCGAACGCCGCACTCCGACCGCACCTGCGCCGGCGGGGCAATCCAATCGCAATTCTTCCACCCTCCGCAGGCTGCGCGGCACCCGCTGCGAACTCGCCACCCATGGCCGGGCATTCGGTGGTGGCGCCTTACGACTCCTACTCGGTCCGCCGGATTTGCCGCTCAACTTGTGCGCGGAATAAATCCCGCTCCCATGAACCCGGGCGACGACGCCCAAGCGCTTGGCGGTGGTGCAGCAGCGGAATGATTTCTGGATCCTTGGTGCCGGACAGTGCGAGTTCCTCGGTCAGGAAGCGGCAGGACACGCGCCCACGACGATCCGTGTCTGTCCGTGGTGGCAATCCCGTTGTCAGGAAATACCGCGCGCGGTGGAACCGAAGTTTCGGCGGGCAATGATGAGGCTGCCCATGAGTCCGGCCAGCAACACGACGCTCACGGTCCACGCCGCGCCGTCGCGCACGCCGGGCAGGAAGTGCAGCGCCGCGGCACCTACCGCCGGGCCGCCGAAAATACCAATGCCAATGGCCGCTTCGTGGAAGCCGCCATGCACGCCCTTGGTGTCACCGACATCCATCGAGTAGAACAGCGACGAATAGTAGAGGAGACCGAGGCCCAGCCCGAAGGCCAGTTGCGCGAGGACCAGCACGGCCAGATGGGTTGACAGCAGGATCGCCAGATAGCTCGCCATCACCATCCCGTAAGCCCCGAAGAACCAGCCGCGCCGGTAATGCCAGCCCGGCCACAGCCACAGCACGAGAAACGCGGCCAGCCGCGCGAAGAGCCAGATCGAGCAGAAGAATCCTGCGAGCATCGGCGAGAGTGCGAGCTTGCGCGCGAGGCTCGGCATCACGGGCAGGATGCTGTTGATGGCGATGTAGGCGAAGGGATTGGCGAACCACGCCAGCCGCAGGAACGCCCGCGTTCGCGCGATGGGGCGCGAGGTGAGCGACGGCGACGCGGCTGGGTCTGCCGCGGTCGCGGGGCCGTGCGGCAGCGACTCGATGCCGGGCAGCGCCGCGCGGGTGAGGTCGAGCGGGAGCGTGTAGGTGAGCACGAGTTGCAAGGCGTGCAGGCCCGCCGGCAGGAAGAAGATGCTGCGCGGACCAAGGGCCTCGATCAGCGCGCCGCCCGCGAAGAAGCCGACCGCCGCGCCGCCGGCCCAGGTGAGATTGTAGAAACCAATCATGCGCTGGAGGCGGCGGGGCGGCTCGCCTTCGCTGACGGCCGCCTCGAGGGTGGGCCAGGTGCAACAAACCCCGAGCGTCCATAACACCAGCAGCACGACCTGGCTGATCGCGCCCGTCACCAACCCGGCCGCGATCATCACCAGTGCCATCACCGCAAAACCGATGCGCAACGTGCGCACGTAGCCAAAGCGCTGGGCGAACTGCCCGGCCCACAATGCGGCGAAGATGTAAACAAAGCCGTGCGCGGCCGAGAGCGCGAAGTTCTCGCGATCCGTCCAGCCGAACTGCGCGCCCATGTGGAAGAACAGGAAGTTGAAATAGAACGCCGTCCCGAAGGCGTTGATCGCCTCAAGGAGAAAGAACCCGGACTTGGATGGGCCGTTGGGCATGGATGAATGCGTGCGCCCCGATTTGCGGGGCCGCGGATTTAACGGAGCGTTGGCGGGGCTGTCGAGGGGCGAATCCGGCGGACAGCGAGGCATTCCCAAGCGGTGTCCCAGCAGCAGAATCTGCGGGGCGGACCACGGACTCGACCTGACCGCGTCGTTCCAAATTATTCTCCCCGCGTGGGTGGCGGGACCGGCGCGGGTGCGCGCCATTGCGCGAGGACGTTCGCAACGAAGATCAGGCCACCGCCCATGAGCAGCTCACGCGTGAGTGTTTCATTCGGATACGCCATGCCGGCCCATGCGCCGAACCACGCCGGCAGGAACAGCGCGAAGGCGCTCGCGAAGACCGGCTCCGCGCAATAGATCAGCCCCGCCAGCGTTGCGCCGACGTGCCGTTGCCATTGATTCATCAGCACGTAGCCGCCGAGCGTGCAGAAGACCAGCAGCACCGCGAGCAGGCCGAGCGTCGGGGCCGTGCTGTAGGCGCGCAGCCAGTCGCCGGGTTCCTGCGTGGTGGCGAGGGCGACGGGCAGGCCGGACAACGCCATCGCGGCGAACTGCACCGCGGTCGAGTGGCTGACGCGGCAGTTCACAAAGCGCGGGTGCTCGAGCCACAGGATTTGCCCGGTGAAAACGACCGAGGCGAGAATGGTCTCGAGTTCCCCGCGCCCGAGATGGAACGCCCGCAGGTCCACCTTCGCGAGTACGCCGATGCCGATCACCACGATGACGCAGCCGGTGAGGACGTTCCACGGCGGCCAGTGCCGCGCGCGGCACGCGACCCACACGGGAATAATCAGGCAATAGCACTGGGTGAGAAACGCCGACGTGCTCGCCTCCGTTCGCGCCAGGCCGTCCATTTGAAACAGAATCCCAACCCCGCCGAACAGGCCGATGCCCAGGCCGTGAAACACCTCGTCGCGCGTGATCGTCGGCAGCGTCCGCAGGGTGAACAAACCCATCAGCAGCGCCGCCGAGCCGAAGCGATAGAACACGCACAGCGCGGCCATGAAAAAGCTGCTGCGCCCCGGCAGCAACTGCTCCTGCGCCAGCCCGAGCGCCTTCATCGCGGGAAAGCTCAGCCCCCACAGCGTGGTGGCGAACACGAGCCATTGCGTGGCCTTGATGCGAAGCGCGTCGTTGGACATGGGCGCGAAGCAAAGAGGAAAACGGCGGTGAGGGGAAAGGAATTGTGCGCCTCCCTTGTGGGAGTCGAGGTAACGAGACTCTAACCTTCTTTCGCGAGTGCCTGTCCAGAACCGCCGCACGCCGCGTCGCGAAACCGCGCTCCGGTTCCACGCGCCTTGACCCAGTCAGGGCCGCGAGACTCAGGCCGCGTTTCGCGTGGAAAAGGTTAGAGTCTCGTCACCTCGACTCCTACAAGGGGTGAAAGCGGGCGCGTTCGCCCGGCGCGCGATCCGCCTCCTCACGTCGGCGGCTACAACTGCATCCGCACCTCACCCCAGGCTCAGATGGCCCAGCGCGAGCAGTGCGTAGTAGGTGTATTCCGCATCGAGATGGTCGTCCGCCCAGTGGCCGTGGAAGCCGCCCTGCGCGGACCAGAGCGTGTCGATGAAATCCAGGCAGCGCTCATGCACGCCGCTGGGCAGGCGGCGCTCGATGGCGGCGAGCGCGTGGATGGCGGTCGCGGTGGACAGCAGGTCCGGCATCGGCGCGCCGGGCACGGCGAGGAAGCCGCCCTGCGGATGCACCTGCGCCAACAGCCAGTCGCCGACGCGGTCGTTCACCGGGAAGCCGAGGTGCCGGATGAGCGTGACCGCGCCCGCAGTGGCGTTGGTGGCGCCGCTGCGGGCGTTGGGGACGTTGCTCCACGCGCCGTCGGGGGTTTCGAGGCGCTTCAGGCTCTGCACCAGTTTCAAAATATTCGGCGGCGTGTGGCCGAGGTCTTCGTAAGCGCCGAGCGCCACGAACGCGCCGTAGGCCGTGCCGTGCGCGAGTTTCGCGTCACCCTCGTAACCGCCGTCGGGTTTGCGAAAACTCTCGAGGCGCTCGAGCAACGCGGATGCGCGTCCCGGTGGCAGGTGCTCGCGGCCGACCGCGGCCCAGCAACGCGCCAGCGACGAGGCATGCACGAAGTCCAGTTTCGCGCCGTCGCCGTGACTGAGGAGAAACGCCACGACTTTTTCTTTCGGCACCTCGGCGTCGAGCGCCTGCAGGCCGGCGAGTGCGAAGATCGTGTAGTACAGGTCAGGCCGTCCGTCGCGATCCAGCCCCGCACCGTCCGCCGACAGCCGGCTGCGGAAAAACTCGCGCACCAGATCGGTGGAATCGCCGAGCAGGCGTGGCGCAAGGCGGGCGACCTGGAGGAGTTGGAGGCGGAGGCTCACGCGGGGTGATTACACCGATTGGACCGGCCCGCGACCCGCTCCGGCGGGCGGTTTGGCTGGCTTGTCGTTTGCCGCTGTGACGCCGGCCGGCGGTGGCGAGGCTTCCGGAGCCGCCGCTGAAGCAGCGCGCAGTTGGCGGATGAACGCCAAGACTTCGGCTTGCTCCGTGGGCGTCATCGCCTTGATTCGTTCAATGATTTCGACGGCGTTCATGGGGGTGGACTCGTACTCGGAAGCCGTCGGTGGGGCAAGCGTGCAGGTGCAGGCGGCACGCACCCGCACGTGCTTCGGGGAGCGGCCGTCCTCGGCCGCAGCAGCGTCCGCAGGCGCGAGGGCGTGGGAGCGGTCGGCATCGCTCTGGCAGCCACGTTGCTGGGGTCGGGGACCGTTGGAATTTCCCGCAGATTCAGAGCGGCCACAGATGCGAAATTTCGCCGGGGATAATCTGGGAGCTGCGGGCGGTTTTGGAACCGCAGCCCGCCGGGCACGCGGACGCCGCGGGCTGCATTTTACTACGCTTTGCCCTTCGTGTTTGCGGCCTCGGCAGGCACGGGCGGCGGCACGGTGGCGAGCAGGCGGTCGATCACTTTTTCGACGTTCACGCCTTCGGCTTCGGCGCGGTAGTTCACGAGGATGCGATGGCGCAGGACAGGATGCGCGAGGGCTTTCACGTCCTGCACGGTGCCGTGGGTGCGGCCTTGCAACAGCGCGCGGGCCTTCGAGCCGAGCACGAGGAATTGCGCGGCGCGCAGGCCGGCGCCCCAGTTCACCCATTCGTTCACAAAGTCCGGCGTGGTCTTTTGTCGCGGTCGTGACATGGCGGCGAGGCGCACGGCGTAGCGGACGACGTCCTCGGCCATCGGCACCTTGCGGACCAGGTCGTGAAAGCGCAGCACGTCTTCGCCGGTGAAGAGCGGCTGGATCGGCTCGCCGCGGCGGGCGGTGGTCTGCGACACGACGGCGACCTCGTCGTCCTCGGGGAGGTAGTCGATGACGACGTTGAACATGAAGCGGTCGAGCTGGGCCTCGGGCAGCGGATAGGTGCCTTCCATCTCGATGGGGTTCTGCGTGGCGAGCACGAAGAACGGCTCGGGCAGCGCGTGGCGCACACCGGCGGCGGTGACCTGATGTTCCTGCATGGCCTCGAGCAGCGCGGCCTGGGTCTTGGGCGGCGTGCGGTTGATTTCGTCGGCCAGAATCATGTTCGCGAAAATCGGCCCGGGAACGAACAACATGCGGCGACCGTCGCCGGTGGCTTCGAGAATTTCCGTGCCGGTGATGTCCGCGGGCATCAGGTCGGGGGTGAACTGGATGCGTTGGAATTTGAGGTGGAAAATCTGCGCGATGCTTTTGACGAGGAGCGTTTTGGCGAGGCCGGGCGCGCCGGTGATGAGGCAATGCCCGCCGGCGAACAACGCGAGCAACAACTGCTCGACCACCTCGTGTTGACCCACGATGACCTTGCCCAGTTCGGTGCGGATGCGGGCGCGGCTGGAGACAAGGTTTTCGTACACTTCGCGGTCGGTCGGCACCGCCGGGGCTACGGGAGCGACGGGAGCGGTGGACACCGGTGTGATCACCGGAGTGATCGGCGGCGGGGCGGTGGAGAGCACGGGGGGAACCGGTGGCAGGGGCGGGACGGATTCAGTTTCGCTCATGAGTGGGGCGGGTGTGGGCGGATTTTGGAGTGCGGTGACTTGTCACCGCTTTACCGAGGCGACTTGTCGCCGTCGAACTGCGAGAGGCATGGGTGCTCACGGGGGCGTTCAATGCTCGCGCCAGCGCCGGCGCGCCCGCGTGACCGGAGCCGCCCGGCACCTCGACAGCGACCCGTCGGCGGCGCAAAAGCAGCGACGAGTCACCGCACTCCAAAACGCCGCGGCGGGGAGAAGTTGCGTCGCCCACGCGGTGGCTGAAGCGGGTTTTCATCCGTGTTTATCGGTGTTTATCCGTGGTTTCTAATTTCAGCCGCTGCGCCCGGCCTCAATGCGTCATCGCGTAGGTGATGATGTTGATGCCGAGCGGGAAGGAGATTTTTTCGGAGAAGGTGCGGAAGAAATACTGGTCCTCGCCCTCGCGCTCCCAGCCGTCGCCGTTGTCGGTGTTGTGGGTGGCGATGGCCATCATGCGGCCCTTGTCGTCGAAGAGCGCGCGGACATGCACTTCGCGGCATTCCTCGCCGTCGTGATATTCCCAGGTGATGCCGGAGTATTGGCTCTCCATGCCGGTGCGGATGTTGGGGACTTGCAGTTTGTTCTTCGGCATCTGGAGATCGAAGACGCAGTGGAAGATGGGATGCTCCATCGGGAGTTCGGTGAATTCGCGGTCGGGGAACGCGCGCTTCAACTGGCTGGCGAAATTGTCCCATTGCACCTCGCCCCAGAAATCATCCGCCATGAGAAAACCGCCGTTGAGCAGGTATTTGCGCAGCGCGACGACCTCCTCGTCGGTGAGCAACATGCGCCCCGGCTCGACCATGTAAATCCACGGATAATCCGCCAGTTCCTTGTCGGTGAGGTTCAGCACGCGCCCGTCGGGATTGACCTTGATCGAGGTCATCTGCTGGAGGCGGTGCGAGAGATTCAGGTCGCTGTCCGGGAAGTCGGTGTGCCAGTTGCCGCCGCTGCGCGTGCCGTAGGGCGCGCGGTGAAAACGGATGCGTGCGAAGGTGAAGGTGTCGCGCTCGAAGCCGACGCTGTTGGTCCACATCGGCGTGCCGGTGCTGTGCGACTCGACCTCGCGCGCGGTCTTGACGGTGTCGGCGTTGGGCAGCCAACCCTCGCCGCGGAACTGCGCGACGGACAACGCCACCACAAGCGCGAAGACTCCGAGCAGCGAGAGCTTCTTCGGCGATGGTTGCAGCGAGATCATCGGGGCAAGGTGTGGCGAGTGCGATGGACGGGGCGGGCGCGGCGGCTGAAAAATGAAAAACGGCGTCAGGGCAGTTGGTCCACTGTGGCGGGTGTCACGACCATGTACACGCGGTTGAACCACTCGCGGGGTTTTTCGCTGCCGGACGGCGCCGGCGCGGGCGGGAAGCGATTCACGATGGCCATGTGGATCACGCCATCCTTGAGCAGTGTCTTGAGCAACGGCGACTGCCCGCCGACGACGATCAGCTTGCTCTTGCTCTCCTTCATCGCGGCGATGTCATCCCGGGACAGATTCAGCGGCAGACCTACGAACAGCACCAGCGCGTTCGCATTGTCGCCCATGTTCACAAACACGGCGGCCTGCCCGGGCGGCCAGTTCTGCGGGTCGTCGGACATCGAGCGTTTGAACTCCTTGGCCTCTTTCAGTTGCACGCCGCCGCTCTTGGCCAACCCCGCCTTGAAGCCCTTGACCTGCGCCTCGGTGTTCGGACTTTTCATCGCCTCGAAGACCTCCGACACGACCAGCACGCGGCCCTGATTGTTGAGCAGTTTGGCCGTTTCCTCGGCGACCACATAGCCGAGATTTTCAAACGGGGTCAGGTTCACCTTCGGCGGGCCGGCGAACTGGGTGAAATAGAGGTAGGTGAGCGAAGCAGCGATCGCCAAGACGGCGACGACCCCGAGGGTTGTGTTTTTGTTTTCCATTACGTGCAGAGATTGGCTGGGAATCTTTAAGAGCTAGTGCCGTGCGCACGGGGAATTGTCAAACTCCCTTTCCCGCCGCGGCTATTTTCGAGGGTGTGAAACGCGCGCCGCACTGCGTCCGGAGCTCAGGTGGCTCCCCGCAAACGGCTCTGGTGGGCGGCGACGGGAGAAGTTTCCGAGCTCCGTTTGAAAGCTCACACGGTTGCCGTTGAAAAGATCGGCGAGTGTCAAGGTGCGGTCGCCCACAGTTGGCAAAATGTTGGACCGCAGAAATCCAGAGCATCCGGGAGCCGGCTCGCAGCGGCGCGCGTTGGCACCATCTTTTTTTGATAGCAGGAAGCCTCCGTCACCAATGCTGAACGCGCGTCCGGGCCAAGAACCGCCAAGTTTTGGACTGACGAATGGGGACTGACGAACGCTGGTTGACGGAAACGATCCCGTTGCCGCGCCGTTTTCTGCGCGCCAAGTCGCCGCCCGTCGGCGTTCTACCGGCGGCGGACGAGGATGGCTTTCTTGGCGGTGCCTTCGAGTTCGATGCTGCTGGTCTCGACGGTGGGATCGTCCTTGAGGGCGCTGTGAACGATGCGGCGGTCGTAGGCGTTCATCGGCTCGAGTTCCACGGCGTCCCCGAGGCGGCGGACCTTGTCGGCGGCGGCGTGCGCCTTTTTCACGAGGACTTCGCGGGCCTGGGCGCGGTAGCCGCCGATGTCCACGGTGACCTTGGGCGCGCTGGGATCGAGGCGGAAGAGGATGCGGTTGGTGAGATACTGTAGGTCGGAAAGGGTCTGGCCCTGCCGCCCGATGAGCGCGGTGGCGTCGGGCGTTTGCACGTCGAGCAGGAGGCCGTCTTCCAAATTCTGTTCGCGAATGGTGACGGCAAAACCGAGGTTGTGCAGGAGCGCTTGGAGAATGGTTTGAGCTTGGGCTGACATAAGCGTGGGCGGGCCGGGGGCGGCCGGTTAATCCTTTTTCTTTTTGAGCAGGGTGACTTTGCCGGACTTGGGGTCGGTGCTGACGTTGGGATTCACCGCCGCCCCGGCCACCGCCGCAGCGGTCTTGCCGTCGTTGGCCTTGGTGATCTTCATCTGGAGGATGGTTAGCAGGTTTTGGACAGTCCAGTAAAGGGTCAATCCGGCGGAGAAATTGTAGAGGAACACCATGAACATGAGCGGCATGTATTTCATGATTTTCTGCTGCGTCGGGTCCATGCCGGGCGCGGGCGGGGTGAGGCCGGCCTGGATGAGCATGGTGACGCCCATGAGCAGGGGCATGGGGTTCACGGGGAAGTTGATGCCGGGAATCATCCACACGGTGTCGGACTGCGAGAGGTCGCAGGCCCAGAGGAAGCTGGCGCCGCGCAGTTCGATGGCGCTCTGGAGCATGGTGTAGAAACCGAAGAAGACAGGAATCTGGATGACCATCGGCAGGCAGCCGGCCATGGGGCTGACTTTGTTTTCCTTCATGAACTCCATCAGCTTGAGGTTCATCTTCTTGGGGTCGTCCTTGTATTTTTCCTGCAGCGCCTTCATCTGCGGCTGGAGGGCGGACATGCGCTTCATCGAGCGGGTGCTGTGGTTGGTCAGCGGCCAGAAAGTGAGCTTGATGATGACGGTGATGGCGATGATCGCGAGGCCGTAGGACAGGCCGAAGGTGTGCAGCGCGTTCATGCAGAGCAGGAGCGCCTTGGCGAAGAAACCGAAGAAGCCGTCGAACTCCATGATGCGGTCGATGCTGTTACCGAAGTCGGAGCCGAGGCGGGCGAGGTTGTGATACTCCTTGGGGCCGGTGAAGACGGTGAACTGGTGTTCGAGCTGTGCGCCCGGGGCGAGCACGCTGGCGGCGTAGGCGAAGGCGGTCAGGTAGCCGAACGGGTGGGCCACGGTCTTCGTGTCCTGCGCGAGGGCCTCGCGGCTGGGCGCGGGGAGATCAACGCGGTGCGCGATGACCTGCGATGCGGGCACCTTGGGCATCGCGATGATGGTGTAGAACTGGTTGAAGACGGCGGCCCACGTGTAATTGGTGCCGGACGGACTGGAGTACTCACGGCGCGGCGTGCCGGAGCAGCCGAGGGTTTGGTTGGCGAAGTAGGTTTCGCGGGTGGCCTCGGCCTTCGCACCATCGAACCACATCAGGCCCATTTTCGTGGCGTCGTCGTGCGGGCCGATGGGCGTGGCGGTGCCAATGACAAGCTCGTGCGCGGGGAGCGCGAGCGGGGTGGCGCCGCGGTTTTCAAGGCGGACGGTGGTGTTGAGGAGATAGTTCGTCGCGTTGAGCTGGAACTGTTTCACCAGCACGAGGCCGTTGGTGAGCTGTTTCTCGGCACGGATGGTGTCGCCGGTTTTAGAGAGCTTGAACGGGGCGGCGTCTTGCAACGCGGGCGCACCCAAGAGGGCGAAAGCGGGCACGGGCGCGTCACCATTGAGCGCGGCGAAATTGGTGGCGTTTTGATTTTTCTTGGAACACCCGACGGCCTCGGGGAAGCCGGTCAGTTCCACCCGCTTGAGGCCGCCGCCGTGGGAGGTGACGACGAAGCGCGCGACTTTGCTTTCGAGCGTCAGGGTCGTCTCGGGACCGTTCACGGAAGGCACGATCGCCGAAGTGAGGGGCGACAGCTCGGGGCGGGACGGGGTGGCGGGAGCGGGCGTTGGCGTGGCGGGCGCGGTGCCGGGGGCGGCGGCGTTCGTTACGGCGTTGGTACCGGCCCGCGGCGGTTGCGGCACGGGCGGGTAAAGCTTGTTGACGAGTGGGAACCACAGCAGCAACAGCACGAACGAAATGATGAGAATGACAACGGATTTGCGGTCCATTTAGAGAAGGCCTTTCGCGGACTTGGCCGCAACGGAATGCGCGGCGCAGCAGGAGTGGGCGGTGCGCGGCGGCACGGGATCGTGGCCGCAGCCGCCCCACGGATGACACCGGGCGAGCCGCCGCGCGGTGAGCCAGACGCCGGCCAGCGCGCCGTGAGATTGAACCGCCGCGAGCGCGTATGCCGAGCACGAGGGCGTGAATCGGCACGCGCCCGCCGGACTGAGCAACGCCGTCAGCACCGGCGAGATGGCCAGTTGGTACAGCTTCAGCAGCGCGGTCAGCAGATGTTGCGCGGGGTTCACGGGGTGAATTTCAACAGACGGGCGTGGCGCAGGGCGGCGAGCAGGTCGCGCTCGACCTGGGCGTAATCCTTGCCGGCGATGGACGGGCGGGCGACGAGCACCAAATCCACGGGCGCGAGAAACTGGTTTTGATGCAACCGGTAACTCTCGCGCAGCAGGCGGCGGGCGCGGTTGCGCACCACTGCGGGACCAATTCGCTTCGGGGTGATGACGGCCAGCCGGGAAACGCTCTCGGGTGCGAGCACCATCCAGTTGGCGATCAGGCAACCATTCACCGTGCGGCGGCCCTGCGCCTTGATCCGCGTAAAATCACGTCCCTGCTTGATGTGCCGGGAGTGAGGCAGAGCCAGCGGACGCGGCGAAGAGACAGGCATGACGCCTGAAAAGATTACACCGGTGTCAATCGCTTGCGCCCGACGCGACGGCGGTTGTTGAGGACCCCACGACCGGCCTTGGTGGCCATGCGGCTGCGGAAGCCGTGCTGGCGCTGGCGGCGAATTTTCGACGGTTGATACTGGCGTTTCATAAGCTGGCAAAAGTCACAGACCGGCCGTTGATCGGCCATCCCACCCACGTCCGCGCCTGGCACGGAGCGGCGGACACTAGCAGTGACGGAGGGCGTGTCAAGCGGGCCGAACGGGTCCGGAGAAATCAGGGCGATACCCGGTCCGGCGCTCATGGGCGGGCGGGAGGCACCCGGTCGCAGCGGCGTGAAATCGGCGAGGACCCGGGTGTTCCGCGCGCCGCCGCCAGCGTGCAACCACCGCCACCAGCGAGCCGGACGCGCGTCGGATCCAACTCACGAGTTCCGCCCGTTCCCGCAATGCTCACGTCGCCCCGGGCAGCGCCGGCGCGCGGCCTTTGCGAGACTTGCCGCCAGCAGCGCCCGCGCGACCGCCACCGGCGTTGCGCTTTGGTTTGCCGTAATTGACCGCGGTCACCGCGGTCGTGTCGGGCTGGCCGCCGGTGCCGCGCTTGAGTTCGCGAATCTGATCGCGCAGGAGCGCGGCTTTTTCGAATTCGAGATTGTCCGCGGCGGTGATCATTTCGGCTTCGAGTTCGCGCAGGGTTTCGGTGACGTCGAAGTTTTTCGCGGACTCGCGCAGCACGGCGTCGGCGCGGGCATAGACTTCTTTTTGCGAGCTGAGGCTTTCCTCGACGGCGCGGGTGACGCTGCGGGGCGTGATGTGATGTTCGCGGTTGTAGGCGAGCTGCCGCTGGCGGCGGTAGTCGGAGATGGCGAGGAATTTCTTGATGCTCTCGGTCATCACGTCGGCGTAGAGGATGACCTCGCCGTTGAGATGCCGCGCGGCGCGACCGGCGGTCTGAATGAGGCTGGTGACGGAGCGGAGATAGCCTTCCTTGTCGGCGTCGAGAATGCCGACGAGCGAGACCTCGGGCAGGTCGAGACCTTCGCGCAGCAGGTTGATGCCGACGAGCACATCGAACTCGCCCTTGCGCAGGGACCGCAGGATTTCCACGCGCTCGATGGCGTCGATCTCGCTGTGGAGATAGCGCACACTGATGCCGACATCGCGCAGGTAATCGGTCAGCTCCTCGGCCGTGCGCTTGGTGAGCGTGGTCACGAGGATGCGCTGCTTCAGGTCGGTGCGAAGGCGGATTTCATTGATCAAATCGTCGATCTGGCCCTTGAGCGGGCGCACCGAGACCTTCGGGTCCACGAGGCCGGTCGGGCGGACGATTTGCTCGACCACCTGCTGGCGGGACAACTCGAGTTCGCGCGGCGCTGGCGTGGCGCTGACGTAGAGCGTCTGGCCCTGCATGGACTGGAATTCCTCGAAGTTAAGCGGGCGGTTGTCGAGCGCGCTGGGCAGGCGGAAGCCGTGCTCGACGAGCGTCGTCTTGCGCGAGCGATCGCCCGCATACATGCCGCCGATCTGCGGCAGCGTGGCGTGCGATTCGTCGATGACCAGGAGGTAATCCTTGGGGAGAAAATCCAGCAGCGTGCAGGGTTTCGTGCCGGGCGCGCGGCCAGCGATGTGCCGCGAGTAATTCTCGATGCCGGAGCAGAAGCCCATTTCCTCCATCATCTCCAGGTCGTATTCGGTGCGCATCTTGATGCGCTGGGCTTCGAGGAGCTTGCCGTTCGCCTCGAACCACGCGATCCGCTCGCCGAGTTCCTCGCCGATGGTGAGGATGGCGCGCTTGAGCTTGTCGGCCGTGGTGACGAACTGTTTGCCCGGATAAACCGTGAGCGCCTCGAGTTCCTCGAACTTGTGCCCGGTCAGCGGATCGAAGCGCGAGATGCGGTCGATCTGGTCGCCGAAAAACTCGAAGCGCAGGGCGTCCTCGGTGTAGCCGGGGCACAGCTCGACGGTGTCGCCGCGCACGCGGAAATTGCCGCGCGTAAACTCGATGTCGTTGCGGTTGTACTGGATGTCCACCAGCCGCATCAAAAACTGGTCGCGCGAAATCTCCTGTCCCACGCGCAGCGGAATCACCATCGCCTCGTAATCCTCGCGGCTGCCGATGCCGTAGATGCACGACACACTGGCGACCACGATCACGTCGCGCCGCGCGAAGAGCGAACTCATCGTCGAGAGCCGCAGCCGCTCGATCTCTTGGTTAATCGAGGAGTCCTTTTCGATGAACGTGTCCGTGCGCGGGATGTAGGCCTCGGGCTGGTAGTAGTCGAAGTAGCTGACGAAGTACTCGACGGCGTTGTGGGGGAAGAAGCCCTTGAACTCGGCGTAGAGCTGTGCGGCGAGGGTTTTGTTGTGCGAGATCACCAGCGTCGGGCGGTTCACGTTGCGGATGACATTGGCGATGCTGAACGTCTTGCCCGACCCTGTCACGCCGAGGATCGTCTGATGTTTCACGCCCGCCAGCAGCGCGTCGGTCATCTTCTGAATGGCCTGGGGCTGGTCGCCGGCGGGGGAGTACGAGGAAACGAGTTCGAACATCGGGGCGCAACTATGGGCGCGCCGGCAGGGGTGTCAAACGATGGGGCAGACGCGGAGGTTGGCAGAAAAATGGGGGCAGAAAAAAAGGACGGAAGGGGGGCTGCGGAGCCGTTCGAGCGCGGCGGACAATCCGCACAGTCATTACACCTTCCAAGGAATCGCAAAGGAATGGCGGCGAAGGAATGAAGCCCCGGCCTGTCGTCCGTCCGCTCGAATTCCTGAACCTCCTTCTCTCCCCCATTCCTTTGCCTCCATTCCTTTGCCTTCATTCCCCTCCCATTCCCTTGCCCTAAATTCCTTTGCCTAAAATCCCGGCCCGATTTCTCTGCCAAACTTCCGCAACTCCGTCGCGCGCTCCTCGTCGTGCCTTGAATTCAGGATTCTCTTTCCCCACCCCCTGCCCGCGCTGCACCCCTGACTCTTCGGCGCCGCCAAAACCGTTGGAACTGAGAAACCACACGATGAACTCAGAGCGAAACAGAACCGGCTTCGGCTTCAGAAAGGCACCAGTCAGTGAGCCAATCCCGGCCAGCGAATTCCTGGGCTTCTCTCAGTTCATCGTGTCGTTGTGGTCCCTGCGAATCGGCGCGGCCGGATCGTTACGACCGGTTCGTCTCCCGCGGTCGGGCAGTTACTTCCCCGCCGCCAGCGCGGCGCGCGCGTCGTCGATGACTTGCTCGAGAGCCTTCGTATCGACCGGCGTTGAGGGAACGCCATCCTTGGGAATCTCCAGCTTCGCGACCCAGGCCACGCCGTTGAGCAGCACCGTGCGGAAGCTGTCGTTGCCCAGATTCGCATGGACATGCAGCCCGGTGAATCCGAAGCCACGGCCGCCATCGGGCCGCTCGTAAACCCACGCCATGTGCTGCGGCTTGCCGGCGGCGACGTCCGCATGCACGAACTCATTCCCGCCCCGGTCGCTCCGATTCTTGCCGGCGGTGTTCAGCGGCGGCAGATCAGAGAGGATCGGCGTGACGCCCTTTTCGTCGGGGACAAATCGCATGTGGTAATACCATTCGTCCCGCACGCTGAATGGCTTCACGCCGCGGGCCACCGGATGATCGGGGAACTGGTGGTACTTCGGTGTCCACCAGGGATTCACCGAATAGAAAGTCTCGAAGTAGCCACCCATCCAACTCAGGTAATTGTTGCCCGCCTCCCCCTTGTTCACTTCCACTCCAAAGTGCAGCGCCCCGAAGCCGGCTCCCCGCTTAATCGCGGCCGCGATATTCGGATCCGTCGCCGCGCGCTGGCCGTGGTTGAGCGCGACAATGATGGCATCGGCGTGGCCCACATCCTTCGGCCAATGCTTGGTCGAATAGAGGACGCAGTGAACGCCCGGATAGGCCGCGTGCAACGCCCGGGCGAGCAGTATTTCGCCCGCCATGAACTCATGGTTGCCGCGACCGCCGTGGGTCCCCGCATCACCGATGAAGATGATCTTCTTCACCTCCTTGCCGGCATTTTTCTGACCATCGTAGTCGAAGAGATCCCGGTCGGCGGCGAAGGCGGACCGGACCAGGAATAGGGTGTGTGACGAATTTGTAACCACCGCGGGCGGTCACGCGGCGAGCTGGGTCTGAAATTGCCGGGAGTGGTTGATCTGCTCCCAGCATTCGTCCCAGCGATGGCTCTTCAGGGCGCAGCGCAGCGCCAGGATGTTTTCGGCACCGACTTCGGTCCAGTGCATG
>BJHT01000047.1 GCA_014193395.1 Verrucomicrobiota bacterium
CCGAGACACTCGAGGATTTCCAACTGCGGAAAATGCGGCGCGAGTTCCGCTGGCGAAAGCACCTTGCCCGACGCGACCGGCTCGGCGTCCGGCTGCGTCGGCTGCATCGCTTCGGACATGAGGCAACGCGGGCACAGCCCCGCGGTGGCCGCCGCGGGCAGGGCTGCGCCGCACCTGGGGCAGGAGTTCGGTGAAGCAGATGGTTTGCTCATGCCGGTGTCCTGACGTGGGGATGGCGATTGGTTACCAAGTTTCGCTCCTCAACTTCCCAGCGCCGCGAACAGCGCGCGCAGCTCCTCCGCGACCGCGCCGGGGTCATCCAAGGTCCCGGCGACCTCCGCCTTCAGCAGCTCGCGGAAGCGCCGCTTCAGCCGATGCACCGCGACCTTCAGCGCGTTGGCGTTCATGCCGAAACTCGCGGCCAGCGCCGCTTGGTCGCCGTGCGCGGCCTCGCCGGTGAGCCACGGTTTCACGCCCTCGAAAAACTCCGCGCGCCCCGCGGCGACACATTCCGCGCGCAGCGCATCAAGCGCGCGGGCCAGCACCGTGAGCGCCCATTGCCGGTCGAACGCCGCGTCCGGCGACAGCACGCGCGCGTCCGGCACCGCGCGCGGTTCGCCGGTCTCGGTGTCGTAGAGCGAGACCGGCTCCGCGCCGCCGCCGCGCTTGAGCCGCCGCGCCGCCTCGTGATGGTGCGCGAGGAAATGTTTCACCGCCCCGAGCAGGTAGGAACGGAACCGCCCGCGCTCGGCCTGCGCATGGGTGATGGCCCCGCCCGCGAGCATGTGGGCGAAGAAATCGTGCGCCAGGTCGCGCGCGACGTCGGCGTCCCGCAACTGGCACCGGAGAAAGGTGGCGACGGGTTCGTAGTAGGCCTCGCACAATTCGAGCAGCGCCCGCCGGCCCTCGGGCGATTCCGCCTTCGCGCGGCGCACCTGCGTCCAGCGCGTGGTGCGGAAGTCCGCACCCGGCGTCGCCGCGGGGGCGGGCGTCGTCGTGGGCGGTGTGGGTGCAGTGGTCATCAAGGGCCGGACGAACCGTGCCACGGTGGCCTGACGTTTTGGAGGGCAAAGGTTACCGCTTCTTTGGTGTCTCCGCGTCCGCTCCGGCCAAACCCGGCGTTCGCTTCACGGTGGCCACGAGATGATACTTCCAGCCGTCGCGGTGCGTCACGGTGGCGAATCCCATCACATGGCCTTCATCCAAGGCCCGCCAAACCTTCGCGCGCTGCTCGATGTCGTTGACCACGGCCCGCACCTCGGCCTCGGTGAACTCGTTCGGCAACGTCCAGCGAAGCACGCGGCCGTTGTTCACCCCTACCCAAGTTCTCATTTGCGAGTCGAGGTAGGTGCCGGGCTGCGGCTGCTTGTGCAAGCCGGGCGATGGCGTCACGTCCTGCGTGACTTCGAGGCCGAGGGCGGGATTTTTGTCGCGCTCGAAGTGCAGGAGAATGTCGCGCGTGCCGGGCGGGTTCTCGACGCGGAGGACTTTGAAATCGATGTGCTCGGGCAGCTTCGGCGACGCGGCGGCGGGCGGACTGGCGAGAGTTTCCGCACCGTGAACGACATCATTCCGGCGCAATTCGCGCGCAACGCCACCGCCGCGCAGCACGAGCGGAAAGGTCGCACCGCGGTAGCCAAAAGCGGGCTGATCCTGAATCTGGAGATGCAGGTGCGGCTCGGTGGTGTTGCCGGAATTGCCGCAGCGCGCGACGGGTTGGCCCGCCTTGACCGGCTGGCCCGCTTTCACGAGGAGGCTGCCTTGGCGCAGGTGCGCCAGCAGCACGAAGCGCTCAGGTGCGAGCTCGATGATGAGATGGTTCCCCGCCGGATGGGCGCGATCAGTCCCCCCGATTTCGTTGTCTTCGAGACCATCCACCGCGGCAACCACCCGGCCATCCGCCGGCGCGAACAGCGGCGCGTCCCACGAGGCGTAGTTGGAGCGGACTCCACGATCGCCCTGGCAATTCTGGCCATTCACCACGCGGCCGAGGTCGAGGGCATGACGCTGGCTCTGCACCGGAACGTGGTGATTCACCAGGCTGCTGCGCCCGCCCTGCACCACCACCCAGGAGCCGGCAAACGGGGGCGAGAGCGCGATGGCGGTGTCCGAGCGCGGCCAGAGAATGAGTGCGATGTGCGTCACCATGAACGCGAAGCCCACGGCCCGGACGATGGTGAAGGCGAGGTTGATGCGCTGGCCTGGCAGGCACTCCAGCAGGATCAACGCGATGCCCGCCGTCCAGACCAAGGTGTGGATCACGGCGTAATCACTGGGCGCGAACTGCGCCGGCACGATGCACAGCTCCAACACCGCGACGCACGCGGCCCAGAAGGCGACGCCGATCAACCATTGCCAGCGATGCCCGCGGAATTCCGCTGCGAACGGACGCCGTGGAAATCCCGCGGCGAGCCGCCCGGTCGCAAGCTGCCAGAGCACCCGCAACCCGCGGACGACCACGGCCCCGAGCGTGAACACGAAGACGGCGTTGAAAAAAATCCCCACCTGGAACGCCAGCCAGCCGAGGCCGAGCGGCAAGGCCACGCCGAGCGCGATGAGCACCAGGCGTGCAGCGGAGGCAAGCCGTGTGGGGATTGCTCCGCCGGAGATTTTCGGGGGAGCAGAAGACTGCGGTGCCGACAGGGTTTCGATCTGCTCGCGGAATTCCGTCGCCGTGGCGAAGCGCAGCTCGGGCTTTGTTTCCAATGCGCGCAGGACGATCTCGTCGAGGCGCACGTCGATTTGCACTTTGCGCGACGGGGGCTGGAGTTGCGCGGCGGGGAGTTCGCCGGTGAGCAGTTCGTAGAGGACGACGCCGAGCGAGTAGATGTCCGCGCGGCTGTCGGCGCGTTGCGGGGAGGATTTCTGCTCGGGGGCCATGTAGCCGGGCGTGCCGGCGGCGGAGGCTAGGGTTGCGCCGGCGGCAACGCTGGGTTGCGGCGCAGCCGAGATGTCAGGGCCGGGCGGCAACTCGGCACTACCGGAGTCGAGCATTTTCGCGATGCCGAAGTCGGCGATTTTGATGCGGCCGGATTTGTCGAGGAGGAGGTTCTCGGGCTTGATGTCGCGGTGGACGATGCCGTGGTCGTGCGCGTATTGCAGGGCTTCGCAGACGGGCGGGACGATGGCCAGCGCCTGCTCTGGCGTGAAGCGGCCGGCTTTCATCGCTTGCCGCAGATTCACGCCGTCCACGAACTCCATCAGCAAATAGTAGAAACCGGTTTCGGGTTGGGGGTTTTGGGTTTCGAGTTTGGGGTTTGAGGTTTCGGGTTGGGCGGCAGGAGGAAGCGGCGGCGGTTGCAAACCGTCGGCACGGGCGACGCCGAAGTCGTGGATGGTGACGATGTGGGGATGGCTGAGGGCGGCGAGGGCGCGGGCTTCGCGGGCGAAGCGCTCGGCGAACTGTGGATCGTTCACGCGCTGGGGTGCGAGGAGTTTGAGGGCGACGAAGCGGTCCAGGGATTTTTGGCGGGCCTTGTAAACCACGCCCATGCCGCCCTGACCGATGAGTTCGAGAATCTCGAGCTGCGGAAACGCGGCGGCGACATCGGCCAGCGTCGGCGGCGGCGCGCGGTGCGGTGCGGGCGCGGTTTGTCCTGCGTCGGTGGGATTGCCGACGCCGGCGAGCAGGCACGCGGGGCACAGGCCACCAGGCGCAGCGGCTGGAATCGCGGCACCGCAGACCGGACAACGGGAATTGGAATTGGTCATCACGTCTCTTCCTGAGGAATCGGTGCGGGGAGGTTACAGATTATTTTTAGGGTGTGCAGCAGTTGCGGAGATTTTTGTGGAAGGAGGACGTGGTTCGGTTGCTTGCCGCCGATTCCCATCTCATTAGCACCCGGCTTCACAGCCTGTGTGGAAACGTAGCCGCCGACGTGAGGAGGCGGATGGAACGCACGCAAAATGCGGGGGAATCCGCCTCCTCACGTCGGCGGCTACCGGCCTCCTGCGGAATTTTCACAACGCCGGTGAAGTCGGGGGCTAATGAGAAGTGCAAAAAACGAGATGCGCTTCGAATCGTTCCGGCTCCAATTCCGGGGCGATCGTCTGTGCGAAAATCGGCTCAACCGTTGCGCTTGGCTCTGCGTGCGTGGGCCGCGAGGAGCGTGGTGATGACCGCGCCCCAGACGAGGCTGGCCGCGATTGCCGTGGCGACGTTGACCCAGCCCGGGGTGTGCTCGCCGGGCCAGAGGAGGCGGAGTTGCGGGCGCGGAAAATAGAGGATGCGAAAGCCGACCAGCGCGAGGTTGATGACCCCGTCGATGTTGAAGACCACGGGCGGGAGGTGGCTGAGGAAGAACACGAGAAAGTCCGCGGTTTTGAGCGCGAGGAAATGGAGCGTCGCGAAGCCGAGCACGCGCCAGAGCGTTCGGCGCGAACGCCGCGAGGGCAGGGGAGTGGTGGCGGCAGCGACGGCGGGCGGCATGGGGGAAGGATGGAAGCCGGGCGGTGAGGGGGGCGGCAACTGCAAACTGGCGGCGCAGCGGCGCTGGTTTGGAGTTCCGCCTTTAGGCGGCGCGGGCGGCGGGAACGCGTGGGGTTTCAGTTCGATCGTTGCTTTCCATTGCACGCCCCGACCGCCTAACCCGGATATTTCATGCTTATCCTGTAGCGCAGGCTTCCCAGCCTGCTGTATCGCGGGTTTCTAAACCCGCAACGCGCTCGGCAAGGCCGACACCCTGCCGACTTGGAAGTCGGCGACACAGCAGGTTTGGAAACCTGCGCTACAAGGGCGGGCGGCCCGTGGCCTCGATGAGGTTGTGAAATATTCGGGCTAAAGGCGGGACTCCAAACGGCGTTGCACGCCCCGACCGCCTGAAGGCGGAACTCCGAACGGGGAGGGTCGCCTGAAGGCGGAACTCCAAACGATGCGGGACTCCGAACAGTGCGGGGGGATTCGCGATTGCCGCGGGGGGCCGGGTGCGTAGCGTGCGCGCGATGTCGGACAGCACGGGTGCAGCGGTGGCGGTGGGTGTCGAAGGTCGGGCCGCGGGCGCGGCGCGGGAGGAGCGGATTCATGCGCTGGACAATCTGCGGGCGGTGGCGATGTGGCTCGGGATCGTGCTGCACGCGGGGATTTCGTTCATGCTGCTGGAGTCGCCGTGGCCGGTGCGGGACGTGGCGCGGCATTGGAGTTTCGATGTGCTGGTGGGGGCGATCCACGGATTTCGGATGCAGTTGTTTTTCTTCCTCGCGGGTTTCTTCGCGCGGTTGCTGCACGAACGGCTGGGCGCGTGGGGTTTCGTGAAGCATCGGCTGCTGCGCATCGGCGTGCCGCTGATCGCAGGAATCGTGGTGATTCTGCCGATGGTGGGGCTGCTGTGGTTCTGGGGGATGTCGCTGCGCGAAAATCCGCTGGTGCTGCCGTTCGAGCAGCGGCCGCGGCTGGCGGCGCTGCCGTTGGGGCATCTGTGGTTTCTCCTGTATCTGCTCGTGTTTTACGCGCTGGCGGTCGGGGTGTGGGCGGCGGGACGGCACATCCCGACACGGGTGTCGGGGCGCGCGCTGGCTGCGGCGGACCGGGGGTTTGACTGGGTGCTGCGGTCGCGGTCGCGGGCGCTGTGGTGGGTGCCGCTGACGGTGGTGTGTTTGTGGCACGGCCCGATGTGGGGCGAGGTCGAGGCGGCGGGACAGGATTCGGTGATCCGGCTGCGGGTGGTCGGCTATTACGGCTTATTTTTTGCGGCGGGTTGGTGGCTGCATCGCCGGCGGTTGTTGCTCGGGGAGTTGTCGCGGTTTTTGAAAATGAGCTTCGGCGTGGCGCTGGTGGTGCTGCTGGTGCACTGGAGTTTGCTGGGCGCGGCGCTGAAGCCGGAGCACGCCCATTACACGGCGTTGAAGGTGGTGAGCCTGAGTTGCGCGGCGCTGTATGCGTGGCTGATGACGTTCGCGGTGACAGGCTGGTTTCTGCGGTTCGCCGGGCAACATCGGCCGTGGGTGCGGTATCTGGCGGACGCGTCGTATTGGTGCTACCTGCTGCATCTGGTGCCGGTGATGTGGCTGCAAATCACGCTGGCGGAATGGCGCGTGAACGGCTGGCTGAAGTTCGCGCTGGTGAATGCGGTGACGCTGGTTTTTCTGCTGGTGAGCTATCACTGGTGCGTGCGGTACACGTTCGTCGGAACGGTGCTGAATGGGCGACGCAAGCGTGGGGCTTTGCACGAGACGACGTGAGGAGAACCCTAGCGCCCCAACGTCGCGACATCATCGCGCTCGAACACACGGCCGAGGGCTTCGACCTTCATCTCTGTGATTCCCCCAACGGCGGCGCGGATTATGAAGTGACCATCGCCATCACGCGGCTGAAGTGAGGAGCTGCGGTGCGGGCGATCGACGTCCTGGAGCGCGAGGCGAGCCGCCCGCGCTCCCATCCCTTGTAGGAGTCGAGGTAACGAGACTCTAACCTCCTTCCACGAGTGGCCCGCCCAAACTCATCCAGGCCGCGTATTGAAACCACGCTCCGGTCCCACACGCCTCACCCAAGTCACCCCACGAGACTCAGGCCGCGTCTCGCGCGGGAGGAGGTGAGAGTCTCCTTACGTCGTCTCCTACAAGGTCACTCGAGGGCGGGCCGCCCGCGCTCCGGGGTTACGGTGCGTACGCTTCCATCCCGACACACGAGCACACCAGGTTGCGGTCGCCGAAGACGTTGTCGATGCGGCCGACGGCGGGCCAGAATTTGTGGTCGTGCAGCCACGGCGCGGGGTAGGCGGCCTGGGCGCGGGTGTAGGGGCGGTTCCAGTTGTCCGCGGCGAGCATGTCCGCGGTGTGGGGCGCGTTTTTGAGGAGGTTGTTGGCTTTGTCGGCGGTGCCGGATTCGATGGCCACGATCTCGGCGTGGATGGCGATCATGGCGTCGCAGAAGCGGTCGAGTTCTTCTTTTGATTCACTCTCGGTGGGTTCGACCATCACGGTGCCGGGCACGGGCCAGGAGATGGTCGGGGCGTGGAAGCCGTAATCCATGAGGCGCTTGGCGAGGTCTTCGACGGTGACGGTCTTGAAGCCGCGCAGGTCGAGGATGCACTCGTGGGCGACGAGGCCGGTCGCGCCTTTGTAGAGAATGGGATAGTGCTGGGCGAGGCGGCGGGCGATGTAGTTGGCGTTGAGGATGGCGAACTGCGTGGCTTCGGTCAGGCCCGCCGGTCCCATCGTCGCGATGTACATCCAGGAAATCGGGAGGATGCTCGCGCTGCCCCACGGCGCGGCGGAGATGGCGCCAATGGGGTCTTCGCCGCCAAGGTTCACGACGGGATGACCGGGGAGGAAATCGACGAGGTGTTCGGCGACGCCGATGGGGCCCATGCCGGGTCCGCCGCCGCCGTGCGGGATGCAGAAGGTTTTGTGGAGGTTGAGATGGCAGACGTCCGCGCCGATGTCGCCGGGGCGGCAGAGGCCGACCTGGGCGTTGAGGTTCGCGCCGTCCATGTACACCTGGCCGCCGTGGGTGTGGATGATCTCGCAGATTTCCCGGATGCCGGCCTCGAAAACCCCGTGGGTCGAGGGGTAGGTGATCATCAGGCAGCAGAGATTTTTCGCGTGTTCGGCGGCCTTGGCGCGGAGGTCGGCGAGATCGACGTTGCCGTCTTTGTCGCACGCGACGGCGACGACGGTGAGGCCGGCCATGACGGCGCTGGCGGGGTTGGTGCCGTGGGCGGAGGTGGGGATGAGGCAGATGTTGCGGTGCGTCTCGCCGCGGGTCTCGTGATATTTGTGGATGACGAGGAGGCCGGCGTATTCGCCCTGCGAACCGGCATTCGGCTGGAGCGAAATGCCCGCGAAGCCGGTGATCTCGGCGAGCCAGTGTTCGAGTTGCTCGAACATCATCTGGTAGCCGCGGGTTTGCTTGAGCGGCGCGAAGGGATGCAGGCGCGCGAACTCGGGCCAGCTCACGGGGAACATCTGGCTCGTGGCATTGAGCTTCATCGTGCAGGAGCCGAGCGGAATCATCGAATGGCAGAGCGAGAGGTCGCGCGATTCGAGCCGGCGCAGATAACGCAGCAGCTCGGTCTCGGAGTGGTAGCGGTTGAAGACGGCGTGCGTGAGGAACGGGCTGGTGCGGGCGAGCGGCGCGCTGAAGCCGGTGGCCACGGCGGTGTTGAGTTCGTTGACGGTGACGGCGGGCGCGGTGTCGCCGTTGAAGATGCGGAGGAGCAACTGGACGTCCTCAGGGCCGGTCGTTTCGTCGAGGGACACGGCGACGGTGAAGGCATTGACGACGCGCAGATTAACCAGATGGCGCTCGGCGATTTTCACCACGTCGGCGCTGGTCGTGTCCTTGAGCGTGATGGTGAGCGTGTCGAAGAACGGCTCGGCCCCGGTGGCGTGGCCGAGGCGGCGGAGGCCGGCGTCGAGGATGGCGGTGAGGCGGTTGACGCGTTCGGCGATCTGGCGCAGGCCGGCGGGGCCGTGGTACACGGCGTACATCGCGGCCATGTTGGCGAGGAGCGCCTGAGCCGTGCAGATGTTGCTGGTGGCCTTTTCGCGGCGGATGTGCTGCTCGCGCGTGCCGAGTGAGAGGCGGAGACCGGGGCGACCGCGGGAATCTTTCGAGACGCCGACGAGACGGCCGGGCATCTGGCGTTTGAACGCGTCGCGCGTGGCCATGAACGCGGCGTGCGGTCCGCCGTAGCCGAGTGGCACGCCGAAGCGCTGGGCGCTGCCGATGGCGACATCCGCGCCGAATCCGCCGGGCGGGCGCAGCAACGTGAGCGCGAGCAAATCCGTGGCGACGACGACGAGCGCGCCGGCCGCGTGGGCGCGCTCGGCGAAGGCCTGATGATCGCGCACGGAGCCGTCGGTGGCGGGATATTGAATCAACGCGCCGAAGATGGTCGGACCGAAGCGGAAGGTCGCGGCGTTGCCGACAACGACCTCAATTCCGAGCGGATGGGCACGGGTGCGGACGAGTTCGAGGTTCTGCGGATGACAGTCGGCGGCGACGAAGAAAACGTTGCGGCCCTCGGCTTCCTTGAGGCGATGACACATCATCATGGCCTCGGCGGCGGCGGTGGCTTCGTCGAGGAGCGAGGCGTTGGCGATTTGCAGGCCGGTGAGGTCGCAGACCATCGTTTGGAAATTGAGGAGCGATTCGAGGCGGCCCTGGGCGACCTCGGCCTGGTAGGGCGTGTATTGCGTGTACCAGCCGGGGTTTTCGAGGATGTTCCGCTGGATGACCGGCGGCGTGATCGTGTCGTAGTAGCCGAGGCCGAGATAGGAGCGGAAGACCTGGTTTTTCGCGGCCATTGACTTGAGGCGGGCGAGCGCGGCGGCCTCGGTCTCGGCGTCGGGGAGTTGCAGCGATTCGTGGCGGCGGATGTTGGCGGGGACGGCTTGGTCGGTGAGTTCGGCGAGGGATTTCAGGCCGAGCGCGGCGAGCATCGCGGCGGTCTCGGCGGCGCTGGGGCCGATGTGGCGGCGGACAAATTGATCGGGATGGCGCAACTCGGCGGGCGTGACGGCAGGCCCGCCAACCGGGCCTGCGGTGGTGGTTTCGGGCGATTGGGCGCGGGCAACGAGATCGAACATGCGCGCGACGCTAGGGAGGGAGGGGACCATTGCAAGAGTGTTTTGGAAACGAGGCGGCGGCGAGTGGTTCGGAAGCGGGTTCGGATGTCTCCGAGACGGTTTGAGAAGTCGCTGGAGCCGCGAGGGACGGGGTTTGGAGTTCCGCGTTTACGCGGCCCGTAGGGCGAATTTGCGGTCGAAAAATTCGCGGCGCTGCGGATGGCGGTCGGCGGGCGAAATGGCTTCCCTACCTCCCGGGCGCTGGCAGTTTCGGCGGCGTCGATCAGCAAACACAACGCCGTTCAATCCACCATCGCATGAAATTCTGTCTCACTGTCGTTCTGGCCACCGGCCTCGCCGCGGTATCCCTTGCCGCCGAGCTGCCCGCCATTCCTACCAAGTCGCTCGCGCAAAAGAAGGAGCTGCTCTTCGCCGATGATTTCGCGGGCGCGGTGCCGGACAAGCGCTGGCACAAGGTCGTCGCGACTTTCGCCGTCGAGAACGGCACGCTCAAGGGCACGCAGACCCGCGACAAAAATGTCCCCGCCGCCGATGGCAAACCTGCCGTCACCGCGCACGCGGCCGTGCATGGCCTGGAGATTCCGACCAAGGACAGCGTGGTCGAGGTGAAGATCAAATTCGCGGGGGCGACAATGATCGATGTCGAGTTCGACGATCGCAAATACACCGGCTGCCACTACGGGCACATCTGCCGCGCGCAGGTCCGCCTCAACGGCGTGACGATCATCGACGAGCGCGACGGCAACATGCGGAACGACATTTACGAGATGAAGAAGGACCCGACGAAGAAAGCCGAGGTCGCCAAGCTCCTGGTCGGCCGCAGCGTGACCTTTCCCGCCAAGCTCGAGGCCGGCAAATGGTACACCCTCGTCGTCGAGACCGTGGGCGACGAAATGCGCGTCAGCATTGATGGCCAGCCCGCGGGGTATCTCAAGTCCTCCGGCATCGCCCATGCGACCAAGTCGAAGATTGAACTCGGCGTCGCCGGCAAGGACGGTTTCTTCGATGACCTCAAGGTGTGGAATGCAGAACCCGCGCGGCCCTGAGGCGGGCGAACCTCTGGCGAGTCATCCGCGCCCGCCACCCACTCACGATCGGGTTACACCCCATAGGAAGATTGGGGTCCGGCTTCTAGCTTCCATCCATCCGCTGGGTGCGGGAACGAATTCGCCGTCACGATGACGGCGAATAGAGATCAACAATAGAAGCAATTAGTCATGACTACACTCGAAATCAAAGGCGACTGGAACATCACCAAGGGCAAGCTCAAACAGAAATGGGCCAAGCTCACCGATGACGATCTTCAGTTCGTCGAAGGCCAGCAGGAAGAACTCCTCGGCCGGATTCAGAAACGCACGGGAGAAACCCGCGAAATAGTCGAAAAGGCATTGAAGGAGTTCCGCTCCTCCTGCTGCTCCTAAGTCACCATTACAATCTTTCAAACCGAAACCTTATGAAACTCACCCTGCTGGTTTTACTCACTCTCACCACCGCCGTATTCGTCGGTTGCGACAAGGAAAAGGCGGCGATCGAAGCCACCAAAGATGCCACCCAAAAAGACCTCAACCAGCGCAAGGTTGACGTGGACGCCGCCGCCAAGGATGCGAAAAAGCAAACGGATGTGAACGCCGCGATTGACAAGGCGAAGATCGAAGCCGCCAAGGAATCCGCCCAGGCGCAACTCGACGCGGACAAGAAGAAGGTCGACGCCGAAGCCAAGGCCGAGAAGGCCAAGGTGGATGCGCAGAAGAAGTAAGTGAGCTGTCTGGCTCCCGATGCGCACTTTCGGAAAGCGGCGACGAGCTGTGGCACGGACAGAGTCGGCGCACTCGGATGGTTGACATAGCCGGAGGCGGCCGGGCGCGCGGGTGTGAGTAACGAGCGCGCCCGGTGTTTATTTCCTTGGCCAGCAGTCTCAGATCCTTGCCGCGCTATCATCTAACTCTGGAGGCGGCCCGGGACGCGGCTTGGGGAACCACTGACTGGCACTAACCGGCACTTATGGGAAGTAGTCTCAATTACATCCGGCGACTGGAATCGGGCCGGAGTTCTATCAGTGTCACTTAGTCCGCGCTTCGTGCCCTCATCCGGGTTTGGTGGCGGGACGTTTGACGCGGTAGGGCACGGGGTCTTCCGCCAACGCACCGGCCTTGCCCTCATCGTCGGCCTCGATCACCACATGGACATGGGCGTGCAGGGCTTTGGCGACGCGGCGGAGCATGCTGAGCGAGTGGCCTTCGTAGCTGGGTGATTCCAGGCGGCTGATTTGTTGCTGGGTGGTTTTGAGTCTGCGGGCGAGGTCTCGCTGGGAAAGCCCGGCTTTTTCGCGCAAAGCCGCAAGCTGCACGGCCACGTCCCAGGCCTCGCCGGCATTTGCAAACCGCTCGACGAAATCCGGGTCTTTGAGTTGTGTTTCGAGATAAAGATCAAAGTTGGTCTTTTTCATGGGGAATACCTTTTCTGCCAGTCGCGCATCCGTTCTCTGGCAATGTCGAGGTCGCGGACCGGAATGGCCTGGCCCTTGTTGCGGATGCCGTGAACGGCAATGATGCGGCGGTCTTTTACAAAGAACCACAGGACGCGTGTGTTGAGCTTGCCGACATGCCGCAATTCAAAGAGTCCGCTGCCCAGCGCCTTGGACAATGGCTCGCGGTGATACTGCCGGTTCCGCAAATTCGCCAATCCTCGCATCACCGCCGCGTAGTCACCGGGGTCGCTCTGCTTGAGTTCGTCCAGAAACTCCTGCACGGGTGAGCGTCCGCTGACATTCTCGAAAAACTCTAGGGTGAACTCCATGATTCGGCTACACCAATGTTGGTGTAACTGACTTTGGCGGCGGCGGCCCAAGGCGGGCCGTTTCGCTAGCCCTTCTTCTTCTGAAAATGCGGCGCGAGGGCGGCGTAGGATTTGCGGGCGGCCGCCACGGGATCATAGCCCTTCTGATTGAAGATCAGGCCGCTGACCTCGACGACGACGGGGCCGCGATAGGGAGTTTCTTTCAAGCGGGCGGCGTAGTTGGCGTAGTCGATGCGGCCTTCGCCGGGCAGGAGGAACTTGAATTTCTCGGCGGTGCCTTCGCTGTCTTTGACATGGATGAATGCGGCATGGGGCGCGAGGTCTTTGAGCGTGGCGGCGAGTTCGTAGCCGCGCAGTTCGTAGTGACTGAAATCGTAGGTGAGTTTGATCCACGGATGATTCACGGCGCGCAGGAGCCAGAGCGCGCCCTCGGGTGTGTGCAGCGCGCCGCCGACATGGGGCTTCACAGCGATGATCGTTTTGTGCGCGGCGGCGACTTCGCCCCAAGCCCGGAGGCGCTCGGCCATCGACTCGCGTACGGCGTCCCATTGCTTCGGGTTGCTGCCGAGGACGGTCTCGATGACGGGCTGCGCTGCGGGGGAAAGCTTGCGCCCGAGAATGGCGGCGGCGGCGAGTCGTTCGAGGTTGCGCTGATGGTCGGCGTCCGTGCCGAGCGGGGAGATATTTTCCATCAAGGCCGAAAGCTTCAGGCCGAGTTCGCCGAGCGTGCTCGCGATTTGTTTGCGGTCCGCGGCGGAGAGGAGCTTCGGCTCGGTGGGCCAGCCGGGCATCAGGGCAAACTCGACATTCTCGTAACCAATCTCGGCGCAGGTTTTCAGCGCGGTGGCGACGGGCAGGGTCTTCATGCCGTAGAGGCTGAAGCCGAGGCTGGTGGCCGCAGCGGGCGCGGTGGACGGAGCCGGGGCCGCAGAAACATTCGGCGCAATCGCGAGTGGCAGCGTGCCGAGGACGGCGGTCCCGACGGTCGCGCCGGAGCGGCGCAGGAATTCGCGGCGGGGCAGGGGAGGGTTCATGGTGTGGCGGGCATGGCGCGTGGCGTGGGTGCGAACGAATCAGCGCGCGCAGTATTCTTTCAGCATCCGCATGAACTCGCGCATGAGCACCGAGTTGTCGTGCCAGGTGCGGGCGCTGATGAGGTTGCCGTCGATGACAAACGGTTGGTTCACGTATTTCCCGCCGCCTTGTTCCACGTCGAGTTTGCACTTGGCGACGGTGGTGAGCGTGCGGCCCGTGATGACCCCGGCGGCGGTGAGAATCTCGATGCCGTGACAGACCATCGCGACTGGTTTTCCGGTTTCAAAAAAATGGCGCGTGAGCCGGAGCAAATCCTGGTCGTAGCGCAAATACTCGGGCGCGCGACCGCCGGAGACGAAGAGGCCGCAGTATTCGTCGGGGTTCACGTCCTTGAAGGCGACGGTGGCGCGGACGTGATAGGCGGGGCTTTCGCGCGTGATGTCCCACTTTGGTTCGCCCGTGGCCGTCGGCGGAATCTCGTGCATCACACCGTGGTAAAGACGCGCCTCGGGTCCGGCGACGACGGCCTCGTAGCCATCCTCGGGCACGCGGAAGATGGGATAGAGTGTGTCCATGACCTCGGTGGCGTCGCCAATGGGGATCAGGACTTTTTTCGGAGCGAGCGGTGCGGGCGAATTCTTCGGGGCAGATTTTTTGGCCATGCGTGGAGGCTAGCGGCTCGGCGGCGCAGTGTTGAAGGGAAAACTTGGGGCGAGAAAAAGTTCCAAGGTTAAAGCTCAAAGTTCAAGGGAAGGGCCAAGGATCAAGGGCCAAGTCCGATGCGTGCGCGACAGAGGCGGAACACACGAGACAATCGCTCTGCCTGCCTATCGCCGCTGCGTTGTCGGGCAACCCACGGCCCCCACGGCGACCCTCACTTCCCGAAAACCTCCGGCGATGCACGGGCCAAGTTCGTGTTGCATATGCAACACGAACTTGGTCAGGCCGGTTGCGGTCATGGTTTGCAATTCGGTGGCGCGAAATCGGATTCCGCGGGGTGATTGGGGGCACGGGGCCGGTCAATCGCAGCGGTCCTGCGGGCGGGTGTTTCTGCGGCGTGAACGCCGCGTCCGGTCGCGCGGTGATTTGAAACTTGGCGCTTGGAACTTCCCTTGAGCTTTGAACTTTGAGCTTTGAGCTTTGAACTTCGCCCCCAGCTCACGGCGCCACCACGACGCGGAAAAAGCGGCGTTCACCCGTGAGCGGCGCGGTGATCCGGAAAGCGCTTCCGCTCGTGACCGTCTCCAGGACGGCGGTCGGATCCGGAGTGTACGGTCCGGCAATCTCGGGCGCTGATTCGGCCACCAAGCGCCCGGCCGTTCCGCCCGCCAGGCCGATGTCGAACTGCACCTGGTTGCCCGTTGGCGGATGGCGTGCGGCCAGTTGCACCGTCGGCGCGGGGACCACGACGAAATCTTTCGCGGGACCAAAGCCCAGCCGCCGCGTGCCGATTTGCGCCTGCACGCGAAACGAGCAGCCCGCCGTGTTCGTCGGCTGGAACACGAACGCGGTGCCGCTCGGAATTTCGCTCACCACCGGCGTCACGACCTCCCGGGCGTCGCTGATCGCGATGTCATCCAAAAAAAATCCCACCGTCGCGTCGGTCTGCGAAAAAAAGCTGCCGCCGGAAAACGTGTAGGCAAACCGCACCCGCGCATTTCGCCCCGCGAAGCCCGCGAGCGAAACGCTGCGCCCCACAAACCCGGCGTTGCCGCTGCCGCCCGTCCCCGCCTGCGTCCAGAGGTCCTGCCAGGTGGCGCCGTCGTCGGTCGAGAGTTGCGCGCGCGCCACCTGCCCGGTCGTGGCCCAGCTCAGCCGGCTGGCGAAGGTGAGCTGGCTGTTCGTCCCCAATCGCAGGATCGGGCGCAGCGTGAGGAACTGACTCACCGGCGCGGGCATCGCCAGATGAAAGCTCGCCGCGCCGCCCGCGTGAGCCGCCGTCGTGATCACCGCGTAACCGTTTGAAATCTCGGCGACCACGCCATTGGTACCGTTCTCCGCGCCTTCCACCGCCGCATACGGCAACAGCTTCGTCTGCTCGACGCGATAGCTCGTGGCCGCGCCAACAGGTGAAAAACTCAGCACATTGCTGCGATTCAGAAACGCCGCGTTGCCCCCGGCGATCACCGGCGGCGCGTAGGTCGGCACGAGGTCCGCCTTCACATTCACGCCGCCCGCGACCACCACGGTCCGCGTCGTCACCGGCAGGCCCGCGGCGGAGAACGTCACCGTGTACGTGCCGTCGCCTGGCAACGGCACGGTGTAGCCGCCCGAGTTGGCGGTGATGGCCGAGAAGTTTGCGCCAACCACCGTGACCGCGACGCCGCCGATGCCCTCGCCCGCATCGTAGAATCCGTTGGTGTTGAAATCATAAAACGCCACGCCGGTGAGGAACGGCCGGCCGCTCGCATCCGCCGCGAAATCCTGCGTCACCAACTGGGGCCCGACGCCCCCGTTGGAACCGAGTACCACGCCGACTCCGATCTCGCGGAACCGTGCATCGTGAATGTTGTTGCGATGTCCCGGCGGGCTTTGCATTCCTCCCGTCGCCGCGCTGCCGCCCCAATCAACCTCGAACCCCGCGTGCCCCTGCACCACCGATTCGGCATAGGCGAACACGTTCTCGCCGAGGCGCTGCCACGCATACCCCTGTGCCGTCGCGCGCTCGCTCAGCCCGCGCCCGTCGGTGCCCGTGTGTCCCTGAAACGCGTTGGTGAACATGTCCGCGCTGTGACCCCGCGCCGACGCCAGCAGTTTGATGTTGAACGCCAACGGCGGGGCCGGCGCGAGGGCGGCAAGCTGACTCGCCATCAGCGCCAGGTTCACTTGAAAATAGGCGTAATTGCTCAGCACCTCCGGGTCCGTCGCGGCCTGCAATCGCAGGCCCTCCGCCGCGGGATTGGCGCGGGCGCGATTGATCATTTCCAGATACGCCTGCTCTTCATCCGTCGGCTCGCCGATTGAGTAGAGGACCGGGGGATCGCTCTGCGGGGAGCGCAGGAGCCGCGCCGGTGTCGGTCGGACTGACACGGGCGGGGCTGGCGGTGGCGGCAGTGGTGAAGCAACGGCTGCGGGAAAATAGGTTTGAGCAAAAACCGCAATGATTCCCCCCGTCTGCCCGCACCACGACAGCGCCAAAGCGCACAACACGCCCCGGAAAAGTTGTGCCCTGCTCCTGCGGAAAATGTGAGACCCGAGTTCCATTCTGTGGACAGGCTATTCACCGGGCACCCAACGCGAAAGGCCGAAGTCCACAGTCTTTTGGAGTCCGGTGACTCGTCACCGCTGTTGCACAGGCGACTGGTCGCCGTCGAACTTCCGCACCGCTAACGATCCGGCGGGCGCGCCGGCGCTGGCGCGAGCCGTGAACGCGCCTGTTGCGTCCCCACGCCTCCCGCAGTTCGACGGCGACAAGTCGCCTTGGGAAAGCGGTGACGAGTCACCGCACTCCAAAAATTTTCGCGCCGGTAGCTGCGGTCCGCAGCGCCGAGGCCATTCGTGTTCTCCCGCCGTTCAATCCGGCGTCCGCCGCGTTACGGCAGCTTCAACTTGTTGTTGTGCCGCACGCCCGCCACGAAAAGTTGCAGCTTCAGCCACGCGCTGCGCATCCCGCGTGGGGGCGCGGTCCGGGCGCTGGCACGCGGTGCGAGTGCGAGCGGGCCGTGGTCGCGCGCGGCGGCGGCGTCCAGGGGGGCTGCGACCGACGCCGTCATGTTATTGAAACGGGGTTTCATCCGTGATTCCTCATCCGCCCGGGAGTCGTCGTTGCCGCGCCCTCGCTGCCCCGTCGCCGTCCCGTCGTCAGTCGTGGCGGCGTTCCGGCGGTTGGGTGAGGCGGGCGTAATACCCGTGGCTATCCAGTAAGTCGGCGGGCCGCCCGATTTCCTTAACCCGTCCCGCTTCGATCACGAGCACTTTGTCCATCTGCTGAATCGTGCTGAGCCGGTGCGCGACCACGAGCGTGGTGCGGCCGCGCATCAGCTCGTTCAAGCTTGCGACCACCAGCGCCTCGCTCTCGCCGTCCAGCGCGCTCGTCGGCTCGTCCAGCAGCAGGATGGGCGCGTCCTTGAGAAACGCCCGCGCCAGCGTGAGCCGCTGTTTTTCGCCGACACTCAGCCGCGCCGCGCCGTCGCCCACCACCGTCTCGTACTGCCGCGGCAACGTGCGGATGAACGCGTCGGCATTCGCCCGCCGCGCCGCTGTTTCGATCTCCGCCGCCGTCGCCCCCGGCCGTCCGAACGCGATGTTTTCCGCAATCGTCGCCGGAAGCAGAATCGGCTCCTGAAACACAAATGCGATCTGCTGCCGCAAATCCTTCAGGCGCAGTTCGCGCAGGTCCACGCCGTCCAGCTTGATGCCGCCCGCCGCCGGATCAAAAAAGCGCGGCAGCAGATACAGCAGCGTGGTTTTGCCCACGCCGCTCGGACCGATGATCGCCAGCGACTCGCCCGGCGCTACCGCGAAGCTGATCCCGCGCAGCACCGGCCGTTCCGGCGTGTAGCTGAACTGCACGTCCGCGAATTCAATCCTGCCCGTGCTGGGCACGCCCGCCGCGGTGCGGTCGCCCGCGCCCGTGCTGGCCCCGCCGCGCGTCCGCCCCACCACCGCCCGCGCGCCCGGCGCTTCGGTCACGTCGGCCGGCGTGTCGAGGATTTCAAACACCCGCTCGGCATTCGCGCCCGCGCTGGCCACCGTCGCGCCCACATTCGAGAGCTGGCTCAACGGCTCGAAAAGCTGCGCCAGATACGCCAGAAAAATCAGCAACTGCCCGGTCGTCAGTTCGCCGCGCAACACCTCCTGCGCCCCCCACCACACCAGCGCCGCCGTCCCCACGCCGAACGCCAGCAGGATCATCAGCCCATACAAAACCTCCCACCCGTGCTGCGACAGACGCGCGCCCTGCGCCAGCGCCGTCTGCGCGCGGAACCGTTCGTTGGCCGCGTCCTCGCGCGTGAAGCTCTGATTGAGCGCCACCGCGCTGATGCCCTGCTGGATGAGCGTCGTCACCTGGCTGTCCGCGCGTTGTGCCACCGCGCTGCGTTTGCCCATTTTCTTGCCGAAAAACTGGATGCTCAAAACGAGCAGCGGCACCGTCGCCAGCGCCACGCCCGTGAGCGACACGTTGAGCCGCCACATCACCCACACCATCAGCACCAGCGACAGCGACGCCGCCAGCAACGTCACCACGCCCTGCTGAAACAACGTTTGAAACGCGAACGTGTCCCACGCCGCGCGATGAATGAGTTCCCCCGCGTTCTGGTTTTGATGAAACCGCAGCGACAGCCGCTGCAACCGGTCGAAGACCTCGTTGCGCACCCGCGCCAGCCCGCGCAGGCCGATCTTGATCGAGATGAAATTGTGGAGCGCATTCAGCGCGCCCTGCACCGCGTGCAAGCCGAACACCAGCAACGCCAGCGCCGCCACCTGCGCGGATTTGTCCTCGGCCGGGAGCCACTGCGCGAGCCACGCCGGCAGCGGTTTGTCCCCGAGCACGCTGTCCACGATCAACGCCAGCGGCCACGGCTTGAGCAGATTCGCGCCCGTGGCCAGCACCATCAGCACAAACACCCCGCCCAGCAGCGGCAGTTCCGGCCGAAAATAATGCAATGCCCGACGCAGGGTTTTCACAGCCGCGGGACGCTAGCGGGCCACTTCTGACGACGCGACGGAATTTCCGCGGCATCCCGGCACCGCGGCGGCTTCCAAAGCCCAGTCACACGGTTGCCCGGCTGCGAACCGCGGGGGGGGCGGCCAAACCCGCCAGAACGCTGATTGCCAATCCCCCGGCGCGGCGCAGAATCGCCGCCAATGAACCAACCGCAAACGTGATTCGCTCTGCACGGTGTCGTGTTCAGAAACCAATTTCCTGTCAGCGACCACGAACAGCTCGCTGCCCGCCATCGGGGCGTTGATCACCGCGTCACCGACGAGCATGACCATGGGATCAAGAGCCTGTTTGTGTGATTGGTGACAGGAACTTTCGTGAAAATAATGTCGTCGCAAAAGATGAGCCGCCGACCCGAGTGGACGCGCGAATCCCACGTTCTGCTTTTCATTTTTCTGCTTCTGCCCTGCCTGCCGTCCGCGCCCGCCGCGCCGGTGGATTTTGTCAAAGACGTGCGACCGATTTTGGAGCGGAGCTGCCTCGGCTGCCACGGGCCGGAAAAACAAAAAAGCGGCTACCGGCTTGACGTGCGCGACGTCGCGTTGCGCGGCGGTGACAGCGGCAAGGCGGCCATCGTGCCGCACGATGCGAGGAAGAGTCCGCTCCTCCGCTTCGTGAGCGGCGAGGACGCGGAAAAGGTGATGCCGCCGAAAAAGAGCGATCAACCGCCGCTCACGGCGGCGGAAGTGGCGACGCTGCGCGCGTGGGTGAACGAAGGCCCGTCGTGGCCGGATGAATTCGCGGGCGCAACCGCTGCGCAACCGCACTGGTCGCTCACGCCGCTGGTGCGACCCGCGGTGCCGGGCGGGGCGGCGAATCCGATCGACGCGTTCATCGCCGCAAAGCTGGCGGAGAAGAAACTCGCACCGTCGCCGCCCGCCGATGCGCGCACGCTGATCCGGCGGCTTTCCTATGATCTCACCGGGCTGCCGCCGACGCGCGAGGAAGTCGAGGCGTTCGTCGCTGGCCGGGATGCGCAGGCTTACGACAGGCTCGTGGCGCGCCTGCTCGCCTCGCCGCGTCACGGCGAGCATTGGGCCCGGCACTGGCTCGATGTCGCCAACTACGCGGACACGCATGGCAACGATCACGACTACGCGCGGCCGAATGCGTGGCCGTATCGCGATTACGTCATCCGCGCGTTCAACGACGACAAGCCTTATGCGAAGTTCGTGCAGGAGCAGGTCGCGGGCGACGCCCTGTTTCCCGGTGACGCGCAGGCGACGGTGGCGCTCGGTTTTCTCGCGGCCGGGCCGTGGGATCACACGCTGATGGTCACCGTGCGGGCCGACACGGTGGACCATCGTTCGGCGCAGAACCTCGACCGCGACAGCATGGTGAGCACCGTGATGGGCACGTTCCAAAGTCTCACCGTCCACTGCGCGCGCTGCCACAATCACAAGTTCGATCCGGTCACGCAGCGCGAGTACTACGCGCTGCAAGCCGTCTTCGCGGGCGTGGACCGGGCCAACCGGCCGTTCGATGCGGACGCGGCCACGCACGCGCAACGCCGACGGCTGCTGGAAGAAAAACGCGCGCTGGAGACCCGCGCGGCCGCGCCGCTGAACTCGGCGGACGTCGCGCGCCAAGTGGCGGCGTGGGAAGATGCGCTGGCGCAGCGCGAGCAGGGCTGGACGCCGTTTGAAATCGTGGGCGTCGTCTCGACCGGCGGCGCGGAGTTCACGCGCCAGGCCGATGGTTCGTGGTTCGCGAGCGGCAAGCGGCCGGAGCGCGATACCTACATTGTCACCGCGCGCCGGCGGGCCGGAAAGCTGGGCGCGGTGCGGCTCGAGGTGCTGCCCGACGACCGATTGCCTAAGCGCGGGCCGGGCCGGTGGGATAATGGCAATTTTCACCTCTCGGAATTCCGCGTCTTCACCGCACGCGAGGGCGCGACAGAAGCCATGCCGCTCGTGTTTGCGCGCGCCACCGCCGACTACGACGAAGCCCCGGCGATTTCCGCCGCGCAGGCGATTGATGGAAACGACAAGACGCACTGGGGCGTGCATCCGCGCTACGGCGAAGCGCATGAGGCGATCTTCGCGGTCAAGGAGCCGGCGGCATTTGGCGAGGGCACGATCTTTACGCTGCGGCTCGAGTTTCAAGACGGCGTGCCGGGCCATGGCATCGGGCGGTTCCGCCTTTCCGCCAGCGATGACGTGCCGGCCGTGGCGACAGCACGGCGACCGCCGCCCGAATTGGAAGTGCTGTTGCGGGTGCCGAAGGCGGAGGGCACGCCAGCGCAGCAGCAGGAGCTGGCGTGGTGGGCGTTGAAACTGGAAAACCAACGCGCCCTCGCCGCACTGCCCGCGCCGCAACTGGTCTATGCGGTGACGCGGGATTTCCCGCCCGACGGCGCAAACTTCACGCCCGCGCCCAAACCCCGGCCCATCCATTTGCTCGTGCGCGGCGAACTGGAGCAGCCGGGTGAACTCATCAGTCCCGGCACGCTCGCCTGCGTTCCCGGTCTGTCGCCTGCGCTCGCCATCGCCGATGCCGGCGACGAATCCGTGCGCCGGGCCGCGCTCGCGCGCTGGCTCGCGGACGAGCGAAACGTGCTCACCTGGCGCAGCATCGTGAACCGCGTGTGGCAGCACCACTTCGGCCGCGGCCTCTGCGACACGCCGAATGATTTCGGAAAAATGGGCGGCACCCCGAGCCACCCAGAACTGCTCGACTGGCTCGCGGTCTGGTTCCGCGACGAGGCGAAAGGCTCGCTCAAGCAACTGCACCGGCTGATTGTCACGAGCGCGACGTGGAAGCAGACGTCGCTCGCCAACCACGGTGCCGCCAGCGACGGCGACAACCGCCGGTTGTGGCGGCAGCAGCGCCCGCGTCTCACCGGCGAGCAGGTGCGCGACACCTTGCTCGCGCTCAGCGGCCAGCTCGACCTCACGATGGGCGGGCCGCCGGCGGTGCAGTTCATCTCGCGCGGCGATGCCACCTTTATGTCCGGCGGCAATCCGGCGTTTCTCGACTACGAGCATTTCGATCCCGACTCGTCCGCCGCCCGCCGCCGCGCGATCTACCGCTTTCTGTTCCGCACCGTGCCCGACCCGTTGCTGGACGCGCTCGATTGCCCTGACGGCAGCACGTTCACCCCCGTGCGCGGTCAGTCCACGACCGCCGTGCAGGCCCTCGCGCTGCTCAACAACGCCTTCGTCATCCGCCAGTGCGAACACATCGCCGCGCGGGTGAAACAGGACGCGCCGGGCGGAGCGGAAATCCCGCAACTCTTCCGCCTCGTGCTCCAGCGCGAACCGCGCGCCGATGAACTCGCCCGCTTCACCGCCTACGCGCAGAAGCACGGCCTCGCCAACGCCGTCCTCGTCCTCGTCAACAGCAACGAATTCCTCCACCTCGACTGAACATGAACACCTCACTGTCGCGCCGTGGCTTCCTCGACACGCTCGGCACGGGCCTCGGCGGGGTCGCGCTCGCCGCGCTGCTGCAGCGCGAGGCCCGCGCGGGCGCGCCGCATTTTCCGCCGAAAGCGAAGCGCGTGATCCAGCTTTTCATGAACGGCGGTGCGAGCCAGTGCGACCTGTTCGATTACAAACCCCAGCTCATCGCGCGACACGGGCAGAAGTTCGATCCCGGCGCGGGCGTGCGGGTCGAGGCCAGCGTGAGCGTTCCTGGCGCGTTGATGAAAAGCCCCTTCGCGTGGGCGCAGCACGGGCAGTGCGGCCGCTGGGTGAGCGGCGCGCTGCCGAATCTGGCGCAGCAGGTGGACGATCTGGCGTTCCTCATGGCGATGCAGTCGGCGTCGAACGTCCACGGCCCGGCGTCGTATTTGCAGACGAGCGGCTTTGTGCTGCCGGGTTTCCCGTGCGCGGGCGCATGGATTTCCCATGCGCTCGGCAGTCTCGCGGACAACGTGCCCGCGTTTGTCGCGCTGCCGGACGCACGCGGACTGCCCTACAACGGCCGCAGCGCGTTCACCTCGGGATTTCTCCCGGCGAATCATCAGGGCACTCTCATCGCCGCGGGCGCGCCGCAGCCGATCACCCATCTCCAGCCGCCCGCAGGCGCGACGCACCTCACGCCGGCGAGCCGCGCGGACGGCCTGGCGCTACTGCGCGAAATGAACACCGCCCACGCCGCGGAGCGACCCGATGATTCGCGGCTCACCGCGCGCATCGCGAGCTACGAACTCGCCGCGCGCCTCCAGCTTTCCGCCCCGGAACTCCTCGACCTCGGGGGCGAAACGGCGGCGACGAAAAAACTCTACGGTCTCGATCACTCCGAGACCGCTGACTTTGGCAAACGCTGCCTGCTCGCGCGGCGGATGATCGAGCGCGGCGTGCGTTTCGTGCAGGTCTGGAGCGGTCACGGTGGCGGCGCGGACAACTGGGACAACCACACCAACATCCCCAAGGAACTCGCCGCCGCGGCGCGCAAGATGGACCTGCCCGCCGCCGGACTGCTCCAAGATTTGAAGGCGCGCGGCCTGCTCGCAGACACCCTGCTCGTGTGGACCACGGAGTTTGGCCGGATGCCGTTTACGCAGGGCAACACGCCCGGCCGCGATCACAACGGCGGGACCTTCGTCTCGTGGTTTGCCGGCGCGGGCATCAAACCCGGTGTCGCGGTCGGCCAGAGCGACGAGTGGTCGTGGAAGGCCGTCGAGGAGGTCACCACCAGCTACGATTTCCACGCCACGATCCTGCACCTCCTCGGTATCCAGCACGAAAAACTCACCTTCCGCCACAGCGGCATCGATCGCCGACTCACGGATGTGCATGGGCACGTCATCGAGAAAATCCTCGCCTGAACCGCGCAGTGCCCAGAAGGCAAATGGGTAGTCGTTTGATTGGCTCGGCCCAGCTCAACCCAAGAAACTAACCAAATGCTGGTCCAGAAATCCGTTGCATCTCAGTTTTGGCCGGGGTGGTTTTCATGCCATCCCGGCCTTTCTCCTTTTCTGGCGGCGCACTGCGGCCATGAACCGCCGAGTTTGGCAGACGTATGAGGGCAGGCGAATGGCGACGTGATTCGGTAGTAGTCGTTCGCCGGGGGGCAGTGAGGGCGGTTTCTGGCGCGCTACCGAGTGCAGCCGGTGCCGCAAGCGGATTGGGGCGGGCCGCGAAGATTTCCTGCAGATTCAGGATGACCGCAGGTGGGGAGTTTTCCCGAATGACCATTCCCTTGAGCTTGAAACTCTGCGCTCGGAGTTTCCCGCCGCCGCCGGTTCGGTTCCCGGCCACGGAACTTAACCTCGGGGCGGAAAGTGGCGATGCAGGGGAAACTGTGTGGGTGAAGGCGGAACTCGCGTGCGCCCCGTCCGGGAATACTTTGACCCTTGCCGCAACTTTCCCTAGGCTCCGCCGTTCTTAGAGTGAAAGTCAGCCGCTGTCTGAATGGCATTTACATCCATAAAACACGTCCTCGCCCAAGCCGACTTGGTGGCGCCGGCGCAGTTTGATGACTGGAGCAAGGCGTGGCGCGTGGCGGCGGAGAATGGGTCGCAGGAGTCGTTGTTCGCGTTTTTCTGCCGGGAAAAGGGGATCGCCGAGGATACGTTTTTGCAGAAGCTGGCCGGGGTGCTTGATGCGCCGTTCCTCGATCTGCGCACGGTGGATGTGCCGCCGAATGTGCGGCAAAAGGTTTCGACCAAAGTGGCTTTCCAATACGGGGTGATTCCCACGCGGTTCGAGGACAACGTGCTGACACTGGCGGTCGGCAATCCCTTCGACACGGCGATGCTCAACGCGGTGCAGTTCGATGCGAAGGCACCGGTAAAGTTTGCGCTCGCGCCGCGCGGCGAAATCGAGAAGGCGCTGAAGAAATATTACGGCGTCGGCGCGGAGACGCTCGACGAGATGGCGAAGGAGGACGAGCCGCTGGAATTGCTCGTCGGCGAGGACAAGGAAATCACCGAGGGCGACCAGGAGGCGAGCGTCATCAAGTTCGTCAACCAGGTGATCTGGGAGGCCTTCAAGGATCGCGCGACGGACATTCATTTCGAGCCGTCCGAGGACGAGCTGCGCATTCGGTACCGCATTGACGGCATCCTGCACCAGACGCCGATGCCGCCGCAGTTGAAGCGTTACCAGGCCGCGCTGATCTCGCGCATCAAGGTGATGAGCGGGATGAACATTGCCGAGAAGCGTCTGCCGCAGGACGGCCGCATCAACGTGCGGATCAAGGGCGAGGAAATCGACATCCGCGTCTCGACGGTGCCGACGGTTTATGGCGAGAGCGTGTCGCTGCGGTTGCTCACGCGCGGGAAGATTTTTCTGAGCCTCGAGAAGCTCGGCTTCGCGCCGGTCGAGGAGCATGCGTTGCGCGACATCATCATGAAGCCGCACGGCATCGTGCTGGTGACGGGGCCGACGGGCGCGGGCAAATCGACGTCGCTCTACGCCTTCCTCAGTTCGATCAACTCGGTGACCAAGCGCATCATCACGATCGAGGAACCGGTCGAGTACGAGCTGAAGGGGATCAATCAGATCGCGGTGCGCTCGGACATCGGGCTGACGTTCGCGATGGGGCTGCGGCACATTTTGCGGCAGGACCCGAACGTGATCATGGTCGGGGAAATTCGTGACTTGGAGACGGCGGAAATCGCCATCCGCGCGTCGCTGACGGGGCATCTGGTGTTCTCAACGCTGCACACGAACGACGCGCCGAGCGCGTTCACGCGCTTGATCGACATGGGCATCGAGCCGTTTCTGGTGGCGTCGTCGGTCGAGGCGGTGCTGGCGCAGCGGCTGGTGCGGACGATCTGCCCGAAGTGCAAGGAGGAGCAGAAGGTCGATGCGGATTACCTGCTGAAGATCGGTTTCCCGGCGGATGAGATTGCGACGGCGAAATTTTACCGTGGCAAAGGCTGCGAGGCGTGCCGACAGCTCGGATATCAGGGGCGGATGGGGATCTATGAATTGCTGCTGGTGAGCGAGGCGGTGCGCCCGCTGATTTTGAATCGTGCGCCGGCGACGACCATCGCGCAAAAGGCCATCCAGCACGGGATGCGCACGCTGCGCGTGGACGGCTGGAACAAGGTGCGCGCGGGGCAGACGACCATCGAGGAAGTGCTGCGCGTGACGCAGACCGAGGAGCATCTCCAGGCGCTCGGCGAGGATTACAAAGCGGAATTCAAAGCCAAACGTTGACCATGGCCCGGCTGAACACATGCAATGTCCTGAGCGCCGCCGGCGAGGCGCGGCAGCTGTGGCGCTTCACGGCCGGGATGAAGGACTTCAATCTGGCCGGCGAAAAATCCATGTCGGCGGGGCAGTTGCTGCCGGCGAACTGGGTGGCCAAGGACTGGGGCGAGCTGGTCGCGCGCAAGCTGAACATCGCGTGGCTGCCGCTGGATGCCGTGTTTCTACGGGTCCTGCAACTGCCCAAGTGCGACGATTCCGAGCTGCTCTCGATGGTCGAGTTCCAGTTGGAAAAAATCTCGCCGCTGCCGGTGGCGCAGATCGTCTGGAGCTGCGAAAAAATCCCGTCGCGCTCGAAGCTGCCGCGCGAGATGCAGACCGTCGTCGTCGCGGTCGTGGCACGGTCGGTGGTCGAGGAGTTTCTCGGCGCACTGGAGACGACGGGCTATCTGGCCGACCGGCTGGAGATTCCCTTTTTGCACGAGCTGCTGGCCACATCGATCGATGCCGACGGCGCGTGGATTTACCTGCGAAAACTGGGAGAGCGTTATGTGTGTCTGGCGGCGTGGTGGTATGCCGGGACGTTGCAGAATTTCACCATCCTGCCGCTGACGACGCCCGAACATTTCGCCGCTGAAATCAAGGATCACCTGCATCAGACGGCGTGGGCGGGCGAGCTGGAAGGCTGGCTTGCCGCGCCGCCTCAGGTGCAGTTGGTCGCCGGCCCGGAGTCGCTTGAACTCGCGCGGCAGATTGCCGCGGCGTGGACGGAACAGACGGTGGTCGCCGTGGCCGGGATGCCGCCCGTCCAGCTCGCGACGCTCAGCGCGCGGCGCGCGGCGGCCGGCCAGTCGCGGCTGAACCTGGTGCCCGAGGAGTTCACGGCGCGCTACAAACAGAAGTTCATCGACGGCGTGTGGATGCGCGCGCTGGGCGCGGTGCTGATGCTCTATCTCCTCGGGTTGCTCATTTATTTCGGCGCGGTGCAGGTGGTGCAATATCAGCGCGACAATGTGGACGGCGAGGTCGCGGCCATCAGCGGGAGCTACACGAACGCGCTCAAGGCCAAGGCTCGCATCGAAGTATTGCAGGACCAGATCAACCTGCGCCACGCCGCACTGGATGGGTTGAAGCTCATCTCCGAAAATCTGCCGACCGAGCTGACGCTCAGCTCCGTGGTGTTCCAGCAGGGCAAGACGCTCACGCTGCGCGGGGTCGCGCCCGCCGGCCAGACGCCCCGCATCACCGAGTACAACAGCGCCCTGAGCAAGGTCATGCTCAACGGCGCGCCGATGTTCAACGCGGTCAACTCGCCCACCATAGTCACCGCGCCCGGCGGGCAGACGGCGGACTGGTATTTCACCAGCGAACTGCGGCGGAAGGGGTTCGAATGAGCACGCTCGACCGCCTCAATCTCCGGCCGCAGGAAAAGCGCCTCGTCATCGGCGTGGGCATCTTCGTGTTCATCCTGCTCAATTATTTTCTCGTCTGGCCGCGCTTCGATGATTTGAACACGCACAAAAGCGCGATGGTGCGCTCGCGCAAGAAGCTCGCGGAATACAAGGCCGAGGTGGACAAGATGCCCGAGTACAAAGCCAAGCTGGCCAAGCTCGAGGAGGGCAATCCGATGGTCGAGTCCGCCGAGCAGGCGCTGCTGCTGATCCGGCGCGTGCAGGATCAGGCCGCCCGCAGCGGCGTCACACTTGCCAGCCAGCGGCCCGTGCCGCGGGTGAACATCAAGACGAACGACTTTTTCGAGGAAGAGGGCCTGGCCATCAGCTTCACCTCGGGCGACAAGGAACTCGTCGATTTCCTCGTCACGCTCGGCGGCGACAACTCGATGATCCGCGTGCGGGACATGGACCTGAAACCCGACCCGAGCCGCAGCCAGCTCGTCTGCAATCTCACGCTCTTCGCCAGCTATCCGAAAGCGTCCTCGCGCAGCACCCCGCCGCCGGCCAAGACCACGACTCCGTCGCCCACTGTGGTTCCGCCGCCGCCCAAACCCGCGGCCAAACCCGCCGCCAAGTGAACTTTTTGTGAAAACCAAACTCCTCCTCTTCGTGACGCTGCTCGTCGTCGGCAGCGCCCTCGCGCAGATTCCGCCGCCGGCGCCGGGCTTCCCGGTGCGGGGCTTCCCGAGCATCACCAACACCGTCGCCGGCCCGTCCAACTCGACGCCGCCGCCGCCGAGTTTCCCCGGGCGCTTTGCTGCTCCTTCGACAGCCGCCCCGGTCGCCACGCCCAGTGCGGAGACGATCCGGCAACCAGTATTCCTGCCGCCCCCGCCGGCACCCGCGGAGCCGATCATTGTCCCGCCCGCGCCGGTTCCCACGGTCCCCGCAGTTCCGTTCACTGCGCCGCCGACAATTCCGAGGATTCTGCCGGCCTCGAGCGCCGTGCCGACCAACCTGCCGACGTTCCCGCCTCCCGCACCGCCGCCCACCGCACCCGCAGTCCCACCCTCCCCGACTCTCGCACCGCCCACGTTCCCCGCGTTTCCCTCGGACCCGGTTGCGCCGCCTGCGCCCGCGCCCACGGCGACCGCACCGTCACCCACGGCTCCGCCCACGACGGTGGTGCCGCCCGCGCCCAACCGTGCTTTTCAGCCGTTGCAAACGGTCACGCCGAACACCCTCCCGCCCCCCGCGCCGCGGACGGCTCCGACGGTGCCCCCGGGGTTCCCGGCGTTTCCGGTTCCCGCCCCGCTGGGGAAAACGAATCCGATCGTGATCGCACCGCCGGTGCCGACGCCGACGCTCCCGGGATTTCCGCCCGCCAACGCGGTGCTCGAACCGGAAAAGGCGCAGGACATTGTCACCATCAAATTCCAAGAAGTCCCCCTCGCCGAAGTGCTCGACACCTATGCTGAATACCTCGGCAAAACGATCTTGCGCGCGCCCAACCTTGCCTTGACCACGCCTATCACGCTCAAAGTCCAGGGCGAGATCACGCTGAAGGAAGCCATCGAAGCGCTCGACACCGTGCTGGCGTTGAACGGCGTTACCATGGTGCCGATGGGCACGAAGTTCATGAAGGCCGTGCCCTTTGCGCAGGCGCAGCAGGAAGCCGCCGCCTTTTCCACCGTCACCAATTCCGCCGACCTGCCCGAGGCCGCGCGCTACATGACGCGCATCCTCCAACTCAAGCACGCCAAACCCAGCGAGATCGTCCCCGCCATCCAAGGCTTCGCCAAACTGCCCAACAGCATCCTCCCCATCGACAGCACGCAGATTCTGATCCTCCGCGACTACGCCGAGAACGTGAAACGAATGCTCGAAGTCATCGAGAAAATCGACACGGCGATTACGATCGACGAGGAGTTCGAGGTCATTCCCATCAAGTATGCGCTGTCGTCGGACATGGCGTCGGTCTTGGGTTCGTTGGCCGGCGGCGGCGGCGGCGGGACGGGTGCCACCACCGGGCGGCCAGGAGGGGCCAGCGGACGACGAACGGGCCTGCCCACCGGCGTGGGCAGCACCATGGGCGGCGCGGGTACGATGGGTGGCCAGCAGGGCATGGGCTTGGGCGGGCAACCGGGGCAGCCGGGCTACAATCCGCAGGCCGGCACAACCACACCCGGAGCCTCGGCCAACACGCTGCAGCAGCGGCTGCAACAGATTGTCAGCCGCGCCGCCACCGGCACCGGTTCCGGTAATCAACCGTACCTCGGCGATGCGCGGATCATGCAGTATGAGCGGGGCAATTCACTGCTGGTGCTGGCCAACAAGGCGGACATGGCGAAGGTGAAGGAAGTCATTGCCAAACTCGACGTCGTGCAGCAGCAGGTGCTGATTGAGGCGATCATTTTGGATGTAACACTTTCGGATTCGCAGGACGTGGGTGTCTCCATCGGACAGCGCCGGGTCAACAGCGGCGGCTTGGTAGGCGCCGGGGTGGCCAACAATGGCAACAACAGCCTGGCCACCGGTTCGAATCTGCTGAGGAACCTGGGCTTTAATTTGAGCAGCAACGCCCCCGTGGCGACGAGCGTCTATCCCACGGCGAACGGGCTGAATTATTTCGGCAATCTCGGTCCCGTGTTCGATGTCGCAGTCACGGCCCTGGCCTCCGATTCGCGGGTCAATATTCTCTCGCGCCCGCGCATCCAGGCGACGCACGCCGAGCAGGCGACCTTGTTTGCGGGCGAGACGGTGCCCTATGTCACCGGCACCTATTTCGGCGGGGTTGGCACGGGATCATCCTCGCAGTATCAGCAGTTGGCGGTCGGTACCAGTTTGAACATCCTGCCGCTGATCAATCCCGATGGTTTGGTGATTCTCGAGATCGCGCAGAACATCGAGGAAATCGGCGAATTCGTACAGATCGACAACAACAAGGTGCCGACGACCACCCGCCGGCAGGCCCAGACCAAAGTGGCGGTGCGCAACGGCGACGTGATTATTCTCGGCGGGATGATCACCAGCAAAAAGACGCGCACCAAGACCGGCGTTCCACTCCTGAAGGACATTCCCCTGTTGGGTGCGCTCTTCCGCTCGGAGGGCGAAAGCAACAGCCGGAAGGAACTAATGGTCCTCATCCGGCCGACGGTGCTGCCGACCCCCGAGGCGGCCGCCAGCTTCAGCAACAGCGAACGCAACAACTCGCCGGGCGTGCGGCAGGCCGAATACGAGTTCATGAAGGAAGACATGGTGCGCCGCAAAAAGCTCGAGACCTACCGCAAGGGCAAAACCGATTTCGACACGCCCCTGATTCCGGCCGGGCCGTCCTCGCAAACGCCGATTCAATCGACGATCCAATCGCCAACGCAGGAGCTGCGCTGAACGCCGCCGCGGGGCGGCGACAGCTTGTCGCCGCCGCCTTCTCGCAACCACCGCCGCAGGAACTGCGCCCTTACGCACCGAGACCGCTGCAGCGCGGCGTTTACCCCGCTGGAAGCCACGATTGTAACCGGGCACGCCAAGATTTCCCCGTACCCTCCCGCTCTGCTTCTGCCGCCGGAAGGCCGCGCTTGTCACCGTCGCCCGTCGTACCACGGCTGGCAGGCCTCGCGGCTGCGGAGGGTGCGCCCCGGCATCAGCGCGCCGCGCAGCAGGAAGCGCGCGTATTCCCAGTGCGAGTAGAGGTGCAGTTTGCGCGCTGACGTGAGCAGCGGATGCCGGTGGAGGATGAGCAGGTTTTTCCCCTGCGCGCGCGCCAGCTTCTTCAGCCGCTCGCTCAGGTCGATCTCCTCGGAGGCGAACAAATCCTTGCTGAACCCGCCCACCGTGCGAAACGCCGCCCCCTCGACCCAGATGAATGATCCCGCCGCCCAGCGCCGCCAGCGGCTGATGCGATTCCATGATCCCACCAGCAGCTCCGTGATGAAGTAGTGCTCGTCGAGCTTCACCGTGCAGCCGCCGCCCAGCCAGCGGCCCTCCTGAATTTTCTCCGCCACCTCGGCGAACAACGCCTCGCTCGGCTGCGAATCCGCATCGACAAAGATGAACCACTCGCCCGTGGCCACCGACGCACCGCGATTGCGCGCGCGCCCGATCTGGTTCACCGGCTCGAACACCACCGTCGCCCCGCCCGCGCGCGCCAGCTCGGCCGTGCGGTCCGTGGAATTGTTGTCGCACACGACCAGCTCCACCTCCCAGCCGAGCCGCGTGAAACCCGCCGTGGCCGCGCGGATGCTCGCCAACGTCGCGGCAATGAGCTTCTCCTCGTTGAAGGCGGGCACGATCACAGAGATTTTCATCGCGGCCAGTGTGGGCGCCGCCTCCGCCAAAAGCCAACCCCGACCAGCGCCACCGCGGATGTCCCGCAGATTCAGAGCGACCACCGATGGGAATTTGTAATCTGCGGTCGCCCTGAATCTGCGGGAGCATGGCTGAACCCGCTCACCGCCAACTCGCGCGAGTGAGCGGCCGCCCCCCGGTGCTTTCTCTGCGCCTTTCCGCTCTCTGCGGTGTTCTCTGGACCCGGGCATCGGTCGGGAGTTGGGGTTCGCTCGGCCGCGGAGCCGGAACAGAACACCGCAGAGAGTGGAAAGGCGCAGAGGAGCCCGGAAATACGCGCCCTTCGGCCCCACTCCGCCGGGACGGATGTCGCCAGATCAAGGCGGATCCAGCCCGGAAAAAGGCTTCTATGCCGGAACAGCCGACGCGTAATCT
>BJHT01000048.1 GCA_014193395.1 Verrucomicrobiota bacterium
CATGGCGCATCCGAATGGGCGGAGCTTGGATCAGGTAATCGGGGACCACGTCGGCCACTCCACGATGTTCAATACCCTCGAGATCAGTTGCAACGGCTTCAAAGCGGGCAAGGAGGACATCTACTTTGACAATATCTCCTGGTATGGACCGGATCGCATCGCTCCTTCCATCAAGGATCCCAAGAAACTCTATGACCGGCTGTTCATGGCCGACAGTTACCGGACCCATGTGGCGGATGTCACCGATCTGATGCTGGCGGATGCCAAGGCTCTCGCTAAAAAGCTGGGGCGCGGTGATCGCGAGACGCTCGGCGAGTTCATGGAGATGATTCGCAATGTGGAGGTTCGCATCGCCAAGCTGCAAAAGCTGGTCGCCACGGCGGATGTGAGAATTCCTAAGAACGAGATTTTGCCACGCGGCGAATACATCCGCTTGCAGGCGGATTTGATGCTGCTGGCCCTCCAGATGGGTATCACCAACGTCTGCACCTTTATGCTGGGGCCGGAGCGCTGGGAGGCCCCGATGCTCTACGAGGGTGTCTTCGACAAACCGGTGAACCATCATACCATGACTCACAATCAGAAGGGTGAAGGCTACAAGGCGCTCCAAAAAATCGATGTCTTTCACATGGAGCAATACGCCTATGTGTTGCGGCGGATGAAGGAAATCAAGGAGACAGACGGCACCTCGCTGCTGGACAACTCGTTGGTCACCTACGGCGCCGGGTTGGGCGACGGGGCGACGCACCAGTATTTCGACCTGCCGCTCATCGTTGCCGGCACGGGGCAGCGGCAGATCAAGCAGGGACGCTTCATCCAATGCCGGAGCGGCACGCTCAATTCCAACATGTGGCTGACGCTGGCTAAGCTGATGGGGCTGGAGCTCAAACAGTATGCAGACAGTTCCGGTGTCATCGCCGATCTGTGGACTTGAGATGACAATCATGGTTGAACCCAGGCTGCTCGTCCGCTGCACGCTGCTGTTCCTACTCATTGGTTTTACCTTTGAGGGTCGCGGTGCCGACAGCTTTGACGCTTTCATCAAGCCGCTTTTTGCCGGACAATGTGTCAGATGCCACGGGGGCGAGAAAACCAAGGGCAAGGTCAATCTCAAGGAACTCACGGACCCGACGCACATCCTCACCAATCCCCAGTTGGTAAACCAACTGATCAAGGTCATTGATGCCCGGGAGATGCCGCCCGAGACCGAGCCGCCACTCACTGAGGCGGATCGCACACGGCTGCTCGCGTCCCTGAAATCACTGCTGTTCCAGTCCGCCACGCGCGCCGGCCCGCCGCAAGTCGGTCTGCGCCGGCTTAACCGCTATCAATACAACAACGCCGTCCGGGACCTGTTCCAGCTCCGGCGCGATGTCTTCAGTCTGCCGGAAAAGTTGCTGACGAGGCATGACACCTACCTTCGGTCCGACAGGATGCCGGACAAGGTCAACGTATCCTGCCTGGCCCTGCGGCCTGCGCCCGGCTTTCAGGAGGTGAATGCGTTTCCCAAAGACCTGCGGGCCTCACATGGCTATGACAACCAAGCCAACCAACTGACCCTTTCCCCGCTGTTGCTGGATTCCTTCCTGAAACTCAGTGTTTCAATACTCCAAAGCCCTGACTTCACTGAGAATAACGTGGGTATCTGGAACAGCTTCTTCAAAGCACCCGAGGCAGACACCGACCTGCGGGCGGAGATCAGCCGGAGGTTGACTCCCTTTCTGCGACAGGCGTTCCGCCGCGCGGTGGAGTCCGATACAGTGAGTCGGTACACGGATTACGCGGCCAGTCAGACGAAACGGGGACTCTCATTCACGGACAGCATGAAGAAGGCGGCATCGGCGGTCATGTCCTCGCCGTTGTTCCTCTACCAATACGCATCGGAGGATGCGTTGGACAAAAACTATGAACTGGCTTCCCGACTGTCTTTTTTTCTCTGGGCTAGCAGTCCGGATGCTGAATTGCTGCGCTTGGCGGAGAGTGGCGAATTGTCCCAGCGGGCCGTACTGGAGAGGACGATCACACGCATGTTCGCCGACCCTAGGATCGAGCGTTTCCTTGACACCTTCCCGGCCCAGTGGATGCAGCTTGAGAATGTGTTGTCGGCTACGCCCGACCCTGGCAAAGTCCGGTTGTTCAGCATGGACAAGCTCCACCCGGCCAGCACCCACATGGTGCTCGAACCGCTGCTGCTCTTCGATGCGGTGTTTCTCGAAAACCGCCCCATCAGTGAACTCATCAGGCCCGCCTTCGCCTATCAGAGTGATTTTCTTCGCACCTGGTATTTCTCCGACCTGAAGCCGCCCATACCGAATATCGCGAAGCTGCTGGAGGAAAACCGCGCCACCGAAACCACGCGCAAAACCCTCGCAGCGGCAATTCAGAAAACCCGGACCGAGCTGGAGGCCTCGCTCGAACCAGTCAAGGCCCGATTGCTCGCCGCGCGCCAGCAGGCAACCGGCGCGAGGAAGCCGGTAGATTTAAACCCCTTCGCCGCATGGGAATTGGGTGACTCATTGAAGGACACCGTAGGATCGCTTGATTTGCGGGCAAAGGGAAAGCTCCGTTATCAGGACGGCATGCTGGTCTTGGAAAGGAACGCCTACCTGCAGAGTGAGAAGCTGCCAATTGACCTCAAGGCGAAGACACTGGAGATCTGGTGCAAAGTTCATGACCTTGGTCAGTCTGGAGGCGGATTAATGGGCATCCAAGGCCACGGTGATTTCTTTGACACAATCGTACTCGGGGAACGGAAGCGCCGGCATTGGATTTCCGGCAGCAATGGCTTTGCCCGCACGGAGGACTTTCCCGATTCCTATCCCGAAGAGTCACCCATGCAAGACCTGCACCTGGTAATGGTCTATGCCGAGGACGGCACCACGACGCTCTATCGCAATGGCCAGCCTTACGGCAAACCCTACCGCAAGGGCGCGGCGACCTTCCCTGCCACCGAGAGCACCGTGATCTTCGGCATCCGCCACCTGCCCGCCGGCGGCAACCGACACTTGTCAGTCAGTCTGGCCAAGGCACGCCTCTACACGCGCGCACTTACCGCGGACGAAGTCGCCGCCTCGAGTGCCGGCGGCAATTATCTCCCGACCGATGAGTTGGTCCGGGCCTTGACGCCTGAACAAAAAGTCAGGCGGGAAACATTGACCAACTTACTCGCGCAGTCGGAACAAGCCCTAAAAGCGATCCCCAAACCTAGAGACCCCGCCGAGGCGCAGAAAGAGGCGGCGCAGAACTACGACCGCGAGATACTCACCAAACTCCGATCAACGACCTTCGAGCGCGTGGAGGCGACGGATCCCCGCTACGGTGGCGTGATCACCACCGCTGCGATGGCCAGCATGACTTCGGGACCAGATCGAACCCACCCCATTGCGCGAGGTGCGTGGGTTATTGAAGTCATCCTTAACGACCCGCCGCCCCCGCCGCCGAACAACGTTCCACCGTTGAAGGAGGATGATTCAGCGAGGGATCTGACCATCCGTGAGCAATTCGCCGAGCACCGGAGGAATCCCGACTGTGCCGGCTGTCACTCCCGACTCGATCCGCTGGGTTTTGCCATGGAAAATTTCGACGTCACCGGTCGGTGGCGGGACAAATATGACAACGGCCGCAAGGTGGACCCGAGCGGCACCTTCCTGAAGAAATACCCCTTCGGCGGCATTGTTGATTTCAAGGAATCCTTGCTTAGGGAGAACCGCCGTTTCGCTGCGGCTTTTACAGGACACTTGTTGCGATTTGCGCTGGCCAGAGAACTCAGTCCGGCGGACTCCCTCGCGATCGACACCATTGTCAGCAAGACCGAGGGCGACAACTTCAAGTTGAAGTCCCTGATCCGGGAGATTGTTCTCAGTGACACATTCCACCAGCCGCGTTCAGCCCCAACGGGGCGATGACATCTCGGCTGTGACTATTCCCGTGGCGACGCGTGCCTCCAACCCGCTCGGGGCGTCCGCTCGATGAAAAAACAGTCTTGGATGACCGTGTGAAATGGTCACCAAACAGAGAGCTTCGGTCGGGCGCGAGTTCAATGATTCCGAGGGAACACCGCCTGAGCCGGCTGGAAGCCGGCGTTCCTTTCGATCAAGTAGTCACGGTTCATAGAGGGCGAAGCGGTGGCCAAGGTTGAGATGGCATCGCCCCGCAGATGGCTAAAAGTATGACTAATTCCAATGCGCGTTCAAGTTGACGCTTAATCGGTTGGTCTTTTCGCCGCTGGCGGCGTTCCTCGTCAGTCACAGATCTCGTGTGGATATGCTCCTTCCTTGCGTCCTGCCACCGACGAAAATCCCGGCGCGCTTAAACCCATCTTTAACGCGCATTGGAATAGGAGGCATTCGGGTGAGTTCCTTATACTAGCCACTTGGTGCCGAGAGCAGTTTCAATGGTCGTCTCGTAAATTGTGTGAAGTATCTTGACGTCGTCGTCACTCACGCGGTTCGGCCCGCAGAGAGGGATGCCGCGGCGGCGTCCGCGTTGGCCAAGGGAATGCGCGCTTCCCTCTGCTTCCCTGAGTTGCGCATCACAGGCTGGTTGAGCTTTTTATCCTCTCCCAACAGTCTGTCCCCGATTCACACTGGCACGACTTCGAACTCGCGCTATTTTTGCCGGCCGTTTGGGTGCAGATGGCATTTGGGCAAATCAATTTTATGAACAATGAAACCTCTCCAGTGATGGTGATTGTCGGTGGGGCGGGCGGCATCGGTTCGGCCGTGGCGCGGCGGTTGGCCGCCCGCGATTGCCGGATCGTGCTGGCCGGCCGCGATCCCGGCCGTCTCCAAACGGTCGCCACAGAGATTGCCGCGCAGGTCATCCCCTGCGATGCCCGCGACAGTGCGGCCGTGGATGCTTTGATCCAGTCCGTGGTGGCCAGCCACGGGCGCGTGGATGGCTTGGTCAACTGCGCCGGGTCCATCCTGCTCAAGCCCGCGCACCTAATCAGCGACCAGGAATTCGCCGACACGCTGGCGACCAATCTCACCACGGCCTTCAACCTCCTGCGCGCCGCCGCCCGGGTCATGATGCGGCAGGCCGGCGGCGGGAGCATCGTGCTCTGTTCGTCGGTGGCCGCGCGGCGCGGACTGGTCAATCACGAGGCCATCGCCGCCGCGAAGGCCGGGGTCGAAGGGCTGGCGCTGGCGGCTGCCGCGACCTATGCGCGCCAAGGCGTGCGGGTGAACTGCGTCGCCCCGGGACTCACCCGCACGGAATTGACCCGTGCGCTCACGCAGAATGAAATCGTGGCCAAAACTTCCGCCGCGCTGCATCCCCTCGGGCGCATTGGCGAGCCGGCCGAGGTGGCTTCCGCAATCTGCTGGCTGCTGGATCGCGAGCAAAGCTGGGTGACGGGTCAGGTTCTCGGCGTGGATGGCGGTCTGGGCAGTGTTCAGGCGAGGGGTTGAGCATGACCAAATCGAAAACCAAAAAGTCCGGCGCTACCGCCGACGCATTGCGGCTGGGCCTTTGCTGCCAGTTCTTCGCGCAGCCAATTAAGTTCAGCACCACCACCGCGACCGCGCTCGCGCGCCTTCCACGCCGTGAGCAACTGGCCCGGCTTGCCACCCTCTGCAGGGCCAACGCCGCGTCGCTGCTCGCGGCGTTGAAATTCTGCGCCGCCAACGGCATCCGGTCCTTCCGGATCATCAGCCCCATCCTGCCGATCAAAACGCATCCGACCGTGGGCTACCGCGTGGAGGAACTGCCCGGCGCCGGGGAGCTCGTGGCGCAATTTCGCGCCTGTGGCGATTTCGCCCGCGCGCAGGGAATCCGCACCGGATTTCATCCCGACCAGTTCGTCGTGCTCAACTCGCCCGATGCGGACATCGTGGGCCGTTCGATCGCGGATATCGAGTCGCAGGCCGAGATCGCCGAGTGGACCAACGCCGACACGGTCAACATTCACGGCGGCGGCGGTTACGGCGACAAGCCGGCGGCGCTCGAACGCTTCCGGCGCAACCTCGACCGGCTCAGCGCCCGCGCCCGCACGCGCCTCACGGTCGAGAACGACGACAAGACCTTCACGCCGGCCGACCTGCTCCCGCTGTGCCGCGCCACGGGCGTGCCGTTGGTTTACGACGCGCATCATCACCGTTGCTGCCCGGACACCTTGAGCGTGGAGGAGGCGACGGCCGCGGCGCGCGCGACCTGGAACCGCGAACCGCTGTTCCACATCTCCAGTCCGCTCGAAGGCTGGAAGGGGCCGAAGCCGGAACGCCACCACGACTACATCGACCCAAAAGACTTTCCCGCCGCATGGCGCGGCTGGGCCCTCACCGTCGAAGTGGAGGCCAAGGCCAAGGAACTCGCCGTGGCCAGACTGCAGCAGGCGCTGCGCTGAAGAGTCCGCGAGGCACGACATTTGACTACTCACTCACTGCGAACCCGCTAAGCTGGGACATGCAAAATCTGACAATCGCATTGCAGGCCCTGGTGGTTGCCTCGGTTTTCTTTGTGTGGACCGTGCGCTACCAGAACATCGTCCAGGAATTCAAACACTACGGCCTGCCCGACTGGTTGCGGGATCTGGTTGGCATTCTGAAACTCACGCTCGCCCTGATGTTGCTGATCGGGATCGAACGCCGACCGTTCGCGGTGGCCGGCGGACTCGGCATTGCGGCGCTCATGGCCTGCGCGTTCGTCACCCATCTGCGCGTGAAGAATCCCGTGGCCAAAATGCTTCCCTCGCTGACCCTGCTGGCGCTCTCCCTGATCATCGCGGCCATCAACTACCGGCTTCTGAACGGGTAATGGCGATCGCAGGCCCTGCCTTCAGCCGCTCGGAGCGCAGGTGTCCAACCTGCGCGTTATCCTGCTCTCTCAGCGCGCAGGTTGGACACCTGCGCTCCGGTTGACAGGCCCAAATCGCGGACTGCCGCTCGTCAACTCTCTCCCTGTAGCAGAGGGCGTGGGTGAGGAGAAGCGCGCCCTCAGTCTGACCGCGAACACCGATACCCTCCGGCATTTGACATGAGCGCGTCGCTTCAATGATCGAAGCGGGCTCAACCTGCGGCAAGCAAGAGTCCTGTTCAGTCGGGTGAGAGTGCGGCCAAGCCGCAGTGGCAAGCGGCTGATTCTGAAAGAACGAGGTGTGCACATGCGAATGAATGGCCTAAGCTGCCCCTCTTGAACGTCGCTCTGATCCTTTGCTCGGCCATCTCCTTTCTCGGATACGGCGCGGCGTGCTTTCTCTCCGATTCACTGAAACGCGAGTTTAAACGCTACCGCTTCGGTCCTCAGCGCGCGCTGATCGGAGGATTGCAGATGTCCGCCGCGCTGGGTTTGCTGACGGGCCTGAGCCAACCATGGATCGGCCGCGCGGCGGCGGCCGGCCTTGCCCTGATGATGCTGGTCGCCGTCGGCGTCCGGATCCGCATCAAAGACACTTTGCTGCAGACGACCCCGGCGCTGTTCTATCTGGTGCTGAATGCCTACCTCTGCGTGGCAGCATTCTGACCAACCGGTAAGAGGTCAGTGCTTGATCAAGGCTGCTTCCACCGAGAAGACAGTTCAAATCGCCCGGTCTTAAATCTTCGCTAAAATTTTCGCCGCCCCTTCGCTCGCGCGGTTCCCGGACGAACGCTGCCGGATAATGTCTGCGCGTTGGCGCTGAAAAATTTTCCTCCGGTCCGAATCGGCGCATTGTGGCACGGGAAAAAAACGCCGTTGTTGGATACCTTTTTGGAAGTGGCCAGGCAACGGGCGCGCGGTCTGAAGTAATTTGACTCTGGAAGCGGCGCGGCAAGGAGGTCGAGCAAGAGGCAGAGAATGGATTCGACTTGGTAGATTGGGAATCACGGCTTCAAACCCTTGTAAAGCGCGTCCAAAGTTTGGCGGTTGAAGGCGGCGATCTGGCTGGCGAAATCGGGATACGGTTCGCCGTTGCGCTGCAAAAGGCCCTGTTTGAGCATTCCGTCGGGCTGCACGACATCGCGGATTTGGCAGCGGTTGTAGCCCACGATGTAGGGGCGGGCTGTTGCCTCGCGCAAATAGACGCCGTAGGCGGCGACGGCTTCGGCGGCGCTGGGATATTGAAACCACATCGTGCGCGGGAACTCGGGCGTGGCGAAGGAGAACTGGTGGTCGCCGATGATGATGGGCTTGCGATAGGTCTGGTGCAAACGGTCGAACAGGGCCGCGGGGAAGTGATCCTTGGGTTCTTTGGCGGCAGGATTGCCCGTGGGCTGAATCAGCAGCACATCGATGTGCGGCATGGCTTCTTCGAGCACTTCGTCCGGGTGCACGCCTTGCAAATACATCTCTCCCCAGACCAGGTGATGCGGGTCGTTTTTGCGATACGCGGGACCGGCGACGCCGTAGAACGTGCGCGCGATGCGCCGCAGAAACTGTGCGTCCTCGGCGGCGACGGGGGGGGCGTCCACGCGCACCGCGTCGAAAGGCGCTGCCAGAAGTTCGGCGCGGGACGTTGCTTTGACATCGTAGATTTGGGCGATTTTAGCGAAGTCGCCGCCGTGCGTTTCCAGCAGGAAGTCCACGTAGGCAATCTTGCCCGGCGCGGCGGCGGCAAGCTGGCGCAGGGTGGACACCCAGTCTTTCTTGATCGTGCGCCGCGCGTCCTTCAAGTTCCACAGCGGCGTGTCCGTCCACACGTAACCGAGCAAGCGCGGGTTATCGCGCACGTCGCGGCACTGATGTTCGATTCGTGTTTGCAGGTCACGCTGGAACGCCGCGTCGAACACATCGGGAAAGGATGCCTTGTCGCGAAGAAAGCGACTCGTGGGCACGAGGTTCAGGAAGGACACGAACGGCGTGTCCTTGGCGAAGAGTGGGCTTGCGTTGTAACCCGCCGTGTTGAAATGCCACGATTTGAACTTTCGGGTGAGTTCCGTGGCCAGTGCCACATCGGCGCGCTGGGCGTTGTCCATGCCGGAAGCGAGGTGGTTGATGCCGAGGTTGAAAAACGGATGGCCCTCGGGCGTCACCAGCCAGAAGCGCCCGCCGTTTTGCTGCAAACGAAACCATCCCGTCGCCTCCCAGCGCACCCGTGTGCTGCCGCCGTAAGCGTCGGTGTCCGCGCCCTGCGCCACACCTTGGCGGGGCAGCAAGACGAGGGCGCACAGCACGAGAAGAAGCGATCGAAGGGAATTGATGAGGATGGTCATGGTGTTTCTCGGGAGATGGGTGGCTTTGGTTAAGACGCTGAACCCTATGTCAACTTTCCCCGGCAAAGGCCGGCCAGTGGCGGACGCTCGCGGCAGCCAGCGTGGCATGGCGGAGATGGGTGCGGCGGGGAATCGAGGTGAAGGACATAAGCCTGACGATTGGCGATTCCGCACCCATTCGATAGCCACGCAAGCGCGTAGGCACAGTCTGAATACTTCCGATACGCCTCGCCGCTAAAGCTCTTCACCTGCTCTTTGCAGGCAGTGCGGATGCGGACGCCCGCGGATCATTCCTGCGTCTTCATCCATTCCGCTGCCTTGCGGTTGGCGGCGGTGATCAACGCCACGTTTTCGGCGTCGGGCTTTTCCTGTTCGTCGAGCAGTCCGTAACGGCGGGCTTTGTTGCGTTGATAGGCGCCGCAGAGATGGAAGCCGATGCAGCCGGGGTTCTGGATCAAGCCTTCCAGCATCGCCGCATACCACGCGCCTTCGTTGCGGGTGAACTCGCCCGGAGCCGTTTGCCATTTGATGCCGGCACCGTCGGCCAGTAGCACCGGTTTGCCGGTCTTCTCGTGCCATTCGCGGAGATGCTTCACCGGGTCTTTGAAATCCTGGAAGGACAGCACGTCCACGAAGGGCAGCGCGGCGTTGATGACTTCCATCGCGATGGGTTGATTGGCCTCGTAGCGGTCGCCGAGAATGAGGTGATGTTTGTCGTAGCGGCGGATCGCGTCGTGCGTGGTCTGGTAGTAAATGCGGGCCAGCTCGGACAGCTCTTTGCGCCCCGCTTCCGTCTTGAGACGCTCGGGGTCGAAGATCGGGCCGCGCCAGGCATTGTCCGGTCGCTGATGAATCCAGCACGGGCAGTCGCTGTAGAAGTAGCCGATGAGCTGCGGGTCATCGGCGAGTTCGGCGCAGTGCGACCGGGCCACGTAGTCGCACCATTCCTTCCAGTCCGCGCTGCGGAAGTCGTAGTGAGCGGTGTGCTTGTCCCACTGGTGCGACTCGGTGAAGGGCAGCAGATGACAATACGGCAGGCCCACGGCGCGATATTCGTCATGGGTGAACGCCCGCGAATGCTTCCAATTCCGCACGGTCGTGTCCTGGACCCAGCCGACGGTGTTGAAGCCCCAAGCCTTGAGATTCGGCGCCACCGACTCCTGGAGCCATCGCTGCATGCTGCCGCCATACTTGTCCCGCCAAAGGTGAATGTTCTCCGGGTAACGAAGGCTCGCCGGGTCGATGTGATTCAACCCGAGGCTGAAGAACGGCGCACCGTCCGGCTGGATCAGCCACCATCGCCCCTTGCGCTGCGCGAGGGTGAAAAACTTCCCCTCAGATGCGGCGCGAAGTGCGAGCGTGGGCGCAAGAGCGGCAAGGGCGGCGCTGGCGAGAAAGTGGCGGCGATTCATGGTGTGACTGGCTGCTGCGGTTGGAGCTTCAAGCGAGCACATCCATGATCACATGCCCGTGCACGCTGGTAAGGCGCCGTTCGAGGCCGTTGTGGTAGTAGCTGAGGCGCTCGTGATCGAGGCCCATGAGGTGCAGGATCGTCGCGTTGAAATCGTAAACCTCGACCGGATTGACCACGGCTTTGGCGCCAAAGTTATCGCTCTCGCCGTAGCTGAAACCCTTCTTCACACCGGCACCGGCGAGGAAGCAGGTGAAGGCGTCGGGGTTGTGATCGCGTCCGGTGCCGTTGCCCTGGAGGAAGGGCATGCGGCCGAACTCGGTGCACCAGACCACGAGCGTGTCCTTCAGCAGCCCGCGGCGCTTCAAATCCGTAATCAAGGCGGCGGTCGGCTGGTCCATGATCTCGGCCTGCATCGCGTGGGTCTGGAGAATGTCCGAGTGTGAATCCCAGTTGGTGATTCCGTTGCCGCCCGCGGGATCGCTGCCGTTGAAGAGCTGCACGACGCGCACGCCTTTCTCGATGAGCCGCCGCGCGAGGATGCAGTTCTTGGCATACTCGCGTTTGAGTTCGGTGCCGGTGTCGGTGCCGTATTCCTTGTGAATGGATTCGGGCTCGGAGGAGAGATCCATCATTTTGGGCACGGACATCTGCATCTTGCCGGCGAGTTCGTAGCTCGCGATCCGCGCGGCGAGGTCGGCATCGCCGGGGAATTGCTCCAGGTGTCGCGCGTTGAAACGTTTCAACAGGTCGATGGTGGCGCGGTCGTCATTTGCGGAGTAGGCGGCCGGGCGTTTCAAATTGGCGGGCGGATTCTTCGCGTTGAAATCCGTGCCTTGGAACGCAGCGGGCAGGAAGCCGCTCCCGAAATTATTCTTTCCGGATCGCGCGAGGCCGCGCGGATCGTTGATCGCAACGAATGCCGGCAGGTCCGACGCCTCCGAGCCAAGCGCATAAGTCACCCACGCGCCGAACGAAGGAAAGCCCTCCATGGTGAAGCCGGTGTTGAAGAAATTCTCGCCCTGCGGATGCGCACTCGTCTGCGTGTGCAGCGAGTGGATGAAGCAGAATTCGTCCGCCAGCGCGCCCATGCGCGGAAGCAACTCGGACGTCATCTTGCCGCACTGACCGCGCGGTTTGAAATCCCAGAACGGTTTCGCGATGCTGCCGGTCGGCCCCTCGAAGGTGACGGCGGGAATGCCGGGCGGTTTCTGGCCATGAAATTTCGCCAGGTCCGGTTTGTAGTCGAACGTATCCACGTGACTCACCGCGCCGGGGCAATAGATGACCAGCACCTGCTTTGCCGCGGCTTGAAAGTGCGGCGGGCGCGGCGTGTAGGGATTGTCGGGATCGATGAGCGGGCGCACCGGTTTCTTGCCGGTGAAGGACTCGGGGCTGTCCGCCGCCGCGAGCAATTGCGCGAGGCCAAGCCCGCCCAGCGTCGTGCCGGTGAGCCGGAGAAAGGCGCGGCGGTCGAGCAAAAGGCGGCCGAAGGGTGAGATATGTTCGGAGGTCATGGATTGGTAAAAAATTGGCGGTGAAAGATGATGATCAAGTGATGGTGCGCAGAGTGATCTCGTCCTGGGTGATGTTGGCCCAGAGAATGCCTTTCAGGGGCGTGTGGCGGAGAAGCTTTCGTGCGTGGGCCTCATAGTCATCCAGTCCTTGCAGAAGGCCGGTGATCTTGAACGCCACGCCATTTTCCGCGAGCTTCATTCGCTGCTCGGTGAGATGACCTTTGCTGCCAATCACTGGCACAGGCTGAAGCACGGCATCTTCTCCTCCGAGAAAATGGGTGATGGCCTCCTCATACAGGCTCGATTCCAGTCCACTGCCCCAGTCGGTGATCAAGGCGAGGAGCGTATCGCGAAAACGTGGCGCTCCCGGTGCCCGACTATCCCATTTATCGTCCACCCAGCGCGGATCCCGAAGTTCGCTCAGCCGCCGCGGGCAATTGACAAACTCGTGTCCGACCTTCTCCGGCCGGATGTTGACGACTTTTGCGTGGGCGAGATCGAGCAACAAAAGATAATTCAGCGTCTGGCCCCGGTGCCGGGGATGAATCGCATCCGCCGCTTTGAATTCAAAGAGGCCGGAGGCATTGACGAGCACATCGGCGAAGTAAGGCTTGGCGAACGACCCGTGGCTGACCGTCACGGCAACCTCCATAGCCACACCAGACGTTCGTTCCGCCAACTCCTTCTTGTAAATGGCCTCGTCAAAGAACCGGCCAAACTCATTGTGGATGTCAAACACATGCCGCATCACTTCATGCGCGAGGTCGCCGAACTCCGCTTGGGATATCCGGTTGGTCGGGATGGAGCAGTGGATTGGCATGGAGTTAGGTGGTAAAAGATTGGGGGTAAAAGATGAGTTTAGAAGCTATCGCGAAACCCGGGTTCGATAAGTCTGCCACCACAGTCCACCTCGCGTATCCGAGGGAGACACGGAGCCGAAATAGGAGTGGGAAATATCACGGGAGGATTTTGGCATAGCTTCTAAACTCATTTTTTACCCTCCATCTTTTACCATCACGGCAAGAAGGCGTATTCGTTGGAATTGATGAGGCTGCGGCAGACGAGTTCGAGTTCAACGCCCTGACAGGCGGCGATTTCATCCGCGCCCGGTGCGCGGGTGAGCAGGAGTTCAAATGCACGACGAATGGCGCCGGCGGCGTCCTTCGATTCTTTGCGGGCGCGCTCGGCGAGGAACCTCGACTGCTCGACCACGAAATCGCTGTTCATCAAGTTCAGCGCCTGGAGCGGCGTCGTGGAGACGGGCCGCTTCGCGCGGACCTGGCCGCAGTCCGGGAAATCGAACGCGCTGAAAATCTGGTCGTCCACGCGGCGCATCCGCTCCTGGTAAATCATGCGCCGCCACGTCTCGGGACCGTGGTTGTCCACGACCTGCCACTGGGCGTAGGTCTTCTTCACATTGTGAATGCGGAAGCTGCGGCCGCCGAGCGAGGGGTCGAGCTTGCCGGTCGCCTGAAGCACCGAGTCGCGGATGACCTCAGCCTCGACGCGCCGCGGAGCGAAGCGCCACAGCAGCGCGTCGCCGGCATCGGCCTTGAGGCCGTCGTCGCGCGGGGCGCTGGATTGGCGGAACGCATCGGTCAGCACGAGGCGACGGAGGAGGTCTTTGATTCCCCAAGGCTTCGCGCCGCTGGCTTCCGGCTTCACAAACTCAGCGGCGAGCCAGTCGAGCAGCTCGGGATGACTCGGCGGCGCGCCCGCTTTGCCAAAGTCGGCGGTCGTCGTCACGATGCCTGCGCCGAAGACGTGATGCCACACGCGGTTCACTATCACGCGCGCGGTGAGCGGATGCTCGGGCCGCGTGACCCAGTCGGCATAGCGTTTCCTGCGCTCGGCATCCGGCGCAGTGGAATCGAGACCGAGGTCGCCTTTCAAAATCGAAAAGCCCGCCGGCACCACCTCTTCTCCCGGCGTCTCCGGACTGCCGCGGCGCAGCACCTTCGTCACCGCCGGCTTTTGAAAACGCGCGATGAAGCTGTGCCTCGGACCTTCCTCGGCCAGCGAGGCGATGAGTTGATGCAGGCGCTCGGAGGCCTGTTTGCGTTCGGAGTTGTTCGCGAGGTTCTGCTGTGCGGTCTTCGTGCTGCCCACTTCTTTCCAAGTGCCGTCGGGTTGTTGCGCCGAGATGCGATAGCCGGGGAGGAACCGATTGTATCGCCCATCCTCGAGGTAGTCGGTCTCGAAGTAATACTCGCGGTTGTTCGAGAAGCGGAAGCGGCTGACCTCGCGCGGTTCGGTGAAATGAATTTCTACCCACGGCTTGTCCTTGCTGCCAGCAGGCGCGCGCGCCCTCCACGCCTGCGTTCCGAACTCGCCGTCATTGGCGTGGCTGAGATCGCCCCGCAACTGAGTCATGCTCTCATCGGTGACGAGCTTCGTGCCGGCGGAGGCGAGAGCGAAATTCTTCCGTTGGTCCGCAGGGCCGAAGACTTCCAGTTCATCCACCGCGACGTTGGCCGCGTCGAATGCGATGCGCAGCGCCGAGGTCTTCGTCGCAGGAAACTGCAACTCCTTGAAGCCGCCCCAATCCTCCTCCCACACGCCGCTTTGCTCGCGAAGAATCGCCCGCTCGGCGGCCATCTTTGAGTAAAGCTCTTTCGCCCGCTGCTTGCGCGGGTGGTCATCATTCAGCTCAGGAAAGCGCCCGCCAAACTCGACCCCCTGAAATACAGCCGTGAGCGAGTAGTAGTCCTGAATCGAAATGGGATCGAACTTGTGATTGTGGCAGCGCGCACACCCGACCGTCATGCCGAGCACCGAAGCGCCGACCGTTTGCATCATTTCATCCAGACGATCCGCGCGCGCCTGACGAATCGCCGTCGGCTCCTGCCCCACGGTGGCGGCAGGCACATGCGGGCCGGCGACGAGAAATCCCGTGGCCTCGCCGACGCCAAACTGATCGCCCGCAATCTGCTCGCGAACAAACTGGTCGTAGGGCCGATCCTCGTTGAAGGCGCGAATGACGTAGTCGCGATAAATCCAGGCGTTCTTGCGGTAGAGATTCGCCTCGGAGCCATTCGACTCGGCCCAGCGGATGACGTCGAGCCAATGCTGCGCCCAGCGTTCGCCGAAGTGCGGCGAGGCGAGCAATTCCTCAATGAGCGCGGCATACGCGGCCTTCGCATCCGCCTTCGAGTCGGCGATGAATTTCTCCACGCGCTCCGGCGTGGGGTCGAGGCCCGTGAGAAGCACGGACGCGCGGCGAATCAACGCGCGAGGATCCGCCGGCGGATTGTAGCCGAGCTGCTTCGCGCCGAGTTTTTCGAGCAGGAACGCATCAATCGCCGTCGCCGCGCCCGAAACCTTCGGCACCGCGGGCCGCACCACCGGCTTCAGCGACCACAAGTCGGAGGTCACCTTCGCGACCGCATCCATCTGCCCCGGCCACACCGCTCCCTCGGCAATCCACTTTTCCAGCAAAGCGATCTGCTCCGCCGCGAGCGGGTCGCCCTTCGGCGGCATCTTCGTGTCGGGGTCGGCGCCCTTGACGGCATCAATCAGCGCACTGCCCTTCGGATTCCCCGGAACAATCGCCGGATGCCCCGAGTCGCCGCCCTTCAACATCACCGCGCGCTGGTCCACGCGGAACTCGGACTTCTGCTTCTCCGGCCCGTGGCACTTGATGCAGTTGGCTTTGAAGATGGGCTGGATGTCTTTTTCAAAATCTGCCGCGCGAGCCGGCGTGGATGCTCCGGTGGCAGCGAGGAGAATGATAGGCAGAAGGCGCGGGATCATGACTCGTTTGCGGGCTGGTGAAGTGCGTCAGTTCGTGGATCAGGGCTGCCCTCCCGTTGGAGTCTCCGCTGCGAAGACCTTCACATCATCCACCCACGCCTGTCGCCCCACTGAGAGGCGGACCATTCGCTTGGTTGGATGCGCGACGCCCGCGGCCTTGACCGATGCCACAGGCTTGGCGTCGATGGACACGCTGACTGTGTCGCCGACGACGTGAATGACCAGGGCATGCCATTTGCCCGCTTCCAATGCGTTCGGGAACGTCTTCTTTTGCGCTGCGATGAACGCCAGTTGCTCGGGCGTCAGCGTTTTCGCTTTCCGCGCCTCGTAGAACTTCATGTTCATGACGCCCGTCTTCTTGTCGTCCACGATCACTTGCTTGGTGCCGACATCGACTTTGAAGAGGTGGCCGGAGTGAACTTCTTTGCACTCCGGGTCGGCGATATCCAGACCGAGGACATCCCTTTCGTCCTCGAGCATGAATCGCATCTCGACCGCGCCATCGCGGAACTCGGCGGCGTGTCCGACGGTCACGGCGTGGTCGGCGGTGGCGTGCATCGTGATGTGCATGGCGCCGTCCTTCAGATCCACCTGCTTGTTGCCACCTGCGCGGGTCTTGCTGTTCGTGGTCCAGCCATTGCCGATTTCCTCCGTGGTTTCCTGCGATTCGTTGCGGTCGAACTTGTCTTCAAAGATGAGCTTGCCGCGATCTTCCGCGTGGGCAGGAGACAGGATGCAGGCGACGGGAGACAGAAGAGCGAGCGTGGCGAGTAGGATGTGTTTCATATCCGTGGGCGGGCTGGTTGGATGTTCAGAGCTTCACGGCTCGCTGGCCGGATTCGGTTTTCAGCTTGGGTTCCAAACCGGCGAGGGTTTGCGCGGTCGGTTTGTCCGGGCCGAGTTGGATGGTGTGTTTGCCGGTGGAATAGACTCGCGGATGGAAGCGGCCGCCCTGGGCGCGGACGGTGTAGAGGATGTCGCCCGTGGCTTCCTCGATGACTTGCACGACGGGATTGGCCCCGCCTTCAAACACGAGTTCCGGCAGCCAGCCGACGACTTTGCGTCCGTCGTTCGCGTCCATCGCGACGGTGATGGGCCAGCCGGGGAATTGCGCTTTGGCGCCCTGTTTCGCATCGGCGAAGCGCGGCCAGCACTCGAACGTGATGGTGCGCTTCTTTTTGTCGAAGCGCGCGATGCCGTAGCCGTCGGCGCGCTGTTTTTCGTCGGCAACGTCCTGCGGGTTGGCGTAGGCCATCATGCTGAGTTTGTTGCCGAGGCCGTCTTTGAAATCGCCGGTCCACGGCAGCGGACTTCCGGGCACCGGATTCGGGCCGGCCTTTTCGTCGAGCGGATGCCACCAGCGCCCGTAGATGGTGTTCACGAGCGCCGGACTCGTGAAGGCGTAGGGGCCGTCGCCGAATTCCTTGATGCCGTTTTTCACCATGACCGCGAGATGCTGGTCGCCGCAGAGATGCACGGCCCACGCGCGGCGGATTTCTTCGAGCGCGCGGTTGCGCGGCGTCTGCGGCCAGCCGTTGCAATCGAGGTCGGCGAGCAGGCGGGTGTCGCGCTTGCCATGCATGTGAACGGCGCCGCAAAAGGCGGTGGCGGAAAGAACGCACTTCATTTCCGCCTCGGCCCAGTCCTGCCCCCAGTCGCGGAGAAATTTTTCCTGACGCGCCCCGAGCAATTGCAGACCGGGAAGGTCCACGGTCTTGGGGTCGTAGGCGGGATCGTTGATGTGATCGGGGCGCGGTCCCATCTCCGGAATCTTTCCGAACGGGCCGCTCTTGAATTTGCGATCTTCGAGAATGGCAAAGTCCACGCCGCCGATCCGCAGGCGGGTGAAATAAACCGTGATGCCGCGCTCGACGGGCGCGGGATCGACGGGATCGGGCAGGTTCCAGGACTGCTGGCGCTGCACCTGGTTCACGTATTCCACGGGATAAAAGTAGCCTCCGTCGGCACCGTCTGGTCGCAGACACCGCTTGCCGTTCTCGCCCCAGAGATTGCCGTGGCCCACGTCGTGATCGTCCGGGATGCAGATCGTCGGCCGGTCGCGCATAACATCGCGGAACTGCAGGCCGAACTCGATCCAGCCGGCGGTGTGCTCGGTGTGGCGGTAGGTCTGATCGCCGGCGAAGAAAAGCAAATCGGGATTCTGCGCCTTGAGGTTGTCGATGATCTCGGGCCGCTGACCGGTGGTGCGGCTGGAATTGCACGACATATTGGCGACGATGATCTCGTTCTTGTCCACCGGATCGCGCCGGATCAAACCGTCGAACATCGCCTTCGCGCCATGGCGCACGCGGTAGGGCACGTCTTTCGTCGAGTCCCATTTCTCCAAGCGGAAATGGGCGTCCCAACCGGGGTAGAGCACGTTCGATTTTGCGATCTCGACCCACGCGCCATCACGCTGAATTTCCAATCGCGCCTCGCGCGGCTCGCCGGGTTTCAGCGGAAAAAGCTGCGCGGTCATTTTCATCACGCCGCCCTGCTGGGTGTAGAGCGCGAAGGCGACGACCTGATCGCGGGGCACATCCATCGGCGGAGCCGGCGGCTGGCCTTTGCCTTTGTTTTTGCCCTGGCCCGGCGCGGCAGTGCCTTTGGTCCACCATTCGCCGGTCGCGAGCGAGTCGAGTTCGGGGAACTCCGCGCCGAAAGGCTGCGGCGTGTTTTGGGCGAAGGACGCGTCGGGCTTGAGGGCAAGCGCGCCGACTCCGGCGGCGGTGAGTTTGATAGCGGTGCGGCGGTTGATGGGATTCATGTTTGGTTGGGCGATTGCTGATGGGTGGCTGTGCGTGGCAGTTACTTGGCCGCGCGGTAGAGGCGCTTCCCTCGCGAGTCGAAATGCTCGATGACCAACTCGGCTCCTGCGGTGATTTGGAGGAAGCCGCCGTTGGGCGTTGGCGAGGTGTAGAGTTGTCGGACGAGCGCCTGTGGGTCGGAGCCATTCTTGTCGCCGGGCGCGACGCCGAGACGGGAATTCTCATCGTTCAGCGCACCGCAGGCGAACTCTTCGACACCGGATGGATGGATGCTGTGATACTGCCAGTGACGGTCTCCGCAGATGATCGTGAAATGGCCGATCTTGTTCTCCTTCAGCCAGGCGAAGAAGGCATCCGCTTCGTGGCGGAAGCCGCTGAGATCGGCGTGATTGTCGATCTTCTTCAGGTCATCGGGGCCGACCATCGGTGTGGGCGAGATGAGGATTTTCCATTTCGCATCACTCGCCTTCAAGGTCGTCTTCAACCACTCGCGCTGCTCCGCGCCCCAGAGCGATTTCTCAGGGCCGTCGGGCATTTCATTCGGTGAGCGATAGTCACGTCCTTCGGTGAGCCAGATTTGCAGATTCTTGCTGACCCGATGCGTGCGGTAGGTGGGCTTGTCGCTGCCCTTGGCCAGCAGGGGCAACTGCTCGCGGAACATGTCGATTCCCGTTTGCGGCAGTGGCGGGCGGTCGGTTGTGTTGTCCGAATCGTCGTAGCGAAAGTCGTGGTCGTCCTTCGACCAATAAGCGGGGACGCTGCGGAAGAACTCGATGAGCCTCGGAAAGCGCGCCTGCTCATGCCAGCATTTGCGCAACTGCGGGACGGTCTCGGCCACGCGGAACGGGTTGTCGTAATAAACGATGTCGCCCGTGCCCACGAAGAAGTCCGGGCGCAGTTTCAGCATCGCCTCGAAGGATGGATAGCCGAGGCGTTTGTCCTCGTCCGTGGCGGTCAGGGGTCCGCTCGCTCTGCCCAGCTTGCCGTGCAGGAATTTGTTGTAGTTCATGCAACTGCCGACAATGAATCTCACCGGCGTGGCAATGGCTCCGCTTGGCAAGGTCTTGAACGAACAACTCGGGCCGGCCTGGGCCGTGGGCTCCGTGACACCATAGACGGCGCGGTAATGGTAAGTGGTGTTCGGCTTCAGGCCGGTGAGTTCGGCGCGCACGATGAAGTCGTGTTTGTCCGCCGCCGGTTGAAACGCCGTGCGCTGCGCATCGCTGAAGTCCGAGTGCGTGCTCCATTCAAAACACGCCACACCCGCAGCACCCGGCAGATCGCCGTCGGCATCGAGTTGCGCAGCGAGCGTCAGGCGAGTTTGCAGCAGTGCGGTGCAATCGGTGACTTCGCCGGACATCGTTCCTTGTCCGAGGAAAACCGGCTGCGATTTGGATTCGGCAGCAAGCAGGTTGGGGGCACGCCACACCAGCAGCGGAACGAGCTTCAGGAAGAAACGGCGGGCGATGTTCATGAGCTGTGAACTCAGTTCTTCCCGAAGGACTCGCTGAGCACCACGGCGCGGAGGAGATCCTTGAATCCGCCTTTGTTGGCTGAGAGGTTCTTCATGATGCCGTCGATCACGCCGCGGTCGGCCAATCCCGGCGCCCGGCCAAGGGCGTAGGTGATGAGTTTCTCCGTGAGCGCGCGGGTGAACTGCTCATGGCGCGCGATGAGCAGGCTACGGAAATCGGTGACGTCTTTGAACTTCTCGCCGGTGGGCAGCGCGCCGGTGGGATCGATCTTTTGATCTTTCGAGTAGTTCGCGCGCCAGGCGCCAATCGCATCGAAGTTTTCCAGCGCGAATCCGTAGGGGTCGATCTTCTGATGACACGCCGCGCAGGTTTCGATCGTGCGATGCTTGGCAAGCTGCTCGCGGATCGTTTTGGCTCCGCTGGCATCGGGTTCGAGCAGGGGCACGTCGGGCGGTGGTGGTGGTGGCGTGTAGCCGAGGATTTTCTGCTGCACGAAAATGCCGCGCACGACGGGCGAGGTGTCCACGCCATTCGCCGATGCGGTGAGAAACGCGGCTTGCGTGAGCAGACCGCCGCGCACGCCTTTCGGTAGCGACACTTGGCGAAGCTCAACACCCTTCACCGGCGGCAGGCCGTAGTGCAGTGCGAGTTCGCGATTCAGGAAGGTGTAGTCGGCGGCGAGGAATTCGCGCGGCGGCAAATTCTTATCGAGGATGTGGCGGAAGAATGTCTCGGTCTCGGCACGCATGGCGGCGTCGATGTTGTCGCGATAGAAGCTGACGAATTCAGGAGAGACCGGCATCTCGCCGATGTTGTCGAGGTTCAGCCAAAGGCGGATGAAGTTCTGCACGAAGCGCTGCGACTTCGGGTCGGCCAGCATGCGATCTACCTGCGCGCTCAACGTCGCTGGGTCGTGAAGTTTTCCTGCGGAGGCGAGCTGGAGCAGCGTCGCGTCGGGCATGGAGGACCAGAGGAAATACGACAGGCGCGAAGCCAGCGCGTAGTCGTCGAGCTTGCCGCTGCCCTCGTGCAGGTGGAGGAAGGCGGGCGAGCAGAGGATGGATTGAAAGCCGAGTTGTAGTGCGGCCATCGGCTTCATGCCGGCGTCGAGTTTGGTGGTGACCAGCTTCTCGATCGGGGACAGTTCGCCGGAACGCAACGGACGACGGAAGGCGGCTTCGGCGAAGATGCGCAGACGCTCGGGGATGTTGGCGCGACTGACCTGATTCGGCGTGAGGCTGCCGTAAAGCAACGTGTGACCACGCGTCGGCCATTGGTCGAGTTGCGGACCTTTGACCTGTATCTCCCAGATGCGGAGCTTCGGACCGCGATAAGCCTTGAGCATTGCCGCAGCGATCTCGCCCTTTCCCAGGTTCAGCTTTGCAACAGCTTCCAGTTCGGGATGCCCGTTTGCGAATCTGTTCAACTTGAACGCCAGAGCCTTGGCCGCAGGCGCGCCATTGCGAAAGCGCACCTCCGGTTCCTCGCCGCGGTCGAGATCGACAGTCCATTCGAACCACTGCGGTTTCTCGCTGGTGAGTTCCACCAACGCGAGCGTGCGCTGCGTGGTGATGTTGCCCGTGCTCTCAACGCTCCCCTCGCGATTCACCGCGGCGAGTTCCATCACGATCGGATCGCCGTTGCGGAAGTCCGTCAGGAAGTCGTAGGGATGCGTGCGGTCGATGGCGGCGGCCTGGATGCGGATGGTGTAACGCCCGCTCTGCGGTGCGCCGCCGTGACCCAGAGGCTCGAACCCAATGTGACCTCCGCGGTAATGCCGCGCGACGAGATCATCGTAGCCGGTTTTCGACACCCAGCGGTAGCGGTCGGTCTGGAAAACCTTCGGCAGGTCGAACTTTCTCCTCTGCTTCTCGAAGTAGAACGGCGACTTCTGCGCGTAGCTCTTCAACTCGGGCTTCGGACCAAAGGCTGTCGCGCGCTTGATGGCTTCCTCGGCGGCGATGAAGTAGTGGTCGAGCAACATCCCGGAAGTCACCTGCGCTCCGGCATCGTTGTCGAAGCCGCCGGCGCGGACTTCCGGCGGGAAGTTGGCAGCGGGATTCCATCCCGCGACGTTCAATCCCAGCAGGTCACCGATGGTCTGCTGGTATTCGTAGCTGTTGAGCCGGCGCAGCACCGTATGGGCTGCCGTGCCTTTGAAACGCAGCGTGGCATCGGCCACGGATTGAGTGATCGCATCGACCACCGCGAGCAGTTCCGTCTTCGAGGGCTGCTTCTCCTTCTTCGGCGGCATCTCGCCCTTGTTGAGCTGATCGAGAATCTCCTGCCAGAGCAAGGCATCGTCCGGTGTCTTGATCGTCGGTGTGAGCCTGTCGAAGCGCCGGTCGCCCTTCTGCTTCTCCGGGCCGTGGCATTTGATGCAATACTCGCCGAGGAACTTGTCGAGCGGAGCCGCGAAGGAACATGACGAAGCACCCAGCCACGCGACGAGCCAAAGCAGGCCGCAAGGGTGGGTGAGTTTGAGTTTGGGCAATTTCGGTTTCATGTGCGCTCGGATGTAAGGGTTCTTCATCAGGCAATCTTCATCGGCGTGAACGTCCCCGTGCTGCGCCCGAAGCGCTCGCGCTCCGCGCCGAACCACTGGAGCGTGGACAGCCAGAGATTGGACAACTGAATGCGCTTCCGCTCATCCTCCGGGCAAACGAGGTGGCCCTGATGCTTGAGGCCGCCGCCCGCGAGCAGCACCGGCAGGTTACGATTCGAATGGTTCGAGGCATTGCCCATGCCGCTGCCGATCACCACGAGCGTGCTGTCCATCAGCCTCGCCTCCTTCAACTTCCCGAACAGGTGCGCGAACTGTGTCATGAGGTAGTTCTCCACGACTTGCAACTGGGTGAGCAGGCCCTCCGCTTTGCTGTGATGCGACAGCCCATGATAGCCGCCGACGTCGAGGTCCTGCGTGTGGAACCCAAGCGGGACTTCAAACGTCGCCACGCGCGTCGAATCCGTCTGCAACGCGAGCGTCATCAGATCCATGAACAGCGGGATCTCCTCGATCTGTTTCCGCTCCTCGTCCTTGATCGCGTCGATCGGCGACTTGGGCTTTGGCCGCCCCAGCCACGCCTCGGACATTTTCAGCCGACGCTCCACGTCGCGCACCGAGGTCAAATATTGATCGAGTTTGCTGCGATCCGCCGCATCCAGATTGCCCGCCAGTTGCTTGGCCGACTCGCGCAACGCATCGAGCACGCTCGCGCGATTCGACAGGCGCTCGCGTTCTGACGCCTTCGCGCCAGCGCTCGCCTCGACAAACAGCGCCTCAAACAGACGCGCCGGATTGTTCACCGGCGGAATGTGCACACCCGCGCGGTTCCAGCACATGTCCGTGCCCTCGCCGATCCCCGCCGTGATCGAGGGATAACGCGTCGCCGCGCCGACATGCTCCGCAGCCACCTGATCGATCGAAATGTTCTTTTCCGGAAACCCCGCCGCTTCCTCCTTCTTCACGCCCGTCAGAAACGAATGCACCGCGCCGTGGCCGCCCTTCGAATTGTGATCGAGATGGGAGAACACGGTGAAATCCCCGCGATGCGCCTGCAATGGAGCCAGCGTCTTGCTGATCGCGTAGTCGCGCCCTTCCGCCGTTGGAAAGAATCCGCCGGGCCAGAAGCCGAGATGATTCCCGATGCAGATCAAACGCCGCGGTGTGGCGCTCACGGCCGTGGCCGCGAAGCCGACGTTGAGGCTTTCAAAAGCCGGGAGCGCGAGTGCCATTCCAAGTCCACGAAGGAAATGGCGGCGGTCGATGAAGGGTGTGCGGTGTGTGTTCATGGGATTGACGGAGTTTGTATTGAATCTGCGGTGCTAAATGATGTGTTGAGCTATCACGTGTTTGGCGAACTGCTTCCTGTTGGTCTCAGAATCCGCCCTGCGTCGCGCCATGCTCGCGCATGAAGACAACTTCCGATCCGCCCCGGGCCCAATTGCCGCCTGCGCCGGTCCGGACGTCGCCCAGTTGCAGTAGATTTGGTGGAATTGTTCCCCACGGCGGGAACTTGATCAAAGCGGCATGTCCGTCCGCCGCCACCATGTTGCAGTTCCCGCTGTGCCGCGTCAGGCCCTTCGGGTCGGCGGCTATCGGGATTTGGGCCCATTTCCCGATCCCATTGACACTCATTTCATTCGCCGTCCGATTATGATCCCAATCAAGGGGAGCCTTTTCGGCGAATAACAAAATGTCGCTAGGTGCCGGAATCTGGCTGGACCGGAGCGGGGACTTCATAGTGTTATCACTATCGTCGGTTTCCCGAATCACATGGGCATTCGCCAGGTAACCCATCACAAAAAACATATTGGTAGAACCCGACTTCTTTTCGGCCGGGCAAAGGTAAACTTCCGGTTGCGGCATCCCAACCACCCAAGTGGATTTTTGGCCCAAATAATTCAGCAGGGCGGTCGGCCACGCGCCGGAATTGGTCATGTATTCCGGGTTGCTGGACCTCAGCCTCAGGTCGGCTGGATAGGTGTCCTGGTAATCATCCACATACATCATGGTGGCGAGCCCGATTTGCTTCTGGTTATTCAGGCAGGCGATCGCTTTGGCCTTCGCCTTGGCCGCTCCTAATGCCGGCAACAACAGGCTGGCCAGAATACCAATGATGGCGATGACAACGAGGAGTTCGATGAGCGTAAAGCCGGCTTGCTGGTATTTGTTTTTCATAGGCAAGTTATCACGATCGACATCGAAAGTTCATCGTTCGCTTTTCTCGGTGCCAAGACTTGCCCCGCGTAGCGACAGTTAGTTGCTTTTACGGATATCTGATTTCGACTACGTAGAACGCTTTCACGCCCGAAGCTCCGGTATCGATTACGGTGCGCTGGTTACCGATCTCGCTTGAAGTGCTTCCGCTCAACGGGGTCCACAACCCAGGGGTCAAGGAATCGGCGCGTTTCACCGTATAGGTGCGACCGATGACGATTGGACCGAAATGAATCGCCATCTGATTCGGCTGACCGGCAACGGGTGTAATTTTCAGGGTGAAGACCGAGTTGGTATTCCTTGGATCGAGGCCGGCGATGAACTCGAAATAGTTGGAGTTCCCGTCCTCATCGTCATCTCCTTGCGGCCCTTGAACGAGAAGATACTGATTGGCCCACGCAGCATATGGCGATACCACTCCTAGGTTAATGACTGCGGTTGTGGATCCGCCGCTGTTCGTGGCGGTCACGGTATAATTGGCGGCCGGAGTCAATGCCGTCGGCGTGCCGCTGATGACTCCCGTGGTGAAGTCTAGTGTCAGACCCGCCGGCAGAGAAGGCGTGATGGAATAAGCAATCACGGCTCCGCCACTGCTGGCCGGTGTGTTGCTGGCGATCGCCATGCCCATTATATAATTGGCGGAGTTGCTGGAATAAGTCAGCGCCGACGGTGCAACTAAGCTGGGCGCGCTTACGTCAATCAAGAGAATCGCCGTGTCCGATGCACCGGAACTGCTGACCTGAACATTCCAGCTGTTGAGACCGACATCGGAGGCCGCCGGTGTTCCGGAGAGCGTCCCGTTGGCGGCTATGCTGAGCCAGGCGGGGCCGGAAACCTTGGAGAAGGTCAGCGGGTTATTGCCCGGATCGCTCGCATCAGTCGCCAACGTTCCGGCGTAGGCCTCGCCGTTTGTCACCGGGGTTTTACTGATGGGATCGCTGCTGAAAAGGGGCTGAGTATTCGTCTGTGTTAAGGACGGAGTTCCGGTCACACTCACATTATCAACGTAGAAACTGCGGGTTGAAGTGCTGGAATTTAAGGTGAAGCGTATTTTCGAGATGCTGCCATAGGCGCTCAGGTTGATATTCGTTGTCAACAATTCCGCAGTGCTCCCGGAGTCGAGTCCTTTGTCGGTCTGGGTCCAGACATTTATCCAGGAACCATTGAACACTTCGGCCGTGCCCGACTCGCTGTTGCCAATTCGATCCAGATCCCAGTCAAAGGCCAGAGTCGCGTTGGTCAGTGCCACGGCAAGGGTGCGGGTAATTTGCGCGGGGCCGGTGGTCCCGTCCAGTTTGGCGATGGCCCCCGGAATGGCAGTATTGCTGATAACCCAGCTGCCGCTCCAACCGGTGCCGCCCGTCCACGTCCCAGAATCGAAATTGTCGGTTGAGGTGGTTAATCCTGCCGAACTGCTGATGAACGCAAAATTAGCCGTGACGCGGGAGTCTTTCGTCGGAAAAAGAAATGGCCGGGTGTTCGTGCTGCTCAATTCGCCGGTCCACCCGGTGAAGCGCCAACCTGGCGCCGGCGTGGCGGTCAATTCCAACCGCTGCCGTTCCATGAACGTGCCCATGACCGGGGCATAGACGGTGCCATCCGTGCGGCCGGTCACCGTGCCCTTGCCAACGGTGCCAACATTGACATCGGCAAGCTTGATGACTTCGATGCCGTGATAAATGGTATCCGGGTTACCGGCATCAGTAGCCAAGTTGACCAGTTGCAGATCGGAACCGTTCGGTCCGTGGTTTCCGAAAACCCAATCCGTAACGACCACCGACTTGGTCACCCAAGCGTTACTGCCGGCCTTCGTCACGGTGAACGCCCGCTTTTGGCTGTTCCCCGCGGCATCGTATAGCAGTTTAAACTGCCCGTTCCCACGGTCGAGATAAGTCACATTAAGCTGCACCCGCTGGCCGACAGACGGTAGAAGCTTCTCATTAATGTCGAAATACATCGTATCCTTGCCGGACGCATGGTCAGAGCGCCGTGCAAAACGGTCGTAATGATGCGATGAGGCAGTCAGCGTTCCGCTGACGCGCCAGAGCCCCTTGCTCGTGCCATCGGGATTGATCTGCGTTATGAAGCGGTCGTAATTTCCGGGATGGATTCTCCAGCCGGCATCGTTAAATCCAATCATGCCGGGGTTGTCGTCCCGCTGGGCAACAGACCCCATGGTAGCTCCCGTCAGATCATCCATCTTGGCACCCTGACTGGCATAGGCATTGCAGATTGCCGTGTATCGGGTGGTATTGCCCCATGATGCATTGCCATAGGCGGCCGCCGGGAACTTATTCGTATCGGACGAATCAAGTCCTTCATGAAAAACGCAGAATCCACCTCCGGCCGTTGCTGGATCCACCTCCGCCGCCCACTTGTTGAAAAACTCGGCTGTAAAAGCAAAGCTATTGGCGGAGGCGCCCTCCATGCAGGTGCCGCTCCAATCCCAGATGCTCATACCGACATTTAGTTGCTCGAGAGCCGCCCAATACATGCTCAACGGCACGTTGAGCTGGAAGTAGGGCTTCTGCCAGGTTTGATCCATTTCGTTTCTGGAGAAAAAGGTAAAGGCCGAGTCCACAGCAAGCGGCTTATACACCTGCACGTTCGACTCAGATTCCGACAAATGATATCCGCGCAACTGCCCGCCATGCTTGATGCCGAAACCACCTTTCACGTTGGTGGTAATCCAATCCCATGCGGTTTGGGCGGCGGGTGGTTCTACGCCATTAAAGAGCAGTGGAATAACGGGTCCAGGCCCCTCCTGGAAAGCCTTCCGGAAGACTTCGAAAACCCAGAGCCGGTAGGTCAGCCATTGCGCGGCTGAAATCTGATACTGCACCGGAACCAGGCCACCGTTTTCATACGGGGCTTCGTCCCCTGTGGCGCCGGTATCCACACGAACGAACGCGATACGGGCCTGCTTGCCCGGCGAAACTTGAATGCGAAGATAGTTGGCAAACGCGTGAACCATTTCTTCGAAATAGACCTGAAATTGGGGATTCAGATAATACCCATACGTGTAGGGTGCCGCACCTCTGCCCGATTCCGTGAATGACTCGACGCCCCCGCCGGACGCGGTGAGCGGCCCGAACATCCAAGTCGGCATGCTTTTGCCCGGAGCCGAGGCGTCGATCGGGGATACCTTGCAGGTAAACACTTGGTTCTGATCCTCGGCAAACTGCAGTTGGGCATTCAGCACCGACCAATCAAAGTTAGTCCGTGCTGTTTGAACAGCCGCCCAGGACATATCCAATGACTGACCTCGGGCGTAGGGATATGTGGTGACGGAATGAAAGCCCTCTCGGTCCCAAACGCCATAGGCCTCCCGGGCTAGACCAAGCGCGGCATGGAGCGGAGCCAGTTGAGCCAGCAGAAGGGCGGAAAGGATGGTTAGCGCGTGCTTCATGGGAGCTTGGGCTTGGTGTTTCAACAATCAGAGGCATCACGGCACGGCCGGTGAGGTAAGCAACGCCACGCGCACGTCGTCCAAGTAATGTGGCGCCGTCCGCGCCGCTTTGTCCGGCGTCCGCGTTCCAAGAAAGAGCACGAGGCTGCGAGCCGCGCGGGGAACCTGAATCTTTACACTTAGCGTCAGCCAGCCTTTGGTTCCCGGCATGACATCCAAACCTCTCGTGGCCGAGGCGATCGATTCATCCCGTCGGTCAAACCAAGCGGCATCGAGACTCGCCGGTGTCTCGGAGACGGCGAACGCCCGAATCACGTAGCGCACCGTTGCATCGTCGCCAGCCGCCGCGAACGACGCCGAGATTTCTATGTTCCGCGTCTCGGAGCCTCCGCTCGACGGCACTGATTGCAGATCCAACACTTGGTAGATCCGCGGCACACCTTTGCTCATCGGTTCCAACCGGAGCATGAACTTGCCTTCCTTTGGCGGCACTCCGTTCTCCGCAGTCACCACCCGCGCCGCATCGCCACTCCACCGGCCCGACCCGGCGGGGAAGCCAACGGCGAGCGGCATCTGCGGATTCTCGAAGCCCGGCTCAAACACCGCCAGCGGCGTCCGCCTTTCCACCCCGCGCTGCACCACAATCCCAAACACCACCGACGCGCTGAACAACCCGATCACCAACCCCGCCGCCGCCGCCGCGAGCGGACGCCATTGGAACCAGCCGAACCACGACGGATGATAGACAACTTGCGCTGGTTGGACGGCCGGCGCGGCAGACAATCGTCCGCTGCCGAGCGCGGCATCCACATTGGTGTAACGAAGATACTGCCGGCGAAACGCCGAATCCGTACGCAACAATTCCTCCAGCGCGCGGGTCTCCTCCGGCGTGGCGGTGCCGTCCAAGTAACGGCGCGCGAGTTCGAGATTTTCCTGATGTGAATTCATGAGAGTCCTTCCCGGGCGAGCACCCGTTGCGTGCAATCCATCAGGGCCAGCCGGATGCGATGCAGGGCCTTGTAAAAAGACATGGGCGTGCGCCCGAGGGAAGTCGCCAGTTCATCCATGCGGACCCCGGGCGCATAGGCCGCGTCGAGGAGTTTTCTTTGCGCAACGCCCAGCCTGCCGATGCACTCGTCCAGCGCTACCCGCTCCGCTTCAAAGGTATCGGCGTTGTCCGTGACCTCGGCGGCCAGAAGTTCCAGCACCTCCTCGTCAAACACCAACCGGTCTCGCATCCGATCGCGCAGGCATGCGAGAGCCTTGAACTTCGCCACGCCAAACGCCCAGCGTCGGAAGTCCTCAAGATCGTTCAGTTCCCCGAACTTCCGCCACAGCACCACCGCCACCTCCTGCATCACCTCCCGCGCGTCCTCCCGGGTCGGCACCAGGCTCCGTACAAAGCCATTCAGAGCCTCTTCATGCTCAACGTAGAGCCGGAGGAACTGGTCATGTTTGTCATTTTCGGCGGATGTCATCTGCTGGAACATTCCGTAAAGCGCAGCCATTTGCCGGAAAAAGATTCCGGGAAAAGCGGGACAGGCGAAAAAATCCAGCCGACGAAATGAATGGCGCGCATCCGCTCAAGCGTGCCGTGCAAGATCTGCTCCTCGACCCGCTCGCGACAAAGCTGCTCGATGGCGAGTTCAAGCCCGATGACAGAATCAATGTCAGCGCGGACGGCGACCGGCTGACATTCGCGGCGAAGTAGTCACTCTTGGCGGGAAGTATTCAGTGTTCAGTCCTGGCAACTGCGCACCATGCCCGCACTGATTACTGAACACTTAATGCCGTTGCACTCGCCCCCTCAGTCCACATACACAAACTCATTCAAGTTCAGCAACGCGCGGCACAGTTCGGGGAGGGTGCGATGTTGCAGGAGTTTGAGGCACGAGGCGGCTTCCTCGGGCGTTGGCGCACGCTGGAGGATGAAGCGGTAGGATTGCTTCACCTGCGCTTCCGCCAGTTCGCCGGCTTCGCGCTGAACCCGCTGGGCGAGCGCCTTCGCGGCCTCGATGGTGAGCGACCCGTTCAGCAGCGTGAGCGCCTGCGGCGCCACGATGGACTGGTCGCGGCGGGCGCACGAGACGGCGTTGTCCGGCAGGTCGAAGGTCTCCATGAACGGCACCTTCACGGTGCGCTTTTGCACCAGGAAGAGGCTGCGCACAAACTGGTCCGCCTTCGGCGAGGGATACCAGCCCTTCGTCTTTTCCGCGTTGTCGTCGAGGAAGGCGGGGTTCGCCCGCAGCACCTCGGCGGCCAGTTCGGGCCAGACGGGCGCGCCGCTGGCTTTCGCGGCCAGCAGACCGGACACGGCGAGCAGCGAGTCGCGCAACTGTTCGGCGGACAGTCGATGCGGAGAGCGGGCGAAGGGTGCCGACGTGCTACCTGCCGCCGCCGTGGCGCGATACGCAGCGCTCGTCACGATGACGCGATGCAACTGTTTCACCGACCAGCCGCCTCGGATGAACTCGCCCGCCAGCCAGTCGAGCAACTCCGGGTGGGTGGGCCGTGCGCCCGCCAAACCGAGGTCATTAGGCGTCGCCACCAGGCCGGCACCGAAGTGCTGCTGCCAGAGGCGGTTCGCCAGCACGCGTGCGGTCAGGGGATTGGTGGGTGAGGCAATCCATGCTGCCAGCGTGGACCGACGGCCCGTGGTCTTCGGGTTTGCGTTCGTGAGCACCATTGCCGGATTCGGGTCCAGTGCGGAGAGAAAGCCCGCCACCACGGCTTCGCGCGGCTGCTTGTAGTTGCCTTGGTAAAGCACCTTGGTATCGGCGGGCTTGCCGTCGCCATCGCGCATGAGCATGCCGAACGTGAAGGCCCGCCGTTTGGCTTCGACGCTCTTGAGTTGCTCGCCAAGCTGGTCGTAGCGCGTCTTCTGCTCCTTCTCCAACGCGGCCAGCACTTCCTTGTCACCGGGCGTGATCTTTTTCTGCAAGGCGTCGAACTTGGGTTTCACCTCGCCGGTCTGCTTCTCCTTCGGCAGGTCCACGAGCGCCTTTTCCTCTGCGCTCAATTTCGCCACCAGTTCCGAGCGAAGGCGCAGCTTCGGTGCTTCGAGCAGAGCGTCGCGTTGCGCCTTGAGCGCCTTCGCTTCCCCGTCCACGCCTTCATTGTGCTTGCGGATGGCGTCCTGTTCGGCGGCCAGATCGAGCGGGGTGGTGTCGTTGAACTTCACCGGCTCGAAGAATGCGCGCAGGCGGTAGTAGTCGGCCTGGAGCAGCGGGTCGAACTTGTGGTCGTGGCAACGGCAGCAGTTGAACGTGAGCCCGAGGAATGCACTGCCCGTGGTTTCGACGAGGTCGAACATCAGCTCGGCGCGGCTCCGGTCCTGCTCGTTAAAACTGCCGGCGGAGTTGTCGTGCGGGCCGAGGCGGAGGAAACCGGTGGCGATGAGCGCGTCCTGTTCGGCGGTGTCGCGCGGCGCCGCGGCGAGCAGTTCATCGCCCGCGAGTTGTTCCCGGACGAAGCGGT
>BJHT01000049.1 GCA_014193395.1 Verrucomicrobiota bacterium
GGATGAGTCCGCGTTGGTGACAGCGGGCGAGTTGTTCCTCGGTTTGGCGGATGAGTTGCATCGTGCGATAGAGCAGGAGGCAGGAGGCAGGGGACAGGAGACAGGGGGCAGGAGGCAGGGAACAGGGGACAGGGGGCAGGGGACAGGAATCAGGAGTCGTGGTTTGCATCAGCGTGTTGGGGGAAGGAGGAATGGATCGGGGTTAGTTATCATCGAGCCGAGCATCTTGCCGACCTCGGTGTTTAGCGCGGTAAGTTCGGCATGTTCGGCGAATGAGATGTAGCCGCAGTCGCGAGCGAAATCGAGCGAAGTGTCCGTCTCATTGCTCTCGCCGTCGCAGTCAGTGAGTTTGCTGACAAAGTGGGAAGGATAGCGGCGCTTGGCCCACGCCTCGCGCAGATTGTTGCAGACCGAGCGCGATGATCGCCGAATCTGGCCAGTGAGTGCGTAGCGTTCCTCTGCGGGAAAACGTTTGCTGATCTCGAACACGCGCATCGCGAGCGCATATCCCTTTTTGTAAACCGTAAGTTCTTTCGCCGAGCGAACAGCCATAACCTCCTCCTATTTCCGTTTGCTTCCTGACTTCTGCTTCCTGTCCCCTGATTCCTGTTTTCTGTCCCCTGTCCCCTGCCTCCTGTCTCCTCCCCCCGGTCCTACCGATCCGCCCGCATTCACGGCCAGATTTCCCCCGTCCATCGGAATGAGCGCCCCGGTAATCCAACTCGACGCATCCGATGCGAGCAGAACTGAGAGACCCTTGATGTCATCCGGCTGCCCGAAACGTCCGGCGGGGATGCCGCTGAGGAATTTGTCACGCAGCGCGGGGTGGTCGGCCATGCGCTGTTGGAGGCCGGGATTGATCACTTGCGCGGGCAGGATGGCGTTCACGCGGACGCCGCGGCCGGCCCACTCGGTGCTGAGTTCGCGGGTCATTTGCGCGACCGCGCCCATGGCCATGCTGTAGGCGATGTGGCTGCGTCCGAGCGCGGTGATGCTCGCGAGCGAGCCGATGTTGACGATGCTGCCGCGCCCGGCGGCCAACATGCGGCGGCCCGCTTCCTGACACGCGCAGAAGCGCCCAAGCACGAGGTTGCGCCAGCATTTCTCCACGTCTTCGAGCGGGATGTCTTCGGGCGTGCCGAGGATGCCGTCGCCGGCGACGTTGCCGAGGAAGTCGATGCGGCCAAACTCGGTGTCGAGCCGGTGGAACAGTTCGCGAATCTGCACGGGGTCCGAGACATCGCAGGCGGCCACGACGGCGCGACGGCCGAGCTGGGCGAGGGTCGCGGCGGTTTCGCGCGCGCCGGTTTCGTTGCGGTCCACGAGCAGCACGTCCGCGCCGGCTTCGGCGAGCGCGGTGGCCATCGCGCGGCCGAGGCCCTGCGCGGCGCCGGTGACGAGGGCGACTTTGCCGGTGAGATCAAACAGGGAGGAAGTCATAGGTCGAAATGAGGAACGGGAATGGCAGACGAATGGGGGCAGAGTAATAGCAAAAAGGGATTGGTCCTTTCCCATTCGTCTGCGCCCATGTGTCTGCCAAATCGGTTTTTCGGGGAGGCTGGCAGTGGAGGGTTGGGCAAAGGAATGGAGGCAAAGGAATAGGGACGGGAATTTACTGTCTTCATTCCTCTGCCTCCATTCCTTTGCCCAATCTGTTTTGTTCGGAGCGTGCGGGACGTTGGCAGGCGGAGACTCGGGTTCATCGCCCGATCCGCCTCCTCACGTCGGCGGCTACCCGCTGGGTCTTGAAAACGCTTGTTCATTGCAGCCACTCCGGTGCCACTCCCGTCATCTCGGCGGCCTTGCGCAGACTGGCGACGACGTCTTCAGGCAGCGAGATACCATGCGTCATGGCGCGGGTGTGATGCTCCCATTCCATCTCGCCGGGCACGCGTAACTGCGTCGCGCCCTCGGCCAGCGGCGCGGCGTGGATTTCGTCGATGAGCGCTTCCATGCGGGCGGCGAATTGCGCGGCGGGCATGATGGCGTTGGTGTCGATCACGATGAAGGCCGCGCCGTGGTTCGTGGATTGTTTGCCGTCGTCCCACATCCACGTGCCCACCTGCCACGTCACGGCCGCGCCGGTGAGAATGCCCGAGAGCGTCTCGCACAGCAGCGACAGGCCGTAGCCTTTGTGTCCGGCGGCAGGTTGTAGCGCGCCGACTTGCGGATATCCGGTCGGGTCGGTGGTGGGTTTGCCGTCCGCGCCGACGAGCCAGGTGTTGGGAATGGGTTCGCCGCGCATCCGGGCGGCATAAACTTTCCCGCCGGCAACCGTGGCGGTGGACATGTCGAGCAACATCGGGCGATAGCGGCCGGCGGGCACGGCGGAGGAAATCGGATTGCTCCCCGCGATGGCCCCACGCGCACCGGGAGCCGCGACCGACGGTATGTCATTCGCCATGGAAATGCCGATGAAGCCCTCGCGCGCCGCCAGCCACGTGTAGTAGCCCGCCGCGCCGAAGTGACAACTGTTCCGCACGCCGACGTATGCGACGCCCTGCTGCCGCGCCTTCGCGATGGCGGTCTGCATGGCGAATACGGACGTGACCTGGCCGAGCGCAGAATCGCCGTCCACCAAGGCCCACGCGCCGCCCTCGGCCGCAACGCGCGGCACGCCGCGAGGTCGGAGGCCGCCGAGTTGCAGGCGGCGCAAATAGCCCGCGAGACATTTCGTGCCGTGGGTGAAAACGCCCCACGCATCCGTGGTCGCGAGCGCGTCCGCGCCAGTGGTCCCGTCGGTTTCGGAGAGGCCGGTGGAGAGGAACGCGGCCTTCGTGAACTCGTGGAGGGCCTCGTAGGAAACGGTGCGATTGGAAGCCGAAGACGTCATCGCTTCACTCCATTTACAACGGTGGTCAGCGGTTGGCCGCGCACCCCTGCGAGCGCGATGTGGGCCACGGACTCGCGGAGCTTTTTCACCGCGGGCACGCTGCACGAGGCGATGTGCGGGGCGAGGATGACGTTCGGCATCGCGAGCAGCGGATGCCCGGCGGGAATCGGCTCGGGATCGAACACATCGAGCGCCGCTGCGCCGAGCTGGCCGCTCTGCAACGCGGCGGTGAGCGCCTCGGGATCGGCGAGATCGCCGCGGCCCACGTTGATGAAAATGGTGCCGGGCTTGAGCTGTGCGAGGGTCTCGCGGTTGATCAACCGGCGCGTCTGCGGCGTGGGCGGGCAGTGCAAGGTGAGCACGTCCACATTCTTCAACAGATCGCCGAAGCTCACGGCACGCGCGCCGAGCTTCTCGATTTCAACGGCGGGCACCACGGGATCGAACACCAGCACGGCGCACTTGAACGCGAGCAAGCGCCTCACCACTTCGCGCCCGATCCGCCCGCAGCCGACGACGCCCACCGTGAGATCGCGTAACGCCTTCATGCCGGCGAGCGGCGTCGCGAGGCCCCATTTGCCGGAGCGCAGATGCGTCGCGTGGGTCACGACCTGACGCGTCGTGGCGAGGATGAAGGCGAGCGTCTGGTCGGCCACTTCGTCGATGCAATAGTCGGGGACGTTGCACACGGGGATGCCGCGCGCGCGGGCGGCGTCGAGGTCCACGTTGTCCACGCCGATGCCGTAGCGCACGATGGCGCGCGCCTTGTTCATGGCCGCGACGACGTTGGCATTCACGCGCGCAAACTGCGTGATGACCGCGTCCGCATTGGCGCAGAGGGCGATCAGTTCCGCCTCGGTCTTGCTCTGGCGCGCGAAGAGTTCGAGGCCGTTGGCATGGAAGATTCCCTCCTCGATGCCGAGGTCCGGGAAGGTCCAGTCGGTGATCACCACGGTGGATTTGGCTGCGTTCATGTTTTGAAATCGGGTTGCAACGGGGGCGGCGGGCCGGCCGCACCGGTCCTTTTCACACTCACGAAACTCACGATGATTCCGCCGAGCAAATAGCACGCGGCGAGGAAGAACAAGCAGGTGCTCTCGGTCGCCTCGTGCTTGCGCAGCCAGCCGGTGAAGTGGTTGCCGAAGTAGCCGGCGAGGTTCGCGAGCATGTTGATGAAGCCGATGGAAACCGCGGCGGTCGAGGCCGTCAACGTGACGGTCGGCAGAGCCCAGAACGGCGACGGCCAGAAAAACGCGACCAGCCCGGTCGCGAACAGCCACGTCATCACGAGCGGAAACGGCTGGCCCGGAATCGCGCTGCCCGCGAGACACAGCCCGGTCGCCACCATGCCACCGACGCAATGCCATTTGCGGTCGCCGCTGCGGTCGGAGGACTGGCCGGAGACAAACACGCCGACCATGCCGCACGCGAAATAGAGGCCGCTGTAAATCAGCGTCGCGCGGTCCGAGCCTTGTGAGAGATTTTTCACCGTCGTCGGCAGCCAGAAGGCGAGCGCGTAGCCGCCGGTGTTGGCGGCGAAAATGCCGAGCGCCAGCAGCCAGACATTGCGCAGCCGCAACGCCTGCCAGACGGTCGTGCCGCCGCCAATGTCCTTCGCGCGCGCCTCGGCGGCGAGCTGGCCTTCGAGATGGTTGCGTTCCTCGGGCGTGAGCCACTGCGCGTGACGCGGCCGGTCGGTCATCCAGAGCAACGTCACGACGCCGAGGACGACGGCGGGCAGACCTTCCACGATGAACAGCCATTTCCACCCGGCCAGCCCGAGCCAGTTCACATCGAGCAGCAGGCCCGACACCGGCGCGCCCAGCGCGAGGCTGAACGGCACCGCCATCACGAGTCCCGACAACGCCCGCGCGCGGTCCCGGCTCGTGAACCAGTGCGTGAAATAAACAATGATGCCCGGAAAGAAACCGGCCTCCGCCACGCCCAGCAAAAAGCGCGCGACGTAAAACTCCATCGGTGTCCGCACGAACGCCGTCAGCGCCGAGATCAAGCCCCACGAAATGAGAATGCGGGAGAACCACTTCCGCGCGCTCCAGCGCTCGACGAGTAGCGCGCCGGGGATTTCGAGCAGCAGATAGCCGATGAAGAAAATCCCGATGCCGAGGCCGAACACTTCCTCGGAGAATTTCAGGTCGCTCGCCATGCGCAGCTTCGCGAAGCCGACATTGGCGCGGTCGAGATAGGCGACGATGTAGAGCACGAACACCAGCGGGAGCGTGCGCCACGCGACCTTGCGGCGGAGGTCGGGGAACTCGGTGGGGGCGGTCATGTGGTCAATGCCCATCCATCGCGGGTGGTGCGCAGCGGGCAGCGCGGCTCAGGAGCGGCCAAGTTTTTTGCGGCGTGGTTGCGAGTTTGGAGCCGCTCACCCTCACCCCTACCCGCTCCCGCTGGAAGAGGGTTGGCGTGAGGGAGAACGGCTTCGCTGAACAAGGGGAGCCGCGTTTGGGCCGGAGCCTCCCAACTGCCTGGCAAAAACCCGGGGCGCTCGGGCGCGGTTTCATACGGTGCATTTGGGCGGGCGGTTGAATGTCCGCGTTTATGACTCCGGCTCCGGTCGTGGCCAGCACAAACTTCGTTCCCGCGTGGTGGTGGGTGCATCCCGAAGTTGTTGGAGAAGGACGCCGCCCGGAGGACGGTGCCAGCGCGCCAGGTGCGCGGCATTCCTGCCGCTTCAGCGTGGTGCGTTCCGGGCGGGTGCGAACGCGCTAAGAGGTCCGCACGTTGAAGCGGCGTGAACGCCGCGCCCCGGAGCGCGGCTGTGGGCGGAGCACCAGCCGCAGCAGGCTCAGCATGACCGGCAATCTCGGAATGGTTTCAGACGCCGCGCTGGCCGGGGCCGCTGCGGCTGGTTTGCGACACAGCCGCGCTACGGGGTCACTGCGCGCTGCGGACAGGCGCCCCTGCCACTGTGGCGGATGGACTTGCCGCGTTGCAGCGAGTCGGACAGGCGGACGGTTCGGGGGAAAGTTATGAACGCGCGGCCGCGCCTCCCCACCGTCGCCCGCGGCTTTCTTGTTACTTGAACAAACCACCGCCGCGTGACAGAAAAGCTCCTAACTATCCAGTCACGTACCCCCCAACCCGACTGTGCCATGCCCCGCGCCCCGTTCCTCCAATCCATCGCCGCCAAGATTCTCGGCGCGTTTCTGATTGTCGGCGTCCTGTCGGTCGGGCTGACGGGGTGGCAGAGCTACCGCACGGCGCGTGCGGCGCTGGAGCAGTCGTCGTTCGACCGGCTCACGGCGGTGCGCGAGACGAAGAAGCGGCAGGTCGAAACTTACTTCGCCCGGATGCGCGACCAGATTCGCACCGTGGCGGAGGCCCCTGAAACGGGCGCGGTGCTGCGCGAGTTGAGTCGAGGCTTTTACGCAGCGTCGCCGCAGCCAGCGGCGGATGACCCGGCGCTGCGGCGTTTCTACGAGACGGAGTTTCTCCCGCGCCTCAACACGAATCTCACGCAGCCCGCCGCGTTGGAGGCGTCGTGGCCCGCCGACCCGCTCTCGCGTCATTGGCAGGCGCGCTACGTGGCGGGCAATCCCTATGCCGTCGGCTCGAAGGACAATCTGCTTCAGCAGACCAACAACACGGCCTACGACCGCGCGCATCTCACGGCGCACCGGGTCTTCCGCCCCTTCATCCACCGTTTCGGATTCTACGACCTGTTTCTCGTGGATGCGCGCTCCGGACACATTGTCTATACGGTCTTCAAGGAGACGGACTTCGCGACGAGCCTGCTGGCCGGGCCGCACGCGGGCAGCAACCTGGGCCGCCTCTTCCGCGACGCGCTCCAGTCCGCCGACCGCCAGTTCTGCCGGCTGGCGGATTACGAGGCTTACGCGCCGTCCTACTCCGCGCCGGCGGCGTTCATCGGCGCGCCGGTGTTCGACGCCGAGGAGAAAATCGGCGTCGTGCTCGTGCAAGTGCCGGTCAACGACATCAACCGCGTGATGACCGGCGACCAGCAGTGGGCGCGCGAGGGTTTGGGCGAGACGGGGGAAACGTATTTGGTCGGCTCGGACTTCAAGATGCGGACGGACTCGCGGTTCCTGCTCGAAGACCCGGAGGGCTTCGCAAAGCTGCTGCGCGGGTTGAACCGTCCCGTCGAGGTGGTTGAGCGCGTGCGCCGGCTCAAGACGACTATTCTCAACTTCGAGGTCCGCACTGACGCCGTCACCGACTCGCTCGCGGGCAACCGCCACACGCGCATCATCCGCGATTATCGCAACGAGCCGGTGCTGAGTTCGTGGACGCCGCTGGACATCCCCGACGTGAAGTGGGTGCTGCTCTCGGAGATGGACGCGAGCGAGGCGTTCGCGCCGATCGCGGCGCTGCGCTCGCGCCTGCTGTGGACGAGCGCGGGGCTGTTGGTGCCGATAATCGCGTTCGGCTGGCTGCTCGCGTCCGGTTTCGCCGGGAATGCCCGCCGGCTTCAGCAGGGCATCCAGCGCGTCCGCGCCGGCGCGCTCAACGAGAACATCACCATCGGCTCGCACGACGAACTCGGCGCGGTGGCCGACGCCTTCAATGACATGGCCAAGGACTTGCAGCGCACGACTGTTTCCAAGGACTACGTGGACGGCGTCATCAACTCGATGAACGACGCGCTGCTCGTCGCCGCCTGTGCGCCCGGCACCAAGCCGGACGACGCGGGCGCGGAACTGCTCGTTGCCGACGCGAACCCCTGCGCGGTCCGCCTGCTGGGCCGTTCGCTGGCCGAAGTGCGCGGTTTGCCCTTGCGCGAGTTCCTGCGGCCCGGCCCCGACCCGGCCACCGCGAGCAACGGCCACTGGACCGTGGGCGGCGTGGGCGGCGTGCGCGACCAGGCCGCGAACGGGCCGGTGGAGGGCTATTTGTTCCCGCGCGACCGCGAGCCGGTTCCCGTGACGATTTCCGTCTCGCTCCAGCGCGAGAGCGACGGGCAGTTGCGCCGCGCGGTGGTGGTCGCGCACGACATTACTGAACAGAAGAAGGCCCGCGAGGCGCTCACGCGCACGAACTCGATGAAGGACAGCTTCCTCGCCAACACTTCGCACGAGCTGCGCACGCCGCTCAACGGCATCATCGGCATCGCCGAGTCGCTTATCGAGGGCGCCGCCGGCCCGCTCTCCGGTTCGCAGCGGCAAAACGTGGACATGATGGGCAACAGCGCCCGCCGTCTCGCGCATCTGGTCAACGACATCCTCGACTTCTCCAAGCTCCGGCACAAAACCCTCGACCTCCAGCGCCGCCCGGTGGACGTGCGCATCGTCGCCGACCTTGTCATCGCCCTCACCCGCCCGCTGGTCTCGCGCAAGCCGGTCGAGGTGCTCAACCACATTCCCGAGGACGCGCCGCTCGTTCACGCCGACGAGAACCGCCTGCAACAAGTCCTTCACAACCTCATCGGCAACGCCATCAAGTTCACCGCCGAGGGCCGCGTCCAGCTCACCGCCGAGGTCGTGGGCAGCCAGCTCGCGATCAGCGTGATTGACACCGGCATCGGCATTCCCGCCGACCAGTTCGAGCGCATCTTCGAGTCGTTCGAGCAGGCGGATGGTTCCACCGCGCGCGAGTATGGCGGGACCGGGCTGGGCCTCGCCATTTCGCGGCAATTGGTCGAGCTGCACGGCGGCGGAATCACCGTCACCTCCACCGTGGGCCGCGGCTCGCGCTTCACCATCACCGTGCCGGTGAGCAGCGAACCGCGCACCGCGGCGACGGCCGAACAGACTGCCCAGCTCGCCGAGCGCCTCAGCCGCGTGCGCGCGAACGAAGACGAGGACACCATGCCCGCCCGGGTCACGGAACTGAACGGCCCCGTGGACGCCGAGACCGAGGCCGAACTCGCGCGCAACCGTGGCGTTCACATCCTCGCGGTGGACGATGAGCCGGTGAACCTCCAGGTGCTCAAGAACTTCCTCAGTCTCCGCCAATACAACATCACCGTCGCCACCAGCGGCCACGAGGCGCTGGAACTCCTCCGTTCCGAGAAGCGCTTCGACCTCGTCATTCTCGATGTGATGATGCCGCGCATGTCCGGCTACGAGTGCTGCCGCAAGATCCGCGAGCATCATTCCCAGAACGCGCTCCCCATCCTGATGCTCACCGCGAAGAACCAGGTGGCCGACCTCGTCGCCGGGTTCGACGCGGGCGCGAACGACTACCTCGCCAAGCCCTTCTCCCGCCACGAGCTGCTCTCACGCGTCCGCACGCATGTCCACCTCGGGCGCATCCACGCCTCCTGCGGGCGCTTTGTTCCGCACGAATTCCTCGGCTTCCTGAACAAGGAGAGCCTCGTGGACGTGCAGCCCGGCGACCAGGTCCAGAAGCTGATGACCGTCCTTTTCGCCGACATCCGGGGCTTCACCGCCCTCTCGGAGAAGATGACCCTCCAGGAGAATTTCGCCTTCATCAACGAGTTCCTCGGCCAGATGGAGCCGTGCGTCCGCATGCACCACGGGTTCATCGACAAGTTCATCGGCGACGCCATCATGGCCCTCTTCCACGCCAGCGGCGACGACGCCGTGCGGTCCGGCCTGGCGATGCTGGCACGGCTGGACACGCTGAACGCCCAACGCGCCGCCACGGGCTCACGCCAGCCGCCCGTGCGCATCGGCATCGGTCTCCATACCGGCAGCCTCATCCTCGGCACCGTCGGCGGCGACCAGCGGCTCGACAGCACCGTCATCTCCGACGCCGTCAACCTCGCCTCCCGCGTCGAAAGCCTCACCAAGGCCTACAACGTGGCGCTGCTGCTCACCGCCGAGACGCACGCCTCGCTGCGCAACCCGGAGAAGTTCCACCTGCGCGTCGTGGACCGCGTGCGCGTCACCGGGAAAAGCCAGACCACGGAACTCTACGAGGTCTTCGACGCCGACCCGCCGGAACGCCGCGAGCGCAAACGCCAAACGCTGCCCGACTTCGAGCGCGGCTTCTTGCTCTACCGCCGCCGCCAGTTCCGCGAGGCCGCCGCGAAGTTTGAGGCCGTCCTCGCCGTCCTGCCCGACGACCAGCCCGCGCAACTCCTCCACGACCGCTGCCTCCGCCTCGCCGACGTCCGGGTTCCGGATAATTGGGACGGCGTGGTTCAGACGCCGAGCGCGGCGGGAGTCTCACTGCTGGCTGGCTGACCGCGCTGCCGCGGTCGCGCCCCGTCCGCGAGCGATCTGATTGCCTCTGATTCTGAAACGCCGCCGAATTATGAAACACCACCGAATTAAGAAACATCACCGAAGCCTCCTCGCCCTGGTTCTGACACTTCTGTCGTTGTTGCCCACCGTCGCCGCCGATTCACCCGCGCCCCAGCATCGCCTCCTGTTCTTCGAATATGGCAAAGGGCCGAACCGGCTGCTCGAACTCGACGCGAGCGGCAAGGTGGTTTGGGAACACAAACCGCCGAGCATCGCCGTGATCTTCGAGGTGCTGCCGAATGGGAACGTGCTCTATGCCTACGGCGGCAAGCCCACGGGCGTGCGCGAGGTCACGCGCAAGGGTGAGGAGGTTTGGAATTACGTGAGCAAGTGCCCGCAGGTCCTGGGCTGCCGGCGGTTGGCCAACGGCAACACGCTCGTTGCCGAGCAAGGCCCGTGTCAGGCCGTCGAGGTGAGCGCGAAAGGCGAGGTTGTGCGCGTGACCTCGCTGCCGACCAGCCACGCGAGTTATCACCTGCAAGTCCGCAACATCCACAAGCTCCCGAACGGAAACATCCTGTCCGCCCACGAAGGCGAGGGCGCGGTGCGCGAGGTGGATGTGACTGGCAAGGTCGTTTGGGAATACACCGGCGTGGAGAACGCCGGCGACGCCCAGCGCCTGAAGAACGGCAACACACTCATCTCCTGCGGCACCCAGAAGCGCGTCATCGAGGTGACGCCGGACAAACAGATCGCATGGCAGTTCACGGCGGCCGATGCGCCCGAGCTAAACATCACGTGGGTTTCGAGCATTCAGCAGTTACCCAACGGCAACTTACTCGTTGGTAACTTCCTGCGCGGCCAGGAGGGGAAAGGCGCCCATGCCTTCGAAGTCACTCGCGACAAGAAAGTAGTCTGGAAATGGGCTGACCATGGACTCATCAAGTCACTGACTACGGTAAGGGCGGTGGAATGACCGGAGCTTGGTGAGAGCGTTTGTGCAACCAGTGGGGACCGCAGCGTGAGGGCGTGCTGCCTTCAAGGATGCGGCGCCAAAAAAAAGCCCCGGTGCTTTTCGGCCCGGTGCCCTCGCCGGGCGGATGCTTCAACACACTCGGAGGGAGACTTTACGGGCTAACCCTGACTCATCCACACGGACGCCGTGAAAACTCCAGGGGACTCACTTTGCCCGCAGAACTCCGTTCCCCTCGCCCGCCAGGCTCAGCTCTCTGTCGAACCGCGCTACTCCGCGCGAAAAGCGCCTTCGCCCTGCCGGCTTTGGTGCTTGGCCCGGTTTGGTCCCTTCCCTTGAGCTTTAATCTTTGAGCTTCCGCGCCAGCGTTGCCCCGCACCTCCCAATCTGTTTCCCTCTCCCCCATGCACCTCCGCCCCATCCCTCTCACCCTCACACTCCTCACCCTCGTCCTCCTCCCGCCCGCTCCACTCCGCGCCGCCGTCCTCGTCAACAACCGCCAACCCACCGCCATCCTCGCCCTGCCCGCCGACCCAAACGATTCGGAAAAACTCGCCGCGCGCGAACTCACCGAATACCTCGAAAAAATCTCCGGCGCGAAACTCGAATCCACCACCATCAACGCCCCCGACGTCGCCGATTTCCTCGCCAAATCCAAGGCCGCCGGACGCATCCCCATTTTCCTCGGCCGCAACGTCCGCGACCGCCTCACCGCGCTGCTCCCGCCCGCCGCCGTGCGCGGCGCGTTCGCCCTCGAAGTCACCGCGGACGCCGTGTTCGTTGCCGGCATCGAGGAAGGCACGCACTACGGTGTCATCGAACTCCTCGAACAACTCGGCTGCCGCTGGTTCATGCCCGGCCCGCTCGGCACGGTGATCCCCACGCTCGCCACCGTCGATGTCCGCGCCCAACAGACCGCGCAATCGCCCTCCTTCCCCTCGCGCCATTTTCAAATGCCCGACCGTGACTGGCAGGCGCGCCTCCGCTGCGGCGGCGTGGCTTTCCCCGGCGGACACGGCCTCCCCGCACCCAAAGTCTCCGTGGACAAAACCACCCGCCAGATTGACAACCCCGAACTCGCTGAAATGTACGCCCTCGTCAAAGGCCAGCGCACCATCCGCCAGCACTGCGTCTCCAATCCCAAGCTCGTCCAATACGCCGCCGACCACGTCCGCCAGCTCCGCAAATCCGGCAAAGGCCCCACCATCGGCATGGGCCCCAACGACGGCGCGGGCTTCTGCGAATGCGACCGCTGCCACGCCCTCGACGGCGGCGACTTCGATCCCTTCTCCAACGAACTCTCCGTCACCGACCGCTACATCTGGTTCTTCAACGAAGTCCTCAAACGCGTCGAAGCCGAATACCCCGACACCCAGCTCGCCTTCTACATCTATCACTCCTACATGCGCCCCCCGAAACGCTGGAAGCCCGACCCGCGCATCATGGGCGCGCTCGCCCCCATCGCGCTCGACCGCGTGCATGGCTTCTCCAATCCCATCGCCCCCGAGAAAAGCTACGCCCGCTGGCTCTATCAGGAATGGGGCAAGCTCCTCCCCGAACTCTACGACCGCGGCTATTGGAGCAACCTCGCCGACCCCGGCTTCCCCTTCATCATCGTCCACCGCCTCCGCGACGAAATCCCCGCCTGCCACGCCCTCGGCGTCAAAGGCTGGCGCGTCGAGACCTTCCCCAACTACGCCCCGCAATTCCCCTCCATGTACATCGCCGGCAAACTCATGTGGAACCATCGCGCCGACGTGGACGCCCTCCTCAAAGACTGCCACGAAAAATTCTTCGGCCCCGCCGCCGCGCCCTTGGGCGCCTACCTCACCCTCATGGACGCCGCCCTGCGCGACGGCGATTTCACCACCGGCTCCGCGTGGGACATGCCTCACTTCTACCCGCCCGCCCTGCGCGCCCAGGCCCGCGCCCTTATTCAACAGGCCACGCAACTCGCCCCCGCCGGCAGCGATTACGCGGCCCGCGTGAAAGTCATCGGCCAAACCCTCGCCATGCTCGACGCCTTCAACACCATGCTCGACGCCCGCACCCGCGTGGACTTCCCCACCGCCAAATCCGAACTCGAAAAACTCGACGCCCTCGCCACCGAACTCATGGAAAAAAAACCCGTCGCCATGGTCTCGTCCGGCCGCTTCAGCACTTACGTCAACTACATGAAACGCTTCTACCGCCCCTGCACCGAGCAGGGTTTCAAACGCGTCACCGACGGCAACCAGCTCGTCGCCGCCGCCCCCGACGAATGGCAGTTCCAGATCGACCCCGTGAAAATCGGCGAAGACATCGGCCTCTGGCGCGCCGAAACCACCGGCGGCAACTGGCAGAAACTGAAAACCTCCAGCACCTCCTGGAGCAACCAGGGCCTCCGCTACTACAAAGGCCTCGCGTGGTACCGCACCACCGTCGAAATCCCCGCCAAACACGCCGGCCAGCGCCTCTTCCTCTGGTGCGGCGGCGTCGATGAAGCCGCGAAAATCTGGCTCAACGGCCAGCACCTCGGCAACAGCCCCGGCGCCGCCTTCTACCCCTTCGAGATGGACGCCACCGCCGCCGCCAAACCCGGCCCGAACACCCTCGTCATCTGCGTCTCCAACCAGATCGTCAACGAACTTGGCACCGGCGGCCTCGTCGCCCCCGTCCTCCTCTACGCCCCCGCCGCCGGCCCCGCCGCCAAACTCGAAAACCTCCGCGACCTCAAACCGACGTTCCCCTGATCCCGAACTCCGCAGCGAAACGGGGAGCACACACGAACGGGGAGCACACCCGCCCTCGGGTGTAGCCGGATGCGCCCTCGCATCCGGCTTCGGGCCGCCCACGCCCGCTGTGAAACTTCGTACGCTTTGGGATCCCGCGGGTTCCCCGCGAAGACTCAGGTATCTGTCTAGCCCCAACGGGGCGATAATATTTCAGCCCAGGGCAGAGCGCAGCGCCGCCCTGGGTTCCGGCACAATGAACCCCCAAAGCCCTGAAGGGGCGTCACACCCTATCACCAGGACCGTGTATGAGTCGCCCTTTCAGACAATCGCCGTGACACCGCGCGGGAGTTAATGAATCCTTACGCCATGATTTCAACCATCACCAAAGTGGGCCAGACCACCGTGCCGGCGAGCATTCGCCGAAAGCTCGGCTGGACCCAGGAAACCACGATCGACTGGCAGGCCGAGGGTGACCGTGCCGTGGTCGTGAAAATGGTTCCCCGGAAGCGGGTTCCACGCCGCTCCCTGCTCGCCGTTTTGCGTGACCTGGGGCCGGTCGAAATCAAACCGCGATGAAATTCCTGCTGGATACCAACGTTATTTCCGAACTATGGAAACCCAGACCATCCCCGTCAGTGCTCGCTTGGCTGGAGGCGAATGAAGGGAAATATCTGATCGCTGCTCCGGCTTTGGCGGAGATCGCCGATGGTGCCGCGTCCGCCCCCGACCCGAAGCGCGAGCGATTGCTGGACCGTTTGCACGAACTCCTGGAGGACCATGCGGACCACATCGCTCCGTTCGATGCCGCCGCCGCCCTGGCCTGGGGCCGGGCGCGCCACTCACCGGAGGCCAAGCGCCGCCCGCAACCGCTCTTCGACACCCTCATTGAAGCCATTGCCGCCGCGCGCGGCCTGACCGTGGCGACGCGGAATACGGCGGACTTTCGCACCGTGGCAACTGTAAATCCTTGGGATTAGAACCCGCCTCCAGCGGGCTTCTGGCAGGGAGTAGCGGCGAATCCAAGCACACTCCTTCCCAATTCAAGCCGATTCAGTGTCGATAGAGAAAACTGACCACTTAAAGATCGTCAACGAACTCGGCACCGGCGGCCTCGTCGCCCCCGTCCTCCTCTATGCCTCCGCCGCCGGCAAAGAGGCCAAGCTGGAAAATATTCGCGACCTCAAGCCGACCTTTCCGTGACATTCCCAGCCCGGGATCGAATTCCCCAAGATTGTTGTGAGCAACCTGCGACCATTGAAAACTCCTTACGGGTTGAAGGATGGAAGACTTGTCCATGTTTCCACAGTCGCCGCGGGCAAGGCTTGCGGGTGTTTGAGTCCGCTCGACGAAAAGACACCCTTGATCGCTCGCCGCGGTGAGAAGAAACGAGCGCACTTTGCCGCGAAGGTGATGTGTGATCCGGTGGCGGCGCGTGAGAGCGTCTTTCACCTCCTCGCCAAACAAACCCTCTGTGACCGGCGGTGTTTGTCGCTTCCGCCGATCAAACTGGTACTCGATAACCATCTTTACCATCTGATACTCAAACCGCCTGCGACGGTCGATGGATTGGAGGTAAACAGTGAACAAACGCTTGCGGACAGCGACTTCCGCGCCGATTCATTGGTATCCCTTCAGGCAGGCTCAGCGAAAAGGAGCCTGGTGGTTGAATGGGTGGTCACTCATAAATGCGAAGCAGCAAAGCTCGCGTTTCTTAGATCACGCAAAATTCCAAGTCTTGAGATTGAGATCGGCGATAAACCCGACTCTCTGTCTCCCGAGGAAGCTGAAAAATGGATTCTTCACGATGCACCCCGCCAGTGGATCTGGCATCCGTTCTTCGAATGGGACGAGCTTAAGCGGCACGGTCTGGTACTGACTAGAAGGCTCACCCATCGTGCCGTTCGGTTCTACCGGACAAAGAAAGGAGTCAAAGCCGTCGAAGCAAATTGGGTGAAGAATTGCCCTTTAGACACCAAGATCGTGTCGGTGCGGAGGTGCAAGTTTTGCCCTTACGCGTATTCCGTCGAACCTTGGCAAAGTGCCTATGTTGAGTGCCTTGGGCAAAGTGCTGATAAACTATTAAAGTGCATTGAACCAAGTTGTAGTCCCGACGAACTTGCAGACCTGATAAATGCCTGTACCGGCGGATCTGATTGGTGCGAGCGAGCGACCCAAAACTTAGGCGACGGATTTCGAGCTGGCTGGGACAAACCTCGTTCGGACTTACATCCCGGAGTCCAAGCAGAACTATTAAAAGGTCCATTTTTCGATCCCCCTAACATCGAGCCTCGCATCAAGTAGGATACCATTGACTCTCGGTAAATTATTCTGGCTCCCATTGTTAGTCCACAGCGCCCAAGCCATCACCATGCAGTCGGAGCACGGGCTTCCAGTCCGCCCGGGCCGTTCCTACGACGAAATGATTGGCTTGGCGTAGCGCGTGATATGGTTAGCCCCAACGGGGCGGTGATATTTCAGCCCAGGGCAGAGCGCAGCGCCGCCCTGGGTGCCAGCAACAAGAAACCCCAAAGCCCTGAAGGGGCGTCACACCGAACCCGCATTCCCGCGCATGAGTCGGCTTCTCCGGGCTTGAGTGAATACTCGACGCCAACGCCAAACCACTAACCGGCACTGGCTCGCACTAATAAAAATCCCGGGCAGAACTCACTCCCAATGCGCGGCTTAGCGTAGTTCTCATTAGTGCCAGTTAGTGCAGGTCAGTGGTTTCCAGTCCCGCATCCCGGGCGACCGCCATCCGGAGTTCCGCAATCGCGTCTGCGTCGAGTCGGGAAACACGTCCGCCAGCCTCCTCGCCAGTTTGTGGCTCAAGTGATGCCCAAGCAGCAGTTTCATGCTGCGAGAAGCTGATCATCACGTCCCGCTCCCGTTCCGCCGCGTAACCGAGGCAGGCCCGAATGTCCTCCTCGGTCAGGTCGGGAATATTAGCGATGATCTCCGCATGCAACATAGGTTGGGCACGCATCAAACGCGCGGACTGCCGCCGGCAGGAGCCATGCGGCCAGCAATTCCGGGTGCGGGTCCCGAGCCGCGACAACTTCGAGGCGGCCCCGCTGGGTTTGCCCGCGCCGGATGCCCGACTGATGGCCCTACAGATTCAATGTCTGTCTTGGTTTTCATCGGTTGCCCGGCATTTGTGGAACCTCAGGTGCAGTCGGTCGTCAAAATCCCTATCGTCGCGCCATGAAACTCGCTGAAATCGCTAAGGCCGCCCTGTCTCTCCCGGACCGTGATCGCGCGTCGCTGGCCTCACAACTGCACGACACCTTGCCGGCCTCCGGAATGGACGTCACCGATGACTAGGTCGAGCGCCGCGAGCGGGAGTTGGAGTCCGGGCAGGTGACGGCGATTTCGCACGACGAGCTGGTTCGACGTGTCCGCCGGGACCGGGGTTTATGAAGGTGGTTTACCTCCCAGAGTGCAGCAGGATGTCACGCGAATCTTGCGCCACTAAGACGGCATCAATGATCGGTTGGGGGATGAGTTTTGGGACGAGTTGAATTCGTTCATCAAGCTGGTCGCCGCCAACCCGGGCCGGTTCCACTGCGAGGCTCGCAACCGGCGGCGCGTCAATTTGCAGCGCTTTCCCTGTCATTTCCTCTTTCGGGAAATTCCCGGTGGCATTCGCATCACGGTGGTCCGCCACCACAAACTGCATCCCGCGCACGGACTGCGGAGAAGGTAGCCGCGTCGTCTGTCAGCGTTCTGTCGGAGCTCGAAGGCCAGTCCCAACTGTTGCCAGCAAGGCCTGATTTCTGGCGGTCACTGCTGCCGTATGCGCCTTGGACAGCGGAAGCTCCCCATTCGCCTACGCATCCAGACGCGGACTCACCGCGCATCCAGCGCCGGCAAGGGAAACTCCGGCGACGCGGTGTGCTGCTCGCGCAGGAGCGCGGTGAGTTTGGCGACCAACTCGGGATTTTTGTCCGCGACGTTGGTCGTCTCGGCTAGGTCGTCGCGGAGGTTGTAGAGTTCGACGGCGAGGTTGGGTTTCAGCACGGATCTCGGGCCGGGCTTGACGTTTTTGGCGGACGGCTTTCCAGTCGCCGACACGCACGCTTTGCTGGCCGCCGTAGCCGGTGAATTCGCGGTAGAGAAACGGGCGCGGCTCCTGCGCCTTGCCGAGCAGCGTCGGGGCGAAGCTGTGGCCGTCGGATTCACGCCGCCGCAGAAACGCTGGCTAGAACTTCACGGAACCCCCTTGAGCTTCCGAACCGTTTCGGCTATTCACCCACCATGAGCGTCACCACAGAGGAAATTGTCCGCGTGTGCGAAATCTTGCCGGCGGAAAAGCAAACCGAGGTCGCCGACTTTGCCCGCTTCCTCCTCGCCCGGCAGGACGACGAAGCCTGGGAGCAACGTCTCGCCCAATCGCAGCCCCGTCCCCGCCTCGATGCCTTCCTCCGTGAAACGGCTGCGGAAGGCGACGAACCTTTGGACCCTGCCCGTCTGTGAAATCCTGCACGCGCCCCGCCTTCTGGCGAGCCTACGCCCGGTTGAGCGAGGTCAACCGTCAGGCGGCCCGCCGCGCCTACGCCCTCTTCGCGAAAAACCCCGACCACCCTTCCCTCCGCTTCAAGAAACTCGGCGGCTACGCCCATGTCTGGTCCGTCCGCGTCAACGAGCAATACCGGGCCATCGGCGAGCGCCACGGCGACACCATCATCTGGGTCTGGATCGGCACCCACAACGAATTCGACCACCTCTTCGGCTGAACCCACTTCCGCCACTTGCCGTGCCCGTCACGGAACTCGACGCCCCGCTGGTGCCGGCAATCCAGCAGCCTTTTCCGCATCCAGCGCCGGCAGCGGAAACTCCGGCGACGCCGTGTGCTGCTCGCGCAAAAGCGCGGTGAGTTTGGCGACCAACTCGGGATTTTTGTCCGCGACGTTGGTCGTCTCGGCTAGGTCGTCGCGGAGGTTGTAGAGTTCGACGGCGAGGTTGGGTTTCAGGGCGGATTTCGGGCCGGGCTTGAGGTTTTGGCGGACGGCTTTCCAGTCGCCGACGCGCACGCTTTGCTGGCCGCCGTAGCCGGGGAATTCGCGGTAGAGAAACGGGCGCGCCTCCTGCGCTTTGCCGAGGAGTGTCGGGGCGAAGCTGTGGCCATCGAGGTCCTTGGGCGTGATGCTGGCCGCGCCGGTGAGTTCGAGCAACGTGGGCAGCCAGTCCTCGAAGCCCGTCACGCGTTCGCTCACGGCGCCGGCGGCGATTTTCCCCGGCCAGCGCACGATGCCCGGCACGCGCACGCCGCCTTCGTAGAGCGAGCCTTTGCGTCCGCGAAACGGCCCGGCGCTGTGGAAGAAATCGCAGTCGGTGCCGCCGAGTTGGTCGTAGAGCGGCCCGTTGTCGGAGGTGAAAACGAAGATCGTGTTTGCGTCCTGGCCGACTTCTTTCACGAGGTCCATGAGGCGGCCGATTTCTTTGTCCATGCGCGTGACCATGGCCGCGTAGGCGGCGCGCGGCGTGCGATGCGGGAGGTAGGCGCGGCCGCCGGGATAGGGTTCCTCGGGAAATTTTCCGGCGTATTCCGCGAGCGAATCCTCGGGCACCTGCAACGCGAGATGCGGCACTGTCGTGGGCGCGAAGAGGAAGAACGGCTTGTCCTTGTTATCCCGTACAAAGCGCCGCGCCTGCTCCCAGATGAGGTCGGGCGCGTAGTCCTTGCCGCGGTAGCGGACGTAATTGGCGGGGTCTTTGGGATCGGCGTCGGGCGGGAGTTTTTGGTGCGCAGGGAAAGGCGGATTGTTCAGCGCCACCTGCTGGTCGTTGTCCCACAGTTTCTGCGGATAGTAATTGTGCGCCACGGCCTGGCAGTTGTAGCCGTAGAAGCGGTTGATCCCCTGCTTGAGCGGCTCGCCCGTCGAATCCGGCGCGCCCAGTCCCCATTTGCCGAACGCGCCCGTCACGTAGCCGCGCGTCTGCAGCAGTTTTGGCAGGAGGATGGTGTCTGCGGGAATCGGATACTGCCCCTCGCTGCCGGGACGGAACTGGCGGTTGTCGCGGATGAACGCGTGGCCCGGATGCTTGCCGGTCATCAGTACGCACCGCGACGGCGCGCACACGGCATTGCCCGCGTAATGCTGCGTGAAGCGCATCCCCTCGGCCGCGAGCCGGTCCACGTTCGGCGTGCGAATCAGCTTCTGTCCGTAGGCGCCCACATCGCCCCAGCCCAGGTCGTCGGCGATGATGAAGACAATGTTCGGCGGGCGCGGCGCGGCCCAACTGGCGCACGGAGCCAGCCAGCCCAGCAGCAGGCTGACGAACAGGCAGCCGGGAAACGTGAGGGTGCGAGGCGTCGAGAAGGATTTCATACTGCGCAGGCTAGCGTGGGCCGCGGCGTGTGCCAGCGGCATTTTGGGGACGCGCACCCGGAAAACGCGTGGCCGACCAATGCCCGAATCCGTTGGTATTTGGTGGAGCAGATTGCGCCAGCGGCGCGCGGGGCAGGCTGGGTCTCGGGCGGGTTCGCGGCGAGGGAACGGGGACCGCGTCGAGCCTCACATGGAAGCAACGGCCTCGATCAAGCTCGACCTCGGGCCGTCGCCTCGCGCGGGGAGGTGGTGTCCCCGCAAAAGTGCGCAGGTCATGGTATTGACCGGGCCGCGGGAAAGAGGTTTTCTGGCGTGCAGACAGTTGGCGTGGGTGACGCGGGGCCGGTCGCCGGTCATGGCATCCAAGGCTGGCTGGGGTTTCGCTGCCGGTGCGGCGGACGATACAACTAACAAAGCCATCAACTCAAAACATATCATGATCAAACAAACTCTCCGCGCGGTCGCGGTTGCGTCCGTGCTGCTCTCGCTCTCCACCTTCGCTGCCCCCGGGGTCAAGACCTATCAGGTCACGGGGCCGGTGCTCGAAGTCACCGAGACCACCGTCACCGTCCAGAAGGGCGACGAGAAATGGACGGTGCAACGCAGCAAGAAGACCAAGGTGCATGGCGACCTCAAAGTCGGCGCCAAGGTGACCATCGAGTATCAGATGGTGGCCGAGGACATCGAAGTGAAGGACGGCAAGAAGTAAGGACGACCGTTCTAATTCTTCTCTACTCGCGAAACCGGCCGGGGGTAATTTCCCGGCCGGTTTCTTTTTTATCCAGCCGTTACGAAACCACGGATAAGTTGGAACCGCTAACCGGCACTAACTGGCACTAATAGGAACAAGAACAAGATTCTCTCCGACACTATTGTCAACAGGTAGCTTGGGTGGGTTTTATTAGTGCCGGTTGGTGCGGGTTAGTGGTTTGAACCGTGCATTCAGAACACCAGCCGCAGCTTGGTTAAACCGGGTAGCGTCCGCCTGATCAACGGTTCACTCACGGGCGCAGCTCAGTTTCTTGTACTTCTCATTTGCACCCGGTTTTAGCCTGATGCTGCTCGAGGGTAGAATCAGGCAGCAGTGATAACGATTCTTGAAAATGCGCCAGGCACCGCAGGGGGATTCGAAAACCGCTGAAGCGGTTGTGCCGATTCGCCTTCCGAGACACCCGGCTGAGTATCGGTTTAGCGCCAACGGCGCGGACTTATACCAGCCTGGGGCAACGCCCCAGGAAACGAGCCAGTTACCATTTTAGCGCTGAAAGCGCGATCCATCACGGGGACGGATCCTCCTTCAGCAGGAAGATGGAACGGGCTTTCAGCCCTGAATTCATTGGCTGGCATCTGACCTGGGGCGTTGCCCCAGGCTGGTATGAGCCGCGCCTTTGGCGCTAGACACATGCCCGGCTGAAGCCGGGTGCTAATGAGATGAGAACTGGCTGCAAGAAACTGAGAAGCGCTCCTGACTCACCCAGTTGCCAAACGGTTTCCCCATCGGTGTCCATCCGTGTCCATGCGTGGTTAAATCAACTCTTCCCCGATCACGGCTTTTTCCGGATTTCGCGGGTGCTTTTCTTGGGGGTGATGACGGAGCGGATGTCGGTGAGAAAGGCGTCGATGTCTTCGGGGCGGGTGTCCCAGGAGCAGACCAGACGGGCTTCGTCAGGATGGGCGTGGGCGTAGAAGAGCCAGCCTTTGGCCCAGAGCGTTGAGACCAGTCCGGGGGGCAGGCGGACGAAGACCATGTTGGCCTCGCACGGGTGGAGGATCTGCACGCCGGGCAGGATCTGTAGTTTGCTCTCAAGGATGCGGGCCATGCGGTTGGCGTGGCGGGCGTGGCGTTTCCACGCCTCGTCCTTGAGCACTCCAACCCAGGGCGCGGAGAGGAAGCGCATCTTGGAGGCGAGCTGGCCGGCCTGTTTGCAGCGGTAGTCGAACTCGCGGGCCATCTCGAGGTTGAAGAACACCACGGCGTCGCCCACCGCCATGCCGTTCTTGGTGCCGCCGAAGCAGAGGACATCGACGCCGGCCTCCCAGGTTATTTCCCGGGGGCGGCAGTTCAGCGACGCCAGCGCGTTGGCAAAGCGCGCGCCATCCATGTGGACCCGCAGGTCGAGTTTGCGCGCGACCTCGCCGATGGCGTGCAATTCCGCGGCGGAATACACGGTGCCCACTTCGGTCGCCTGCGTGAGGCTCACGGCGCGGGGCTTGGGATAATGAATGTCGCTGCGGCGTTTCACCGCGCGCTCGATGGCGTCGGGCGTGATGCGTCCGTGCTCGCCGGGCAGCAGCAGAACCTTGGTGCCGTTGGAAAAAAACTCGGGCGCACCGCATTCGTGCGTCTCGATGTGCGCGGTCTCGTGACAGAGGATGCTGTGGTAGGACTGGCAGGTGGAGGCGAGGGCGAGCGAGTTGGCGGCGGTGCCGTTGAAGACGAAGAACACCTCGCATTGTTTCTCGAAAAAATCGCGGAGAAGGTTGGCGGCGCCGGCGGTCCAGGGGTCGTCACCGTAACCTTGCACATGGCCGGAGTTGCAGTCGGCCAGCGCCTCCCAGGCCTCGGGGCAGACACCGGCGTAATTGTCGCTCGCGAAATGGCGGGGGCGTTTCGGGGCATGGCTCATAGGTTCGTACGGAAAGGGATCTATCCAGCCTGCGGGCGCTACTTCTTCGCGGCGGCGGGCCGGGTGGTCAGGGGAAAATCGTCCGTGCGAAAAGGCGAGGCGGGCAGGCCGATGCGGTTCCAGAGATTGCCCGTCGGGTAATCCGCCCAGCCGTAGCGGACGGCGACGGGGCGCTTGATGTCGGGATGGCTCACGGTGACGACGTTGGTGCCGGTGATGAGCGCCTTGCCCCAGACAAATTTCTGATCGTCGCCGCAGATGGCGAAGCCGCGCAGCGGGCCGCCGCGCGCGTCGAGGCCCGTGCCGAAGTAGTTGAAGGTGACCTGCGCCTTGTCGTTTTTGATCGAGAGATTGCGCAGGGTGGGGCCGGAGAAAATCAGTTTCTCGCCGTAGGCAATGCCGCGTGCCGCAATGGCCAGGCGCGCGCCGACGGGTTCCTTGTGCACGGGATGGAGGTCGTTTTCATCGCCCGCGTCGGTGATGACCACGGTGCCGGCCTTGGGCAGGCGGGCGGCGAGGAGTTGCGCCTCGCGCAGCTCGGCCCACGCGCTCGGGCCGGGTTCGTCTTGAATCTTGCCGAAGGGCGCGAGCTGGACGGTGAGGAAGGTGAAGTTGCCCTGCTCGACTCCGCGGCTGGCGTTGCGCCATTCGGTGCGCCAGGTGCGGATCAACTCGGGCAGGAGCGTGCGGTATTGCCAGGCGCGGCTGACATTGGCTTCGCTTTGATACCAAACGGCTCCGCGAATGGCGATGGGGATGAGTGGGGAGATCATGCCGTTGTAGAGTTCGCCGACTTTCCACGGCGGTGTGGGTGCGGGCTGCGCGGGCTTGCGGCCCTCGCGCGCAAGCTCCTCGGCCTCGCGGTCGTAGCGGGCTTTGGCTTCCTTGTAGCGTTGAAACGACTGCGGATAAGCGTCGAGCAGGTCGCGGGCGAGTTCGGGCTGGCCCTCGATGGCCTTGCGGTTCATCCAGGCCTCGGCGGTGGAGCCGCCCCACGAGGCCTGGATCAGGCCGACGGGCGTGTTGAGCGCCTTTTGCAAATCGCGCCCGAAGAAAAAGGCGACGGCGGAAAAATTACTCATCGTCACCGCGTTGGCCGGCACCCACTGGGAATTGATCTCGCTGAGCGGAGCGTCGGCCTTGACGCGGGGCACGAAGAAGAGGCGGAGGTTGGGAAGGGGATTGGTGGCGGCCTCGATGGCGGCGGGGCCGTTCTCGGCGCGGTGCAGCGGAAAATCCATGTTGGACTGGCCGCTGCACAGCCAGACTTCGCCGACGACGACATTCTGCACTTGCACCTTGTTCTTGCCCTCGGCGGTGAGGACGTCCGGCGTGGCGTTGCCGAGCAGCGGGGAAAGCTTCACCGACCATTTGCCGTCCTTGGCCGTGGACTTGACGGTCTGGCCCTGAAACTTGACGACGATATTTTCCCCGTTCTCGGCGGTGCCCCAGACGGTCACCGGCAGGCCGCGTTGCAGCACCATGTTGTCGGTGAAGAGCGCATGGAGACGTACGTCGGCACGGGCGGCGGGCGGGGCGGCGGCGAGCATTCCCACGGCGAGCAGCAACGCGTACCAGCGGTCCGCGCGCCATGACCCGCGGCGACGGTGGTGGGGAAATGATGGAGAAAAACTCATGCGGGCGATTGAATCGGCGAGCGGGAAAAGGTCAACTGGAAAGCCGGACCGCGCGGCCCTCGCGTCGCTGGAGGTGGGATCGAAACTACGGCTTGGCCGCGCCTTTCGCGCTGCCCGCCGCCGCGGGGGCAGGGCGGACGAGGATGCCGGCGGCGGCGGTGTTGGAGAAATCCAGGCCGTCCGAGACGCGGTAGGTGAAAGTCTCGGCACCGACAAAACCCGCGCGGGGCTGGTAGAGGAAGCTGCCGTCGGCATTGAGCTGGAGCGTGCCGTTGGTCGGTGCCGCGACCACGCCGTAGAGGAGGGTGTTGCCGTTGAGATCGGACGCGGGGAGGAAGCCGCTGACGGGCTGGCCGGCGATGGTGGCAAACGTGATCACGGGCACCTCGCCGGTGAAGGCCACGGTGCCCGAGAGCATTCCGTGATTGCGGTTGCGGCTGGCGTCGGCGGCGAGATGGCCGGTGCCTTCATCGAAGTTCCACGCGCCGCCGAGCCCGGGTTCGGTGCCCTGAATGCCGCGGAACAAGTCCTGCGCGACCTCGGTGTCGGTGCGCGCTGTGTTCCAGATTTTCACCTGTTCGAGGGACCCGCGCCACGCGCTCTTGCCGACGCGCCCGAGCGAGTAGCCGGCGGGGTCGAGATAGAATTGCGTGGGCGCGGGGCGCTGCGCGATGAGCACGCCGTTGCGGTAGAAGCGCGACTGGTTGCCGGCCTTGACCCAGGCGACGTGGACCCAGGCGGCATTGGTCTCAAAAAAGCCCCAGATAAAGTTCGCGTAGCGCTCCCCGCGGGCCGAGACGATGTCGAAGTGCAGCCCGCCGTTGAGCGGCGCGAGGAAGAGCGACGGCGAACGCAGCGTCGAGCTGGCGTTGGTGCCCGCAGTCTCGAACCCGGCGATCCCGTAGAACTGGCCGTCGTTGAAAAACCGGTTCTTCACCCACACCTCGATGGTGAAATTGGTCGTGCCGCTGGCGAAGGGCGACTGCGTGAGCTCGACCGCGCCGGCACCGTCCACGCTCACGCCCGAGCCGAAGCCCGCGAGCGGGGCGGAATTGGAATCGAGCACCTGGATGGTGGCGATGGCGGCCGACGATGAGCGGCGCGCGCTGGCGTCGAGGACGAGGTATTCGAAGCTCTCGCGGCCGGCCACACCGATGGCGGGCCGGTAGCGGAAGTTGCCGTTGAAATCCAAGAGCAACTGGCCGCTCGAGGGCGGCTTGGTCGGGATGAAGATCACGGATTTTCCGTCATTGAAAACCGCCGGCAGGCTGCCGCTCACCACCGTGTCCATGCGGGTGGTGAAGACCACCGGCGGGGTGTCGAGCGTGAAGGTGGCGTTGCCGCGGAGGCTGCCCCAGTTCTTCCGTTGCGAGCCGTCGTCCACGATGAAGCCGCTGCCTTCGTCGAACGCCCACGAGGCCATCAGGCCCGCTTCGTTGCCGACCAGATGACGGTACATGTCGTCGCGCACCTGCTCGGGCGTGCGCGCGGCGCACCAAACGCGGACGAGATCGACGGAGCCTTTCCAGAAGCTTTTGGCGGCCCGGCCGATGTTGTAGCCGCTGGGATCGACGTAGCACTGCGCCGGGGCGGGCCGCGTGCCCACGAGGTTGCCATTGCGGTAGAAGCGATACGACGCGCCTTCCTTGACCCACGCGATATGCACCCATGAATTGACGCCCTGAAAGAAGCCGGGGAGATAGCCGCTGGCGTGTCCGCCGGCGCGTGCAACGGAGTCGTAGTGCAGTGATCCATCGGCGGGTGCCAGCCAGAGCGACGGTGAGCGACCGTCCACGCCGAGGGTGCCCGTTGGCGCTTCGCGACCGATGAGGCCGTGAAAGAGGCCGTCGTTGAGCACGGCGTTTTTGGCCCACAATTCGATGGTGAAATCCGCGTTGGTGCCAGCGAAGGGAGGCTGCCCGATCTCGACGTGGCCTTCGCCATCAAAGGTGAGCGCCGTGCCCAGGCCGGCGATCGGCGCCAGGTCGCTGGCCGGTTCGGTGGTGAGCGGGAAGGTGTCGGTGCGGAATGGCGAGGCGGGCAGCCCGTTGGAACTCCACAGCGTGCCGGTCGGATAATCGGCCCAGCCGTAGCGCACCGCCACCGGATTGGGCACGGCGGGATGACTCACCACGATGGTGTTGTTCGTCTGCAGTTCCACCGTGGTCGCCCACACGAACCGGCGGTCCTCGCCGCAGATGGCGAAGCCCGCCGTCGCCGCGCCGCGCCACTGCAGCCCGCCGCCCACGCCGTCGAATGCCAGCACCGCCCGCGGTCCCAGCAGCGTCAGGCTGCGGAACATCGGACTCGTCCCGACCACCGGTTGGTTGTACGCGATCGACCGGGCCGCCAGCGCCAGACGCATTCCGACGGGTTCTTTTTTGCGCGGATGGATGCGGGCCGGGTCGCCGCAATCGGTGATGATGGCCAGCCCGACTTTGGGCAGCCGCGTGGCCAGCACCTGGGCTTCGCGCAATTCCGCCCACGCGCTTTCGGCGGGCATTTCTTGAATGGCAAGAAACGGTGCCAACTGCACCGCGAGAAACGGCATCGTCGTCAGCTCGGGATTGCTCGTGGCCTGCCGCCACGCCGTCCGCCAGGTGGTGATGAGGTCGGGAAACAGGGAGCGATACTGCCACGCGCGGCTGACATTGGCCTCGCCCTGATACCAGGCCACGCCGCGAATCGCCAGCGGGAGCAGCGGTGCGATCATGCCGTTGTACAGTTCGCCGGGTTGAAACGGCGGATCGGGCGGCGGCGTGGTGGGCGGCGGCAGACCTGCGGCCGCGCGGCGGGCGGCTTCTTTGTCATAAGCCTCCTTGGCGTGCAGGTAGCGCTCGTAATTCTGCTGATAGGGAACAATGATCTGGCGGTAGTAGTCGGGATTGGATTCGAGGTAGGTGCTGCTCATCCACGCTTCGGCGGGCGACCCGGAGAAGGCGGAACAGATCAAACCCACGGGCACGTCCAGGGTCTTTTGCAGTTCGCGTCCGAAGAAATAGCCGACGGCGGAAAATGGCGCGGCAGTCGTGGGCGAAGACACCTGCCAGGAACCAACCACGTTGGTCGCCGGACTGGCGGCCTTGTTGCGGGCCACGGTGAAGAGCCGGAGATTCGGATTGGCCGCCGCAGCGATGGCGGCCGCGCCGGTATCAGACTCGGGCAGGGGCCGCTCCATGTTGGATTGCCCGCTGCACAACCAGACCTCGCCGACGACGACGTTGCGCAGGGTGATCCGGTTGTCGCCCTGCACGGTAAGGTCCGCTCCCTTCGCGTCCGCGCTCAGCGGCGTCAGGCGCACCGACCAGTTGCCGGCCCGCGCCACGTTCGTCACGCTCTGTCCCTTGAACCGCACCGTCACGGTTTCGCCCTCGGCGGCCCAGCCCCAGATGGTGACGGGCACGCCCTGCTGCAAGACCATGTTCGAGGTGAACAGCGCGTGCAGCGTGACGTTCGCCGTGGCCGCGATCGGGAGCAGAAAAAGGGCGGCGAAAACGAGGCAAAAAGGGAGGTTGAAAGCCCCGCGCCCGATGCGGCTTATGACCGCACCCGGCGACACCGGCGCTCGAGAGCTTTCCAACATCCGGCAAACAACCACTCTTTGATGCATCTTCAAACGAAAGTTACTCAGAATTTCCAGTCTCGGCCAGGCTTGGCGGCGACCTCCGGAGCCGGACCGGCGATGCGAGAAAATCCCCTCATTTCCCCGCCTCCTGCCACCGTGGTCGATCCGCCATGAAGAGCTGATCCGGCAGCCAGCCCGAGAACGCGTGCTTTAGCGGGAACCCCGTCGGCATTTCCTCTTTCACCAGGCTTTCCACGGCAAAACGCCCCCAGACGCGCTCCTCGCTTTTCAGCATTTGCGACAGGAAACGCCCGTCCATCGTCAGCGGCGTGAGATACAAACCTTGCACCGGCTTCTGCTGGTGCAGCGAGTTGAAGTCGCGGCTGATGTCCCAGGTGAGCCACACGCAAGGTCGCCGCCCATACCACGCCACCGCCCACGGCATGTCGCTCATCAGCACTTCGTCGGGCTTCAGCCAGCCCGCCGCCTCCTGAATGATCGGCGGGTAGTAAGGCGGGTAAGCCACCGGCGTCTTGCGCGGACCGACAAAGGTCAGCAGCAATGGCAGCGAACACAGCGCCACGAACACGCCGATCACCAAGCGGCGGGCGGGTGGATATTCCAGTTCGAGTTGATCCAGCAGCAGGGAGAAAAATCCCGCGCCAAACACGAAGAGCAACGGTGCCAGCGCGACGAGCAGATTCTCCCCGTTCACCTCCGGCGACGCCGTGCTCAGCTGCGTCCGCCCCAGCGCCTGCGCCGCCGCCAACAGCAGCAGCGCCACCACCAGAAAACCGCGCATCCGCACCAGACCCGGATTGCGGAAACGCACGAGCAGCGCCGCGAGAAACAGCCCCGTCACCCAGTTGCCGCCGAGCTTCGGCAGGTCTTCCTGGATCACCCGCCCGAGGTTCACACCGAGTTTGTCGAGGTATTCGCCGACGGCCACTTTGTCCAAATCCGCCGGCGTCGCCGCGTCGCGCGGGTGCAGTGAGCGCGGAAGTTTCTGTCCGGGAAAACGCTCGGTCTCTTCGCATGCCGCAAAGCCCGCCACGCCAAACGGCGCGCCGCTCAAATGGTAATTGCGCACCAGCCACGGCGTGAGCACCCCCGCAAACGCCACCAGCGCCACCACGATCGCCGCGACACGCCGCCCGCCCGTCAGGCTCAACGCGAGAAACATCACGACCGGCACAATCAGCAGTACCAGCGAATACCGCGTCAGCCCCGCCAGCGCCACGAGCACGCCCGCGAGCAGCGCCAAGAAGAGCACCTCCGCCGCGCCTCCCGGTGGCCGCGCGGGCTGGCCGGGTTGCGCCGGTTGCGCGCGCGCGCCGCTCTCGAGCGACGCCAGCGTGTTCGCCAGCGCCAGCACCAGCACCAACACCAGCATCGTGGACAACCCCGAGATGCTGAACCGCCAGAACAACTCCGTGCCCACCAGCAGCACCACCGCCGTCCACCCCACCAGCGCATCAAACAGCCGTTTCCCCAGCCGGTACGTCAGCCCCAACGCCAGCAGCAGCAGCCCTTGATTAAACCACGCGATCAACAGCTCCGGCTGATAACTCCGAAACTCCGCCGGATTCCGAATCCCAAACTCGAACGGCGCGAGCTTCATCAGCCCCGCCAGCGCCAGCGGATACAGCGGCGCGTTCGCCACATCCGGATGCGGCGCGCTCAATCCAAAATCGCCCGTCCCCTTGTGCCGCGCGACCTGGTGCAGGCTCAGCGGCCGCACGAACCCCGTCACGAACCCACGCCCCTCCGCCACGTTCCGCGCGAGCTGCGCCTGGTCCATCGCCTCGGGATTCGAGAAATTGCGGAACTCGCGCAGGTTGTACGTGATCGCCAGCCCCGCGACCACGAGCACGAGCAACAGCCCCTTGATCACGGCCACGCCCGCGCCCTCCTCGAGCGTGTGAATCATCGTCTGCAGCCGTGACACCTAAAAGCCCTCCAGATGATAGAGATGCAGCTTGCGATGCAGCGTGCGGCGGCTCATCCCCAGCTTCTTCGCCGCGAGCGAACGGTTCCCGTTGCACTCCTTCAGCGCCTGCACCACCAGCTCCCGCTCCGCCTCCTTCACCGTCAGCCCGCCGTGCGCGATGATCTTCGTCGCCGTCGGCTCCAACTGCGGCGCTTGGCCGCTGCGGACGTTGGCCGGCAAATCCCGCGCCCCGATCACGCTCCCGCGACACAACACCACCGCGTGCTCGATCGCCGTGCGCAGCTCGCGGACATTTCCCGGCCACCGATATTGCTGCAACAACTCCACCGCCTCGGGCGCGAGGCCGTACACGGGCTTCTGATTCTCCGCCGCGAACTCCTCGAGAAACCGCCGCGTCAGCAGCGAAATGTCCTCGC
>BJHT01000050.1:0-815 GCA_014193395.1 Verrucomicrobiota bacterium
CGGGATGTGCCTCAACCCCTTCCGCAACGATCCGCGGCAGCACTGGGATTGCCTGCTCGCGCTGCTGCTTCACATCGCCATCGGCGTCGCGCTGGCGTTCTACGGCGGCTGGCAGGCGGTGATTTTCGCGCAGACGCTGCCGCATTTTCTCACCTACGCCATCGGCTCCTATCTCTTCTACGCGCAACACAATTTCCCCGGCGTCTCGTTCACCGACAAATCCGGCTGGACCTACGAAAAGGCCGCGCTGGAATCCTCGAGCTACCTGAAAACCAGCCCGCTCATGGCGTGGTTCTCCGCGAACATCGGCTACCATCACGTCCATCATCTCAACGCCCGCATCCCCTTCTATCGCCTCCCGCAAGTAGTCCGCGAAATCCCCGAGCTGCAATTGCCGAAGGTCACGTCTCTCATGCCCCGCGACATCTTCGCGTGCCTGCGGCTCAAGGTGTGGGATGTCGAGCAGCAGCGCATGATCAGCCTGCGCGAAATTTCCCCGGTGAAACTGGCGGGCACCTAGCCGTAACGATGCGCGCGGGCGGATTTTTTTGACCACAGAGACGCGATGAACACAGAGAAAGACAAGGGATCGCCGGTCGATTGGCCTTCCCTGATTGGTGATTCCCCGCCGTCGATGCCGTCCCACTTTTTTCTGTGCCCGACAACGCTTCGGAATCCTCGCGTGCCGCGAGAGTTTTGCGTTCGCGCAGACGGCCAATTCAGCCCGCCGCCAATTCGTTCCTTCCCATTCCCTTGCCCCAAATTCCCCTGCCCAACTCGGCCGCACTCACGAACCGCTGCGTCCCGCCCGATAC
>BJHT01000050.1:825-22159 GCA_014193395.1 Verrucomicrobiota bacterium
GAGGGCGGTGCGGAGGCGCGAGCACCGCGTCGGTTGCGGCCCCGCCGTCCCTCATTTTTCTCTGTGTTCATCGTGTCTCTGTGGTCTTACTTCCCGTTTCAATTGAGTAGAAACGCCTTGGCGACGCGCCCGCCCGAAACCACCGCCCACCCTCCCCAACCCATGCCACTGACCCTTGCTGAAATCGCCGCCCGCGTGGCCGGTGAAGTGATCGGCGACAGCGCCACCCTCATCACCGGACTTGCCGCCGCCGACAATGCCCGCGCGGGTGATCTCACCTTCGCCGAAAAGGAATCGTACTTCGCCGCCGCCGAACAAAGCCCCGCCGCGGCGATCCTCGTGTCCGGTCCCTTTACCGCGTCCGCCGCGCAGAAGCCGCTCATCCGCGTGCCCAATGCCCGCGCCGCCGTGGCCCGCCTGCTGCCGGTCTTTTTTCCGCCGGATGAATTTCCCGCCGGCATTCATCCCAGCGCGGTGATCGATCCAAGCGCGCAGCTCGACCCGACGGCACACGTTGGTCCGCACTGCGTGGTGGGTGCGCGCGTGCCCGTCGGTGCGCGTTGCGTGCTCATGGGCGGCAACCAGATCGGCCGCGACTGCCAGCTCGGCGACGACACCACGCTCTTCCCCAACGTCGTCCTCTACCCGCGCACGCAGCTCGGCAAACGCGTCGCGATCCACGCCAGCACGGTGATCGGCTCCGACGGCTACGGCTACGTTTTTGCCGAAGGCCGGCACCAAAAAGTCCTCCAAGTCGGGCACGTCATCATCGGCGACGACGTCGAGATCGGCGCGAACGCCGCCATCGACCGCGGCGCGCTCGGCCCGACGATCATCGGCGCGGGCACCAAGATTGATAACCTCGTCCACGTCGCGCACAACGTGGTGATGGGCAAACACTGCCTCGTCATGGGCCAGGTCGGATTCGCCGGCAGCACGCGCCTCGGAGACTACTGCGTCATCGCCTCCCAATCCGGCATCGCGGGCCATCTCACGCTCGGTCGCCAGGCCACGGTCGGTGCCAAGTCCGGCGTCATGCGCGACATCCCCGACGGCGGCACCGTCCTCGGCATCCCCGCCATGCCCGACAAACAAACCAAGCGCCAATGGATCGGCGTGCAGCAACTGCCAGAGATGATCCGCCGCCTCCGCGATTTGGAGCGCGAGGTGCAGGAACTGAAGGCGGGCTTGAGCGGAACGCCGAATGCCCCGACGGCACAAGCGTAGGGTGGGTGCGACTCCGTTCCCGGCTCCATCGCATTAGCTCGGGGTGGCGACGGCCCGTCGCCACAACCTTGGTGGGGACAAGCTGTCCCCACCCCGAGCCGCGCGAATTGGGACGCTGTCTTACTTGATCAGCTCTTCCGCGATCTGCACCGCGTTCAACGCCGCGCCCTTGAGCAACTGGTCCCCCACCACCCAGAAGCACAGGCCGTTGTCCAACGCGCAGTCCTGCCGGATGCGGCCGACCTGACAGTGGTATTTCTCCGCCACGTAGAGCGGCAGCGGGTATTCCTTCAACTCGGGCTTGTCCACGACATCAAGACCGGGCGCACGGCTCAAGACGGCACGCGCCGCCTCGACCGTGATCGGCTTTTCAAACTCCGCGCTGACCGCGACCGAATGCGCACGATACACCGGCACGCGCACGCACGTCACGCTCGCGCGGAAGCCGGGGTGGTGCATGATTTTGCGGCCTTCATTCTCCATCTTCATTTCCTCCTTGGTGTAGCCCGAGGGCAGGAAAGAATCGACATGCGGCAGCACGTTGAACGCGATCTGATGCGGATAAACTTCCTTCGTCACTTTCTCGCCCCGCACGACCTGTCCGACCTGGCGCTCCAGTTCTTCGATGGCCTTCGCACCCGTGCCCGACACGGCCTGATAGCTCGAGGCGAAAATGCGTTTCACCGTGAACGCCTGGTGCAACGGATACAGCGCCATCAACGTGATCGCCGTGGTGCAGTTCGGATTGGCGATGATGCCGCGATGCTTCTTCACGTCCGCGGCGTTGATTTCCGGCACCACCAGCGGCACCGCGGCATCCATGCGAAAGGCGCTCGAGTTATCCACCACCACGCAACCCGCGGCCGCCGCGACCGGCGCGAACTGCCGCGAAATATCTCCGCCGGCGCTGAAGAGCGCGATGTCGATGCCTTTGAACGAATCCTTCGTGAGTTCCTGCACGGTCACGTCCGCGCCGCGGAACTTCAGCTTCTTGCCGACCGAGCGCGCCGACGCGAGCAACGTCAACTTGCCCACCGGGAAGTTGCGCTGCTCGAGGGTCTTGATCATCTCGATGCCGACGGCACCCGTCGCACCGACCACCGCCACATGGGGATTTCGATTCATAAAGGGCGCGGAAAGTAGCAAGGCGACTGCGAATGTCGAGGGATTCAAACCGCCGACGACGCGCCGCCGGGACCCGTCCTCCGGCCGCCTCGCCGCCAGTCGGATTACCTTTGCGCTGCGCGAAGGGAGTCGCTAACGTCCGCCCACATCACCGCAGTAGGAGTATTCGAGACAAACGCCCCCCTACTCGACCCGCCGCCGGATTTTTGTGGCTGATTTCGATCAGCGCACGGGAAGCCGGGGGCAAAAACGATTCTGCCATGAGTTGTTGGAAAACATTCGCCGAGCCACGGATCAACCCCGTCGCACTGCCGCCGCACGGCGGCGGGGAGATAACACCCTAGCACCATGTCGCTCACCACCCACCACTCGCTGCCGACCCGCGTCCGCCTGATGATCGTCGGCACCAGCGCCGCGGCCCTGCTCATGGCCTGCGTCATTTTTTTCGGGAGCGCTTCCGTTTGGTATCAGCGCAAGCTCGAGGCCGACCTCATCAGCCTGGCGACGCTCATCGGGCAGACCAGCCGGACCGCACTCGAAGTGGACGACCCCGGTGGCTCCCGCGACGCCATCGCCACGTTGAAAGGCCATCCCGATGTCATGGCCGGTTTTCTCTATCGGCCCGACAGCACCGTGGTGGGCAGCTACGTCCGCCCGGGCGTGTCCCTCACGGCGCCAGCCAAGGCTCCGCCCGAGGGACTGGCCCCCGACCACTTGGGTTTCGCCACCGTCGTCAAGAATCCGCAGGGCCAGCCGGTCGGCACGGTTTTTCTCCAATACGACCCGGCCCTGAAACGTGACTTCCAGAACAACTGCATCCGGCTCGCACTCGTCGCCCTCGGGTTCTGCGTGGTGTCCGCCTTCGTGCTCGCCGCCTGTCTCCAACGCGGGCTGACGCGCCCGATTCACAATCTCCTCGCCACCATGAAACAGGTCGCCACGCAAAAGAACTACGGCCTCCGCGCCGAACGCGTGAACCATGACGAACTGGGCGACCTCGTCACCGGCTTCAACGACATGCTCGCGCAAATCCAAGCGCGCGACCGCCGGTTGCAGGACAGCGAGGCCCAGCTCGAAAAACTCGTCGCCCAGCGCACCGCGGAACTCACCGCCGCCAAGGAAAAAGCCGAGGACGCCAACCGCGCCAAGAGCGCCTTCGTCGCCAACATGAGCCACGAACTGCGCACGCCGATGTCCGCCATCATCGGCTACAGCGAAATCCTCCAGGAAGAAGCCGAGGAACTCGGCGTGCCCAGCCTCACCAACGACCTGCGGAAAATCCACGCCGCCGGCCAGCACCTCCTGAGCCTCATCAATGAAATCCTCGACCTCTCCAAACTCGAGGCCGGCAAAATGGGATTGAACCTCGAGACCTTCGACATCGCCACCCTCGTCGCCGAAACCGTCAGCACCGTCCACCCCCTCCTGCAAAAAAACCGCAACCACCTCGAAATCCACTGCCCCGCCGACCTCGGCGTGATGACCGCGGACATGACCAAAGTCCGGCAAACCCTTTTCAATCTCCTCAGCAACGCGACCAAATTCACCGACGCCGGTCGCATCACCCTCACCGTCGAACGCCGGCCGTTCGACGGTGCCGATCACATTTTCATCCACGTCGCCGACACCGGCATCGGCATCCCGGCCAAACAACTCGACAAGCTCTTCCGCTCCTTCAGCCAGGCCGACTCGACCACCGCGCGCAAATTTGGCGGCACCGGCCTGGGGCTGGCCATCAGCCGCCGGTTCGCCCGCCTCATGCAGGGCGACCTCACCGTGCAGAGCGAACCCGGCAAGGGCTCCACCTTCACCGTGCATTGGCCCGCCGTGGTGCGAAAACCCGAGCACACACCCTCCAGCGGCGCGCGCTCCGACACCGCCTTCGCGCGCTCCACGGGTGCCGTCGTCGTCATTCACGAAAACGCCGTCAGCCGCGACCGCATGCGCGAGTTTCTCGCCGCCGAAGGCTTCAAAGTCGAGCTGGCCGAAAGCGGTCCCGAAGGCCTGGAACTGGCCCGTCGCATCAAGCCGCTGGCCGTCGCGCTCGACCTCGCCGCCCTCGGTGCCGACGGCGTCGGCCTCCTCTCGATCCTCCGGGCCGACACCCAGCTCGCCAATCTCCCGGTCATCCTCCTCACCCTCGTGGAGGGCCGGAAATACGGCTACGCCATGGGCGTCGGCGACCTCCTGAACCAGCCGCTCCCGCAAGACCGCCTCACCGCCATGCTCGAGCACTACCGCAAGGAAACCTCCCTCCGCCCCGTCCTCGTCGTCGAGGACGACGAAGCGGCCCGCGACCTCCTCCAGCGCATTCTCATCTCCGAAGGCTGGACCGTCACCACCGCCGCCAACGGTCAGGAAGCCCTGCAGCGCCTCTCCGAATCGCCCCCCGGCCTGATCCTGCTGGACCTGCTGATGCCCGAGATGGGCGGCATCGAACTCCTCAACGAACTCCGCACCAAATCCGAGTACCGCAACATCCCCACCATCATCATCACCGGCGAAGAGGTTCGCCCCGGCGACACCAGCCAGTTCGGCAGCCAGGTCGTGCGCATCCTCAAAAAAGGCGGCTACACCGCCGACCAGTTGCTCAAGACCATTTTCGAAATTGTCGCCAAACCCTCCGTTCCCAACCACTCACCCCCGGCCAACACATGATCGTCCTCGGCCCCACCCCGGCCCGCATCCTCGTCATCGAAGACAACGAGGACAACCGCGACATCATCGTCCGCCGTCTCGCCCGGCGCGGCTTCCTTCTCACCTCGGCTGCCGACGGTTTCGCGGGCCTTCGCCTGGCGAAGGAGTCCCTGCCCGACCTCATCCTCCTCGATCTGCAAATGCCCGGCATGGATGGCTACGAAGTCCTCCACCAGCTCAAGGCCTACCCACCCACCGCGACAATCCCCGTCATCGTCCTCACCGCCCACGTCCTCGAAGAACACGAAGAGCAGGCACGCGCAGCCGGCTGCACCGACTTCGAACCCAAGCCCGTCAACTTCCCCCGGCTCGTCGGCAAAATCCTGGTGTGCCTCGGCCACCTGCCGCCACCCGCCGAGCGTGCCGGTGATTGATCGCCCGCCCCGCCGCCCGTGCACCGGTCAGGTTTTTCTCCACCCCCGGTGGTGCTCCTCAAGGACGCGGCACTTTTTCCATCCCCAAAGAAAGAACAACACTGGCTCCGCATCATCCCGGTCGCGCTGATCATGAACACGATCTCGTACAATCGACCGCACCGACGTCTCCCGGGCGCGGAATCCCCCCATCTCGTGTTCCTCTTCAGGCACCTCCTGCAGAGATACGCTTTTTCCCTGCATGCTTTTCGCGATTTTCATTTTCCCTGCCAAAAGCGAACCCCACCCCGCTTCCCGCGCCTGCGATCGCAACCCGGTAGTTAAGTCGGCCGCCATCCCGCCGATAACATGGCGAGTGGCCGGAGCATGGTGCCGGTTTCCCCCACCCGCCTGAACGCAGGCAAGGGCGAACGGCAACCCGACTCCGGCGACGACGATCGCCCATGTTTACCAACTTAAGAGCCGACCTCGAAGAGAATGTTCCGACCCTGCAACGCCGCGGGTGGTGGAAGACCTTCCGCCAATGCCTGGCCTCGCGGAGCATGCGCGCCCTGTGCCTGATCCGTTGCCAGGCCTGGTGTTTCCGCCACGGGCTCCCGACCTATCCGATCACCTGGCTCCTGTCCGAGTGTTTCGCCATCGAAATCTCCAAGCGCGCCGAGATCGGACCCGGCCTGCACCTGCCCAACCCGTGGGGGATTGTCATCGCGCCGCACGTCACCATCGGCGCGCGCTGCCACCTCGGCGCGGACGTCCAGATCGTCATGGGACCGCGCTTCAAACAAGGCCCCATCTTGGGCGACGACGTATTCATCGGTGACTGCTCGAAAGTCATCGGCCGCACCACGCTCGGCGACGGCGCCATCATCGGCGTCTCCAGCGTGGTCGTCAGCGACATCCCCCCCGGCGCCGCCGCGATGGGCAATCCCGCCCAGATCGTTCAGGAAGCCGACCAGCAAATCAGCGTCGCCGCCTGACCGACCGCAGACAGGCTCGCCCGCAGCAACCGCTGCAAAAACTCCGAACGCCTGGCTCGACTCACCCTTTGGGGAGTTCAAAACAAATCCTGCGAGTTCGGTCGGCCCATGCAGGACATACGTCTTGGGGACCTACCGGCCGCACTTCTGCTGGCCTTACTGAATAGTTGCTCGCGCATTTCGTGGCTCCACCCTACTTCTTTTCACGGTGAAACGCTCCCAAAGGCAAACATCTTGAAGAGAGGGATACGCGGCCACCTCCCCCTTTCCCTCGTGGTGACCCGCAAAGCACGTTGAGCCGGGGGACGGCAAAAGCAAAAACCACCCCGAGCCTGCAGCCGCAGTCGGCGCTCAGGCGGCCCGTCACCGAGACTCTTTTCCCCGCCTAACAGCTTGCGTTCCGCCCGGCGCGGCGGTTTCCTTCCCTGACGTAACCACACCCAACAACCCGGCGCCCTCCAACCTATGCCACACTACCTGAAACTGCTTCGGTTCCTCCCACTCATTGGTCTCATCGCCCACACTCCACCCGTCTGGGCCGCCCAACCCTTCCATGTGTACGCGCCCGCCAGTATCAGCGGCAAGCTGCTGGTGGTGCAGGCAACTCCCGGGAAGGACGGCCTGGCGCTCAAACTCACCGAGGAGATCAAACTGGGCTTCTCCGTGTCCACCATCACCCGCCACCCCACCCGGCCGCTCCTCTATGTGGCACCTCCCTCCGGCGAAGAGGGCAAAGCCAAAGGTGCGGTCATCTTCCTTAAGGAAGACGGCTCCTATCTGCGGCATGTGGCTGTTACTCTCAACCATCCCAGCGCCTACCTCAGCCTTGACCGTAGCAGCCGGTTTCTACTGAGCGCTGACTATGGCAAGGGCTTCGTCGATGTCTATGCGCTGGACGGAGACGGAATCCCCGGCAAGCGCGTGGCCGCACTCAATGAAGGCCGGCCCACCGCTCACTGCATTCTCACCTCTCCAGACAATAACTTCGCCTATGTTTCGTATGTGAAGGAGAACAACGCCCTCTACCAGTATCGCTTTGCTGCCACCTCGGGCCAGCTCAGCGCACTGGATCCAAAGAATGCCAATCCGCCCGCCGGCACCGGTCCGCGCCACATGACCTATCACCCTTCCAAACCCATCTTATACTTCAGCAATGAGCAGCACCTGGGAGTTTCGGCCTACGACCAGCAACCATCGGGACAACTCAAGCTCCGCCAGATCTGTGACGCCGTGGACAAAAATCAGCCCAAGGACGGAGTAAGTTCTTCGGACATAGTAATCACCCCGGACGGCCGGTTCCTTTTCGCCGGCATTCGCGGCCATACCCGCCCCTTCGATTGGATCAGCCGCTACCGGGTGAAAGAGAGCGGCGACCTGGAGCTGTTGGGTCTGACCCCGGCCGACAAGATTCCCTGGGGATTGGCGCTCTCGCCGGATGGTCACTATCTCCTGGCAACCGCCTTCGACGGCGGAACACTTACGGCTTTCCAAGTCACCGCCGCCGGCGAACTCCTCAAAGCCGGCAGCCTTGGCTTGGAGAAAAATATCTTCGCCATTGTCACGCGCTAATTCTAATGCGCGTTCAGGATTAGGCTTAAGCGCGCCGGGATTTGCGCGGCTGGCCAGGCGCGAGGAACGAGCATATCCAAACGGGAGCTGTGACTGACGAGCAACGCCGCCAGCGGCGAAAAGACCCAGCGATTAAGCCTCAGCTTGAACGCGCATTAGAATAAGATTGCCGCCCGCATTTATGCACGTCCCCTCCTCGCGGGTGATTCCGCCGACGCCAGTTCTCTTCCCCAGCCTATCTGCCGCGCTCCGAATAAGCTGGAGCCTGATCCTCTTCGCGAGCCTGCTCCCAGCGCTCGCGTCGGGTGGAGCGCAAGGCAACTGGCCGTCGTTTCGTGGGCCGGGGGCCGCCGGGGTTTCGGAAGGAATGGATTTACCGGAACAGTGGGACGGACAGACCGGCAAGGGAATCCGCTTCCAGGTGGCAATACCCGGACTGGCTCACTCCAGCCCCGTGATCTGGGGCGAGCGACTGTTCGTCACCACCGCCGTGAGCAGTGAGCGGGAAGCCACGTTCAAGCCGGGTCTCTACGGTTCCGGTGAGGCCTCCCGTGACCGCTCACCGCATGAGTGGCGCATTCTGTGTCTCGACAAAAAGAGTGGAAAGCTGCTCTGGGAAAAGACTGCCACCCAGGGCATCCCCAAGGACAAACGCCACATCAAGTCATCCTATGCCAACTCGACGCCAGTCACAGATGGCGAGCGGGTAGTGTCGCTGTTCGGTTCCGAAGGCTTGTTCTGCCACACCGTAAAAGGAGAACTGCTCTGGAAGAAAGATCTCGGGCGCATGGATGTAGGCGCTTATGACCTACCGAGTTACGAATGGGGTGCCGCCAGTTCTCCGATCATCCATGATAACAAAGTCATTGTTCAATGTGACCAACAGAAAGGCTCCTTTCTTCTTGCGGCGGATTTGAAGACCGGCCGCACCGTCTGGATGACCCCGCGTGACGAGCTGCCGTCATGGGGCACGCCGACTGTCTATCCGGGAAAGTCCCGCGCGGAACTGATCGCCAATGGTTCCAATTTCATCCGCGGTTACGACCCGGCGACCGGTGCGGAACTCTGGCGACTGGGCGGCAGTTCCAAAATCACCGCACCAACGCCCGTATATGCCGAAGGGTTGATCCTAGTCGCCAGCGGTCGCGCGCCCGAGCGACCCATCTTCGCCATTCGACCGGGTGCGGTTGGTGACATAACTCTGCGAGACAACGCGACCACCAACCAGTACGTGGCGTGGAGCAAGACCCGCCGCGGTGGTTACATGCCCACGCCACTTATTTACCGAAGTCTGGTTTATGTCCTTAACAACGACGGACTCCTCGGCTGCTACAATTTCCAGACTGGCACCGAGCACTATCTCGAGCGCGTGCCACATCGGTCCTTTGGCTTCAGTGCTTCTCCGGTGGCCGCTGACGGCAAACTCTATCTGGCCGGAGAGGACGGGTTGGTCTTCGTCGTTCAAGCCGGCACCGAGATGAAACTGCTCGCCACCAATCCCATCGGCGAATCGTTGATGGCCACGCCGGCGCTGTCCGACGGCATCCTGTACCTTCGCGGCAGCCGGCACCTTTTCGGCGTGGGCAAATAACGGGTGTTTACGATCACAACTCTTCCGAATACTCTCGCCCCATGAAAAACAACTCTCCATTGATCCTCCTCACCTTCGCGATCTCGTTCGGTGGTGTCAGTGCTCTCTCCCTCGCGCAGGAAACCAAGCCGATCGTCGAGGAGAAACTAGTGTTCAAGACGGACTGGAAGGGCGAGCGCATCACGTTGCCGCCGTCGTTCGCGCCCGATATGGATCTGAAGGGGATCGAGGTCATTCGTTTTGCCCCCGGCATGTTCGATGCCAGGTCGGATTCGTTTTTCTCCTACGCCTTCGTGTTCTCCGTCTCCGCCGACCAAAAACTCACCCAAGAAGTAATCCAAAAGGAAACCCTGACCTACTACCGCGGCCTCTCGAAAAACGTGCTCAAAGGCAAGGCTGTGGAAGTGGATGCCAGCAAGTTTACGTACACCCTTGAAAAGGCCAAGGCGGTGAGTGAAACCCCGGAGTCAGTCGCCAAGCCGGAGACAGTCACACAGTATTCCGGCAAGCTCGATTGGGTGGAACCCTTCGCCACGGCAAAGGCTCAGACTCTGCACTTCGAGATACAAGCCTGGGGCGATTCGGATACCGGGAGGAACTACCTGCTTGTCTGCACCTCACCCAGAAGCCCAGCCGAGACTGACCCCGTCTGGAAGACATTGCGCGGACTCCGGCGCACTTTCTCAGTCCATGGCGATGGGAAGAAGTAGGGGGATTTCCGCGGGAGCAGTCGCGGTGCGCGTCACCGTTGGTTCCGACTCTCATTAGCACCCGGCTTCAGCCGGGTGGTAATGACATGGGATCTTGGTCCCCAGAAACTGAATGGCGACGTCGATCCGACTTCAACGAAAAGACTAATTGGCACGCCGATGCGGGAGAGTAACGTCAAACACATGAAACCCCACGCGCCCGCCGCGGTAGCCGAGTTGGATGGTCGCGCTTTGTCGTTGGTGGAAATAGGTTTTTAAGGGCTATGCGCTCGAGCCAGATGGAACATCGCTTCTCGAAACGCCGACTTAGTCGGCTGAAGCGGGTTATTGGTTTGGTCGCTGTCATCGCATTGGATAGCTTGAGACTGGAGGCGGCGGAGGTGGCGGCGGCCGCCAGCGCCCAGCCTTCAAACGACCCCACCCGAGCACTTTTCACCCAGCACTGTCAAAAATGTCACTCCGGCACCAAACCCAAGGGTGACTTCCAAATCGAGAGCCTCTCGCAGGATTTCTCCGATCGGAGGAATCGCGAGCAGTGGCTGGGCGTTTTGGAGCAGCTCAAGACAGGTGAGATGCCGCCGAAGGACAAGCCGCGTCCGTCCGCGCAAGAAATTCAGGCCGCGATCACTTGGATCAATGGCAGGGCGGCGGCGGCGGAGACGGCCTGGCGCGCCGCGGAGGGACGGGTGGTTCTGCGGCGACTGAACCGCGCCGAGTATGCGAACACCGTGCGCGATCTCCTCGGCGTGGAAGTGGACCTCACCGACCTGCTGCCGCCGGATACTTCCACGAGCGGCTTCGACAACAGCGCGGAGGCGCTGCATACGTCCTCCTATTTGTTGCGGAGTTACCTCGAAGCCGCCGACCGCGTGCTCAACGAAGCCATCGCCAATCAACCCCAACCCTGGCTCCTCAAGAAACGCTTCGACATCCGCCAGGAAAAATCCGTCAAGCCCACCGGCAGTGTCTATCGCCACACCGACGACGGCGTGGCGATCTTCGCCGCATGGGAATCGGCCAATATTCGGGTAACCATGTGGAATTTCCGCAGCCATGTCCGCGGCAAGTATAGATTTCGGATCTCCGGCTACGGCTATCAGAGCGAAGGCAAGCCGGTTAATTTTCGCGTGACCGCCGGCACGCTCAAAGAGGTCACTGAGGAAAGGCTCATCGACTACTTCGCCGTGCCGGCGGACAAGCCCACAGTCATCGAATTCACCGAACAGCTCGAGCCCGAGAACCGCATCCGTATTATCGCCGAGGGGCTGCCCGCGCTGCCGCCAGCCGTGGAGAAAACCGGAGCCGATAAATACAAGGGGCCGGGGCTGGTGATCCAATGGGTGGACATCGAAGGTCCCCTGCTCGCGTCGTGGCCACCGCCGAGTCACAAGGCCCTCTTCGGCGATCTGCCTCTGATGCGCGTCGCGCCAGAGCGCTTTGAAGTTCAATCGGCGGCACCGATTGCCGATGCCGGGCTCCTTCTCCGCGACTTCGCCCGCAGGGCATTCCGACGCGCGGTCACAGACGAGGACATCCGTCCGTTCCTAGCCCGTGTCAAAACCAAGCTGGAACAGAACTACTCGTTTGAACAGGCCATGCGGGTGGGCCTCCGCGCCGTGCTGGTGTCACCCAGCTTTCTTTTCCTGCGCGAGAAGCCAGCCACTGCCAGCAGTGCGCCAGCCACGCAAAAAGCTCCCGTGCTCGATGACTACGCACTGGCCAGCCGGCTTTCTTATTTCTTGTGGAGTTCGATGCCGGACGAGCCGCTCTTTCAACTCGCCGCCGCACACAAGCTGCGCGACCCGGCTGTGCTTCACGAACAAGTCGAGCGGATGCTGGCCGATCCCAAGGCGCGGGCTTTCACTGAAAACTTCACCGGCCAATGGCTGAGTCTGCGCGCCATCGACGCCACGATGCCCGACCGCACTCTCTACCCGGAGTATGATGACATCCTCAAAACGGCAAGCCTCAAGGAGACGAAGCTTTTCTTCGACGAAGTGCTGAAGAACGATCTGAGTGTAGCCAACTTCGTCGCGTCGGATTTCACCTTCGTCAACGCGCGCCTCGCCAAGCACTACGGCATTTCCGGAATTGAGGGCACGGAGATGCGCAAAGTGACACTACCGCCGATGAGTCATCGCGGCGGTGTGCTGACCATGGCCAGTGTGCTGAAAGTTACCGCCAATGGAACGACCACCTCGCCGGTCCTGCGCGGGGCCTGGGTGCTCGAGCGCATCCTGGGAATGCCGCCGCCCAAACCGCCGGCGGACGTGGGAGCCATCGAGCCTGACATCCGCGGTGCCACCACCATCCGGGCGCAACTGGAGAAGCATCGCCAGGTCGCTTCATGCGCGAGCTGTCATAGCAAGATTGATCCACCGGGATTTGCGCTTGAGAGCTTCGATGTCATCGGCGGGTGGCGCGAGAAATACCGCAGCCTCGCTAACAACGGCGAAAAGGATGCCAACGGTCGCCGAGTTCGGCCCGGCCCGGCTGTGGAACCCGGCGACGTACTCCCCGACGGACGGCGTTTCCAAAACATCGACGACTACAAGAAACTATTGCTGGCGGACAAAGATCAACTAACCCGCTCCCTGACCGAGAAGCTGCTCGCCTATTCCACCGGTGCTACACCCACAACGGCGGACCAGCCGGAAATCGAGACCATAGTCAGCCGCATCCGCGAGCGAAAATACGGATTCAAGTCGTTGATTCACCAGATTGTGCAAAGCACGACGTTTCAAAGTAAGTAATCTCGGAAAATACTGGAGGCCTACCATGACTATTTCCACGCCGCACCTTTGTCCGCGCCGCCGGCATCTCACTCGCGCTTCCGTGGCTTGAGGCGTTCGCCGCCGAGCCGGGGCCAAATCGCCCGACAACCAATGCCAAACAGCCGCCGCGTCGCATCATCTGTATCTGTGCGCCGCTGGGATTGCATCCGGACAGTTTCTTCCCGGCCAACGCTGGCAAAGACTACGCACTCTCGCCCTACCTGGAGATACTCAAGGAATTCCGCGATGAATTCACGGTCATCTCTGGTTTGGCCCACGCAGGCATGAGTTCGGGCTTCGCGCACCAGGCCTCGGCCAGTTTCCTCACCGGCGTCCCGGGTGCGGGCCGGCCTGGGTTTCGTAACTCCATCTCACTAGATCAGTTCGCCGCCGACCAGATCGGGAGTCAGACCCGGTTTCCCAGTCTGGCATTGTCGGGCGAAGGTTCGGGCGGCCTATCCTGGACGCGGACCGGTGCGCTCATTCCGGTGGACAACACCCCTTCGAGGGTTTTCGCCCGGCTGTTTCTCGAGGGCCGCGCCGACGAGGTCCAGGGCCAGATGCGTCGCCTCGCCGACGGCCGGAGCATCCTTGATGATGTCCGTGAGCAGGCTAAGTCGCTGCGTTCCGGCCTCGGGAGCGAAGATCGAGAAAAGCTCGACGAGTGTCTCACCAGTGTCCGCGAACTGGAACAGAGAATGGTCACCGATGAAAGCTGGGCCAAGACACCGAAGCCGAAGGTTAATGTCGAGCCGCCCAAGGATATTCCCAATGCCGCCGATCTTATCGGCCGCACGCGGCTGCTATTTGATCTTACTCATCTCGCACTGCAGACCGACTCTACCCGGCTCATCACCATCATGCTCGCCGGCTCGACCTACGCTCCGCCGATCAAGGGAGTCACTCTTGGGCATCACGACCTTTCCCATCACGGCAAGGATCCGGGCAAGCTGGAGCAACTCAAGATCGTTGAGGTGGAGACGATGAAAACCGTGCGCGACCTGCTGGCCAAGCTTAAGCAATCGCAGGAGGACGGAGCCAACCTGCTCGACCGCACGACCGTCTTCCTTGGCAGCAACCTCGGCGACGGCAGCAGCCATTCCACGCAGAACCTGCCCGTCTTCGTCGCCGGCGGCGGCTTCCGACACGGCCAGCATCTCCACTTCGATCCGAAAAATCCGCCGCCGTTGTGCAATCTCTACGTGAGCATGCTCCAACGCCTCGGACTCGAAACCGAGCGCTTCGGCACCAGCACGGGAACGCTGACAGGACTGGAATTCAACCGGGGATAATGCGTCCCCCCGAGGTGGGAACCAGACTGATCAAGTAGCGCAACTCGGTGCCGGCCAGTCGCGCAGCGAGTTGACCATCTTGGCCTAAGCAACACCGCCCGAAGTCAGGGACATCCCCGTAGGAAAGGCGGGCGGACTGACTAAGGTCACCGAGGCTTCGCGGCGCAGCAGGCGGAGAATCCGATCTCCAGCCATGCTCTGATTCCACCGCCAACTTCGGAAGGTGCCGTCCGGTTTGAAGGGTCCGTGATACGAGCTTGCCGCCCGCCCGGATGCGCGCATAGTGGCTCCCAGATGACACTTGGCGCACCAAGCTCCGAATGCTGGTGGTCACCGATTCAGCTCTGCTGTTTGTTTCAGTCAGGGACAGAGTAGCGAAGCTAGGTCTGAAACCTTCGGCCGCGGAACCCGGCGTGAGTCTTGAGTGCCCTAAGTTCAGTGTGCTGGTCCCATAGCTCAGCGGTTAGAGCAGGCGACTCATAATCGCTTGGTCACTGGTTCAAATCCAGTTGGGACCACCATCGGCTCGCAGCTTCTTCGGATTTCTCCTCCGCATTCCCCGTTCCGCCTCCCGCTGCGTCGGCGCGTTTCGGAAAAATAAAACGGGGACAAGGTGTGAACCCTGTCCCCGCGAAGTATCCGGCGTTGAATGCCAGGAAGTGTCTCAGGCTTCCATCGGCCCGGTGGTGCCGCCGGTCAGTTCCTCGGCCAGATGCACCGGCTTGTAGCCGCCAATGGTCTTGAAGTAGAGGAACAGCAGGAGATAGATGATCGCCATCGTGCCGGGAATCCACGCGTCAGCTTTGAGCGTGCGGCGGTCGCCTTTGCGGTCGGACTGGACCACCAGTTCCTGCTCCTTGGTGCGGGTCTTGGCGTCGCGGGCTTCGCCGAGTTTCTTCCCATCCAGACCCACCGCCGAGGTGAAATCCAAATTGAGGAATTGCGAGGGCTTTTCGGCTTTGTACTTTTCGAACACGGCGGCATCGGCTGTTTTCAGTTCCTCGCCGGCGAAACGATCTTTGCAGTAGCCCAAGCCCGGGCCGCCGATGAGACCGGCGGAAAGCATCCCGATGCCACCCATGATCGACATCGCGACCGCGCCGGTCTGCGGGAAACGGTCCCCGACCACCGCGAGCATCGTGGGCCAGAAGAAGGTCTTGCCGACCGCGTAGATGCCGAGCGCCACGAGCGCCATGCCGAAAGTCTCCATGCCGCTGGCGAGGTTCAGACCAATGCACGCGATGACCGAGCAGGTGAACAGCAGACCGACCGGCGAGAGCTTGAGCGTCCGCTCGATCCAATGCGCGCAGAAGCGCAGGCCGAACATGATGGCGGAGGTCCAGATGAACAGATACTTGCCCTGCTCGGAGGTGAAGAGGTTGCCGGTGATGTTTTGAATCCAGCCGTCCGTGCCCAGCTCGACCGCGCCCACCAGACCGTGGGCGATGAACAGGGTGAACAGGACGAACGACCCGATCGAGAATTTGGTGACCACCGCCACCACCACCAGGAAGATGCCGCCCAGCGCGTAGCCGATGTTCTTGGCCTGCTCGGGCGCGAACGGCTTCGCGATATCACCGAGGAACAACGCCAGCAGCGAGCACACGATGATCGAGCCGATGATGCCGACGTCCTTGAACATTTCGACGAAGCTCGCGCCCTTGGCGGCGGCTTCGGATTTCGGGAACGTCTGGCCGAAGAACATGATCGCGTAGAGCGCGGTCGGGATGAGGTAGAGCGCCAACTGGATTTTCCAATGAACTTCCATCTTGTCGTCCAGCACCCAGCCGGCAACCGAGCCGAGCACCATGCCGGCGGGCCAGCTGGCGTGGAGGATGTTCAAGTAGTGCGTGCGGTTTTTCGGAAACAGCGTGGCGACGAGCGGATTGGCCACCGCCTCGAGGGTGCCGTTGGCGAAGGCGAAGATGAACATGCCCCAGAACAGGAAGTTGTAGGCGTTCTCCGGCGTGCTGGCCGCAAAGGTGACCACCGCCGAGAGGATGTGACAGGCCAGCGCGACGCCGACCAGCTTGCCGTAGCCGATCTTGTCCACGATCACGCCGCCGATGATGATGCCGAAGCAGAACCCGGAGAAACCGCCGCCGCCGATGGCCCCGAGCTGCGCGCCGGTGAAGCCGAATTCCTTGCCCCAGTTGTCGAAGATGCCGCCACGAATGGCGAAGCCGACGCCGGCGGCGAGAATCGCCATGAAGCCGGCCCAGAGGAGTCGATTGGCATTGGCCGCAATCGGCCCGCCGTTGGTGGATGTGTCGTTGCTCATAGTTTGTTTGCTGTTTTGGTTTGGGTGCTACAAGGGAAAAGGTTCAGTAAATGCTGTCGTGGGTGCCGACGGTGATCAGAATAATCGCCTCGCGACCGGCCTCGCGATGCCACTGAAAGAGCACGCGGCAATCGTATCCGCAACTGCACGCGAAGTGCCCGGCCAATGCGCCGCTGAGGGGGTGCGTTTTCAAGCGCGGGTCGAGCGGATTGACCGCCAGGCGGGCCAAGGTTTCATCGACACAGTCCCGGCGAGCGGTATCTCGTTTGACGTGGCGCGCATAAGCCCGATCGAATCGGGGCGTGGAGACGAGTTGCGGCATCCGGGGTCTTTCATCCTTCCTGATCCGCCAGCCGATGGAGCCGCTGCAACATCTCTTCGACCGGTTCGGCCTTCAATTTCCCGGACCGATAGTCCCGCAGCGCCTTCTTCGCATACGCCGCCGTTTCCTTCCGCCACGCCTCGATGCGGCGCTTGCGCGCAATCTCCAGCATCATTTCCTGATCTTCCCCGGACAATTGTCCGAAGAGTGTCAGGGCCTCGTTGAGCGTCGCGGTGGCCATGCGGGAAAACGATCACAGGGTGAACGCCGGCAATTTCACAATCGCCCCGCCCTTGAGCGCGGATTCGTGCGCGCACAGGCCGGTGCCGGTCCAGTTGGCGGACTGTTTCGCGTTCGGGAAGGGCGCGCGTTTCTCGACCAGTGCCATCGCAAATTCATGCGCCAGGTGCGGATGACTCCCGCCGTGCCCGCTGCCTTGCGTGAAGCTCAGGTGCGTCTTCTTGCTCGCGTCATACACCCCCTGGGTCGTGTATTTCGCGATGCCCTTGGGCAGGCGCTTGGCGAAGTCGGGGCACTTCACCGGCTTGGGAATTTTCGGTTCCGGCAGCTTCGCGGTGTGCAGGATCAGCGGGTCGTGCTCGACCAGCGGCCACTCGACGCTCTTCTTGGTGCCGTAAACATTGATGCTCTCGCGGTATTGCCGCGCCAGATCGAAGAGCGAACGGATGATCCGGGCGTTGACATCCGTGCCGGCAAACTTGATGTGCGCCGTCTCGACCGCGAAGGGCGAGCCGTAGCATTTGATGAGTTCCGGCCGCACCGTGCCCGAGCCGAAGCAACTCACATATTCGGCAGGCTGGCCGATCAATCCCGCCACCGGGCCGACGCAGTGCGTCGCGTACCACATCGGCGGCAGGCCGGGCCAGTAATTCGGCCAGCCATCCATGTCCTGCTGGTGCGTCGCCTCGACGAACTGGAGTTTGCCGAGTTCGCCTTTGTCGAGCAGCTCCTTCATGAAGAGATACTCGCGGGCGTAAACGACCGTCTCCATCATCATGTAGGTCAGCCCGGTCTTCTCCACGAGCTCCACGATCTTCTTGCAATCCGCGAGGCTGGTGGCCATCGGCACCGTGCAGGCGACATGCTTGCCGGCCTTCAGCGCGGCGATGGACATCCAGGCATGATCGGGAATTGGGGAATTAATATGAACCGCATCCACCGCGGGATCTTTGAGCAATTCCGCATAGTCGGTGTAGCGTTTCTCGACTCCAAAATAATCACCGACGCTCTTGAGCTTGTCCTCGTTGCGCTGGCAGATGGCGTAGCAATAGGTGTGGGGATGCTTCTGCCAGAGAGGGATGAATTCTGCGCCAAAGCCGAGGCCGACGATGGCGATGTTAAATTTTCGGTTGCTCACAAAATTCAGATGACCGGCCAAATCTTCCCGCTCCGCCTGCGAAAAATTTTCAAAGCGAAAACCCGGCTGCGGAAGTGCGGCGCATGACAACCTTGGCCCCACAAAGTGTCAAACGAAAACTGCCCGAAAACGGCGGCGGCGGTGCGGCCAATCTGACCAGGTCGAAAGCCCATCAGCGCCGGCCAGCGACCGCCAACGGTTGGTCAATTCCGCCCCCCAAGCTCGGCCCTCGTCCGGGCCGTGCGCCAAAACAGCCCCGGAGTAACCCATCCCGCTGCTCCGGCCCTCAGCCCGCAGCCGCAGCCCATGCGATCGGGCAGTCCCAAGCGATCCGGCCGTTCGCCAGCGAGAGGACCGCGGCCCATGACCGGGATGCCGCACCGCCAGAACGCGAGGCGGTTCAAATCGTGAGCAGAGAGGACGGGTTTGCCCACCGGCCGAGCGAGATTCGGCGTCCCGTTCGTTGCGCACCAATTCGGAGGCCTCGTCCGCCGCGACCGGAGAGACTCCTTTCGCCGTTACCTTTGTCACTCTCCGCGCCTTGCCGAAGCCCTTCCCCCGCGCACCGCGAACTAGCTTCGTCCACCCCACCGCCCCACGCGCGCCGCCAGACGAACCTGAATACGATAATTGTCAGGCCGAGAGCCAGCACGCACCACTGCCATGCACTCACTGGCACTAACTGCAAGCATCCCGCAAAATCGCTCCCAAGATGCCACTAAAATTAGTTCCCATTAGTGCCAGTTAGTGCCGGTCAGTGGTTCCCGACCCCGTCCCGTGCCGCACCCGCCACCCGCGACGAAATCTCCCAAAACTAATAACCCAGTCACAGCCGCTGCCCCCTCGCTTCCCTCCCCTAATTTTCGTGTCTTTAGTGTCTTTCATGGTTCACCTCCCCTCCCCGCCCGCCCCCGGTTTTACATACTTTTTACAATCTCTTTATTTCCACCCGCCCCGTTTCGGCTAACCTCACGTCCATGAAAACTCGCCTGCTCCGAATTCACTTCCTCACCACCTGCATCAGCCTCGCCCTCACCGTCCTGGTCGGCACCATCCTCCCGGCCGCCGACGCCAACCCGGCCGCCTCCTCCGACCCCGAGAACCCCCATCTCTGGAAACCCAGAGTGACCAGCATGGCGGTCTTCAAAAATGGACTCGGCTTCTTCCTGCGCGAAGGTCCGGTCACTCTCCGTGACGGCTGGTGCGTGGCCGGCGAGGTGCCGCCCGCCCACTTCGGGACCCTCGCCATCTATTCCCACGACAAAGACGAAATCGTCGATGTCATCGGCTCCGGCCCCGGCGAGATCGTCGAGTTCGACGGCACCGATGCGCCCAAAGACCCCGCCAGCAAACGCTCCCGCCTGGAACTCAGCCGCTTTCTAAAACTTCAGTTGACCTACACCCACAAAGACACCGAACGCACCGCCGCCGGCAAGTTAGTCTCCGTAGGTCCTGAGTATGTCGTGCTGGAGAGCGACGGACAGAGCTACGCCGTGCCGTTGGAAGGGATCAAGAAAATGCAGGTCCTCGAGCGTCCCGTGCGCGTCCACGTGGCCGGGAACGGTCCCCAAGCGCCCGCCAAGACCACCCTCGGCATGGCCTACTTGCGCAAAGGGGTGACTTGGATTCCCGAATACACCCTCAAAGTGCTCGATGACACCAACGCCGAACTCACCCTGCGCGGCACCCTGATCAACGAGGCAGAAGACCTTATTCATTGTGATGTGAACTTCGTGGTAGGCGTTCCGCATTTCCTACACACCGACTACCTCGCCCCGGTGGCCGTCGGCCAAGCCATCCGTACCATCGGCACCGCCGTCGCACCGCGGGAAGTCATGACCCAGATGATGAACCGCGCCGCCCTCGCCACCGACACCACCGTGGGCGTGGTGGACCGCCCCGTCGGCGGGGCCGGCCGCGACGTGCGCGACGTGCTCGGCAACCTGCCCCAGATGGAAGGAGCCGGCGGCGCGGACTTCACCGTCTATGCCAAGAAAGACCTCACCGTGCGCCGCGGCGAGAAAGCCATTGTCACTCTGTTCGTGAAGAAGATTAAATACTCCCACCTCTACCGCTGGCCCGCCCCCGAACCGCTCCAGCATTTCCTTGTCCTGCACAATCAGACTGACACCGCCTGGACTACCGGCCCGTGTCTGGCCGTCAGTCAGGGCAGTCCGCTGAGCGAAGACCTTTTGAAATACGTTCCCAAGGAAGGCCAGGGCGAACTCCCCGTCACCACCGCCATCAATGTCGCCCAGGAACAAAAAGAATCCGAAGTGGACCGCAAACTCAAAGCCCACGAGCCATCCCATCAATTCTTCGTGGACCTCGTAACCCTCGAGGGCGAACTCAAGATGCGTAACTTCGAGAAAACTCCCATCATTGTCATCGTCACCGCCCCCGTCGCCGGCAAACCTATCTCAGCCTCGCACGACGGGATAGTTAGTCTGAAAACTACCAAACTCCAACTCCTCGAACGCGCCGGCACCGTGCAATGGCAACTCAAGCTCCAACCCGGCGAAACCAAGGCCGTGACCTATCGCTACGAACGCTATGTCCCCTCGCGCTAGGCCCCATATCAATCGTTGCGACAGTTAGTGCCGAAGCCGCCAGAACGAGAAGCGCGTCCGTCTCCCTCGCCCCGTGAGGCACGAACGGGGCGAGAGTCGGGGAGAGGGGTGCCCCACTCTTGCCGACAGTCTCGCCGTGGCGGAGCGCCTCCCCTCCCCAACCCGTATGTGTTTAGCGCCAAAGGCGCGGCTCATACCAGCCTGGGGCAACGCCCCAGGTCAGATGCCAGCCAATGAATTCAGGGCTGAAAGCCCGCTCTATCTTTCCGATGAAGGATGATGCCTCCCCGCGATGGACCGCGCTTTCAGCGCTCAAAATGGTGACTGGGTCGCATCTTGGGGCGCTGCCCCAGGTTGGTATAAGTCCGCGCCGTTGGCCCTAAACAGATACGAAGTGCTCGGCGACTTGGTATCATCCCTACGGACTGATCCAACGCGCACCGATAA
>BJHT01000050.1:22169-29961 GCA_014193395.1 Verrucomicrobiota bacterium
CTTGGCAAAACGATCCTGCCGACTACGATGCGCACAATGATAGCCACGCTCAACATTCAGACTCCGTCCGGCCCTCAGCCGGTCCGGCTCGAGTTTGCGCGGGTGGGTGACGATTCGGAAATGAAGCAATGGAAGGCGCCACGAAAACACTCCCGGCCCGAATTGGCGAAGGAGTCAATCGAGCTGGCCAAGCTGGCGGGCAAGCGTTGGCGCTACTATCTGCGACGCAATGAGGCGGCGACCAGCATGGCAGAGTTGCTGCAGAAGGTTGGGACCAACTCGAAATCCGAAGTCGGCTTCATCATCATTGCCAAGGCCATCGGCGCGGCCGTGTCATCGACTCTTGGCGTCGCCTGGTGCCGGCGGACTTGGTGTAATCATCTGGTGCTCGACTTTCTCACGGTGCATCCGGCCCTGAACGATCCGGTGGGCGGCTACAAAGGGATGGGCTTGGGACTGTTCATCGGCATCGCCGTGGTGGCCGAGAAGCTCGACTGCCGATTGGTCTGGGGCGAGGCGACGGAAACGTCCTGCACCTTCTACCAGAAGCTCCTTGGCGGCACCCCGGTCTTGGATCACTTTTTCTTTGGCTCCGAAGCCCTTGCTACTCTCCGTAATCAACTCCCACTTCGGTCTCAACTCCTACCCAACTCCAAGCCATGAAAAAACCCGTTGTCTTTGAACCGTTGGTCCAGACCCATATCTCAGACTGGCTCCGTGAAATGTGGGAAGTGGAGGCCCTCCACCCGCCCATGATCGGCAGCCGGCTCAAGTTTGGGCTGCCCATGTCCCCGCCGAAGCCCAAGCGCGCCGTGGCCAAGACCGGCAAACGGCGGGCGGCGAAAAAGTAACCTTCGGGTGCCGATCAGCGGCGCGCGTCCGCTGGCTGCTCGATCAACAGGTAAGTGCTCGTGCGAGCGTCACGGACTGCTTGGGAAAGACTGAAGCGACTTCCGTCAAAACGGCTGGTTTTCATCTCTTCACCGTCGCTGTGTTCGCGGCGGCTCCCCAACTATACCTGCCAGCAACAACTCAATCTCGGCTTAACCTACAAGTAACATCGCCCGAACGCCCGCCGATTTGACAGAGGTCTCTCGCCCCTGCTACAACCTCGCCAGTGCCTTTCACCACCCTCTACTACAGCGATCAGTTTGTTCTCGCCAAGGAAGGTTTTGATACGACGCGCAAGGCTGGATGGATTGCCGATTCCCTCGCCAAGCATCCCATCTCCAATGTCCGCCTCGAGGGCCCAGTCCCGGTCACCGAAGCCCAGGTGCTGCGCGTCCATGCGCCAGCCTATCTCGCCGCCCTCCGCACGGGCGAGCCACACGCCACGGCCACTTCTTCCACGCTGGCATGGGACTCGGGAACTCTCACCATGGCACTGCATGTCTGCGGCGGCGTGTTGGCCGCGGGCAAGACGGCCTTGCGCAAAGGGGTGAGTGGGACACTGGCGAGTGGCCTGCACCATGCGAAGCGAGACCGCGGCGCCGGATTTTGCACCCTCAACGGACTGGCCATCGCCGCGCATACGCTGGCCGATGTCACCAAGGGTCACATCCTTATTCTCGACCTGGACGCCCACTGCGGCGGCGGCACCCATTCCCTGATCCAGAATCATCCACGACTCTGGCAACTGGATGTGAGTGTCTCGCCCTACGACGACTACCAGCCGGGCAAGCGATGCGTTAAGGAAATAGTCACCGACGCTCCGAAGTATCTCAAAACGGTTAGCCGCTGCCTCCAACGGGCCGAGGCCGAGTGGCCGGAGTTTGCCCTGTGTCTCTACAACGCCGGAATGGATGTGCATCAAGACTGCCAGATCGGTGGACTCAGCGGCCTGGATGACTTCCTGATTACTCTACGCGAAGAGATGGTCTTTCAATGGTGCCGGGAGCGGCGAATCCCCGTCGCTTATGCGATGGCTGGGGGCTATGTCAGTTCGACCCTAACCCGGAACGCGCTCGTGTCCCTGCACCGAATGACCCTCGAGAGATTTCGCCGCGACGACTCATAGCTGGCCCTAGTTCCTTGCGCCGATATATTCCAAGCTATTCCCAATCTTTAACTAATCAGTCGAGCCACCTCAGATGAACCACGGAGATACGATGAACACAGCGCTGCGGAGCCGCAACCAATGCGGCCCGCCTCGCGAAGATTCTACCGTGCCACAGACCGCCGGCCCGGAACGTTGTCAATTCCTCCCCTCCCCTTCCCATTACCCTGCCCAAAATTCTCCTGCCAAATTCGGCCCTCCTCGCAGCGGCTCCGTCCCGCGCCGCCATCCAGATCACCCCTGTCCCGCCACGCCCGGAGACCGTACCCCGGTCCCTGACTACTGGAGTTTTCGGGTGCTCCTCTCCTCCTTCCCGCTCTGCGTTCTTTCCAGTCTCTGCGGTGTTCCACTCCGCGCACCCACGATCGGAGCGTTTCCTGACGACACCGCAGAGATCGGAAGGAACGCAGAGCGGGAAAGGGCGGAGGCACATGCACCCCGTACTCACTGCGGAGGCTGTCAGAGTTTTCCATCCACCCTTGCCGCCCGATGTGCTCCGCGTCGGTTGCGGCCCCGCCACTCCGTGTTCATCGTCTCTCTGCGGTCTCATTTCGCGTTCCAGCCAAATAGGAACCGCTAGAAATCTCGCCCACGCCAAACCATGAAGATTTACCACGCGGCCGACATTCATCTGGGCCGCCGCCGACTGGACGGGCGGCTGCCCGACGACGACCTTGCCGCCGCTTTTCGCTTTGTCGCCGAGGAAGCCGTGCGCGACCGCGCCGATGTTTTCCTGCTCGCCGGCGACCTGTTTGATCGCCCGCAAGTCGAGCCACCGCACCTCCGCCAAGCCCAGAGCGTGCTACGCCTGCTGAAGAGCGCCGGCATACCCGTCGTGGCTATTGAAGGCAATCACGACCGACAGTTCGTGAACACCGAGGTGGCAAGCTGGGTGAGATTTCTCGCCGAGGACGACCTCCTGATCTTGTTGCGCCCGCGCTTCCATGCCGAAGGCGTGGAGATTGCAGGCTGGAACCCTGAACAGCGCTCCGGTGCCTGGATCGACATTGGCGGCGTGCGCTTCACCGGTGCCGGCTATCTCGGAGCCGCCACGCCTCACAAGACCCGTCAGATTGTTTCTCAATTGGATGGGGGACTAACCCATGTGCTCCTCTTACACGCCGGCCCCGAATACTTCGTGGGTGAAGGTGGCGGCTTCGGCAAAGAAGACTTAGCGCTGATCAAGGATAAGGTGTGTTACCTCGCACTAGGTCACATCCACAAACCCATGATTCATGGTGACTGGGCGTGCAACCCAGGCTCTCCCGAGAACTGCGAACTTCGTGAAGCGGGCGCTGACCGCGACAAAACCGGAGCCATCGTTCCTCGGGGTTACGCAGTGGTTGAGCTTGATCCAACTCAGCGCGCCAAACCAGTCAGCCTGACAGTGCGCACCAATCCCCGCCGCCCGGTGCATCGCATCGAACTGGATTGCACCCCGTTCGGGACCAAAACCCGGAACGGCGCTGAGGCCCTGGTCACCGCCGCCCTCAAGGCCATCGCCGAGGTTAATCCCAAGCCAGAGGCAGTCATCGACCTCTGGCTGACTGGCAGACTCCTCTTAAATCGCATCGCCATCGACCAGAATACTCTTGCGGCGGAGATTACCACCGCAGCTCAGGTCTTTGCCGTCGCCGTGGATACCACCCGCTTGAACGTAGGTGCCGGGGGCATGGGACCCGGTGCCAATGGTCCCGCCGAAATGCCCCGCGATGAGCTGGAACGAAAAGCCATTCGTGACCTGGTGGAGACACATCCGCTGTGGGGGTTGGAGGATCAGCGAGAAGAGTTCGCGCAACTCTTTTACGAACTGAAGGAAGCGGTACGAACGGAGCGCTCCGCGGAAGAGATAACCGGGCAGATAGCGAGTAATCCCTTGGTGCGCTTAATAGGTGCCGACAAATCTGCGCCGGCGCCCGCCCCACCCTCTCTCACTGTGGAAACCAATCTACCGGAGTCACAGCCATGATCATCCAGTCTATTCGTCTGAAAAACATCAAGTCCTTCGGCGAAGGCCCGGACGGCAATGGTGTCACGGTTTCCTTCCAACCGGGTGTGAATCGCATCGCAGGCCTGAACGGCCACGGAAAAACCACACTCATCGAATCACTCGGCTACGCGCTCTTCTTGGCAGAGCCGGTGTTCGAGGAGAATTTCCGGACGGACACTTATTTTCTCCGGCACGATGCTGGGGCGGGAGAGATAGATGTCACTTTTAGTTTCCAAGGTGGGACTTATCGCATCGAACGCGGCCTGGGTCAGCAGAGCAAGCGTAGTCCGAAAGTCGTCCAGACGAGCGACGGCAGCATCTGTGCCGAGGGTGACAGAGAAGTTCTGGCCTATCTTTGCCGCCTGCTCGGCCTCCCCTCCCGGGACCGGCTTACGGAGATGTTCTCCAAGCTGATCGGAGTCAAACAAGGCCGACTGACCTGGCCCTTCGATTCCAAACCCTCGGACGCCAAGCGCTTCTTCGAGCCGTTGCTGGACGTGGAAGTGTTCCGTCAGTGTTACGACCGACTCCGACCGGTGGTGGCGTCTTTCGAGAGGGAACAGGGGGAATATCAGCGTAAAGAATCCGCGGTGAGCGAGCGGATCCGAGACCGTGCCGACAGTCAGGAGAAACTGCCCGCGGCGCGCAAGGCCATCGATGACCTGACGGCAGTGACCAGCGATGCCAACAAAGCTCGCGAAGCCGCCCTCCAGGAGAAGCTGAAACACGACCAATTCGCGAGGGCGGCCACCGAGGCCAAGGCAGCGTGGGAGTTGTCCAGTCTCAGTGCCCGGACTGCCAAGGAGCGGAGGCGGGAAGCAGAGAATCGAGTCAGCGAGGCGGAAACCGCCGCCGGCACTGTCGCGGAGTTCCAACCCAGGCACGCAGCGTACGAGAGCGCGGATAAGGCGCTCAAGGAACTTGATACCAGGCGCCGAACCCGCGACGCCCTGCAAAAGAGACGCAGCTTCGCCGAGACTGATCGCAAGACGAATGAAGGCCGGGCGACGGCCGCGCGCGAGCAACAAGCCCTGCTCGTCGGTCAGCAAGCGCAGAAGGTGGCGCAACACAAGGCTCTCGCTGACACCATCGCGGTTCTCCAAACCGAGCTGGATTCAACCAAGGATGGGTTTGCGCGTGCTCAGCAGGCGGCCAAAGTGGCCACCGACGATCTGGGGTTGGTCAACGCCTGGGTTCAGAGCCTGCCGCGTCTTATCACCAGGCTGGGGAGCGCTGCGGCCACCGTGGCTAGGTTGGACTCGGAGTTATCCGCGTGGGATCCCGCTAGAATCGCCGCCGCTCGACAGGCCGAGAAGAGTGCCAGCGAGGCTGCGACCGCAGCGAAGGAATCGCTCGCGCAGGCACGCGAACGCAAAACGACGCTCGCTGAACAATTGCGACAGATCGGCGGCGGCCTCTGCCCGTTTCTCAAGGAAACCTGCCGCCAATTCGACCCCGCCAAGGTTCAGACGGATCTGACCGGGCTCGAATCGGAAGTGGGCAGACTGGAGAAGCTCTGTCAGGAAACTCAAGGGTTGCACGGGCTGGCGCAGAAAGCCCTGACGCCACTCGTCACCGCCGAAAACCAACTTGGCGCCAAGCACGAGCAACTCAGCCGGGCCATCGCCGACTACGCCGCGGAGTTCGTCACCATGGTTCCGGCTGAGGCGATGGCGGCGGTCAAACGACTGCAGGCGTGGCAGAACGACATCGTCCCCATCCCACCAGGAATAAACCTGCCAAAGGCTGACCTTGCTCCCACTCAGGTCGGAAAGCTGCAACCGGCCGCCGCGGCGCTCGCCACCGAAATCAGCGGCTGGTGGATGAAAGTTCAGCCCACGATCAGGGAAAACTTGAACGAAGTGGAGAGAGTAAGGACCGAACGCACCCGGAAGGAAGAAAGCCTGAAGAGCCTCACAAGCCAATTAACCAACGGTGAGAAGGAACTCTCCCAACTGGGCAAGGACGCCGAGACAAAGAAACTAGAAGCTGGAACCTACGATCACCAGGCTGCCGCTTTCCAGAAAGTCATCGTCGAATTCGACGGACAGTTGCAACCCTACGCCGGCCTTGATGGCGAGATAGAGACTAAGACCAACATCCGGACCGCCAACCAGCGTGCCCACGAGGATTACCTCAAGTTCAAGACACTCGCGGATGACCTGGGGCCGCGCCGGGAGAGTCTGCTGACGGCGCAATCGAGTGAGAGGCTGGCTACCGAAGCACTCTCCCTATGCGAGGCCACTTTGCAACGGGCGCAGGAATCCTACGATCCCGAGAAACTGCAACTGGCCCACGCGGACTACGAGCGCCGGCTCGGCGAAGCCAAGACCGCAGCGGCCGACTTGAGCCATGCCAGAGGCGAACTGGCCCGGCAGGAGGGCCGGTTCCGCGAATGGGAAACGGCCGTCCGTGACCGGGACTTGATCAGACAGGAAATTGCCCGATGTCAGGCGGCCATTGCTCTCACCGAACTCGCGCGCAAAACCCTGCGCGAGGCCGCGCCCGCAGTCGCCCAGCACCTATGCAACCGCATTGCGACCGCAGCCCAGGCCATCTTCAACCAGATCAATCCCGACCCGGTGGAGTTGAAATGGCTGGCCGAGAGTTACAGCCTGCGCATCATTCCCGGCGATCGCCGCTTTGCGATGCTCTCCGGCGGCGAACAGACCAAGCTCGCTCTCGCCCTCACCTTGGCGATGGTCCGGGAATTCAGCGGACTGCGATTCTGCATTTTCGACGAACCCACCTACGGCGTGGACGCCCACAGCCGCCCCAAACTCGCCGACGCCATCATCCAGGCCCAGGCCGCCGCCGAACTAGACCAACTCCTCCTCGTCTCCCACGACGACGCCTTTGAAGGAAAGATCGAGCACGCCATCCTGCTGGAAAAAACCGCCGCCACCGGCAGCCGTGTCGCTCTGTCCCAGTAGTGATCGGATGCCCGATCGCCAGCCCGAAGGAACCTCCGGAGATTTCGAGGATTGGTCCGCGCCTTTTCGGGCGACAAACACCTGGTCACTCCCCGCCGGTCTCACTGCGAACGCCCGAACTTTTTCTCCAGTTCGCGGAAGTTCATTTCGATCATGGTCGGGCGGCCGTGGGGGCAGGTGTAGGGCATGGTGCAGCGGCGGAGGTCGTTCACGAGGTTCTCGAGTTCGGGGCCGGCGAGGGGGTCGTTGGCTTTCACGGCGTGGCGGCAGACGGTTTTGGCGACGACGTGTTCGCCGAGGCGGAGGACGTTGATGGTCTGGCCGACGGCCTTGAGTTCATCGACGAGTTCGAGCACGAAACGGCGCGGGTCGGACACGCGGACGAAGGGCGGCAGGGCATCGACGAGAAAGGTGCGTTCGCCGAACTCGCTCACGCCGACGCCGAGGCGGGTGAGGCTCTCGATTTGTTCGCGGAGGAATTGCGCGTCGCGCGGGGGCAACTCGACGGTCTCGGGGAGGAGCAGGCGCTGGGAGGGGGCGCCGCCTTGTTCGAGGCGGCTGAGCATTTGCTCGAACAGAATGCGTTCGTGCGCGGCGTGCTGGTCGAGCAGCACGAGGCCGCGGTCGGATTCGAGCACGACGTAGAGTTTGCCGATGACGCCGACCAGGCGCAGGGGCACGGCGAGGAGCGGGACGGGCGCGTCGAGCGGCGGGCCGGAGGGACGGGGCTGGGCGATGGCTGTTGGCGCGGGGGGGGACTTGGTTGCTGGCGGGGAAGACGGACTCGTGGGTGCCGGGGCGATGCGGGTGGCG
>BJHT01000051.1 GCA_014193395.1 Verrucomicrobiota bacterium
AGCGAATGAGACTGATGCCTTGGTAGGTGGTGGCTTGTTTCACGGGGGGGCTGAGGAGGGCGTCGAGGACGGGGCGGAAGTCGTCGAGGGAGGGGTGGGAGTAGAGTTCGCTGTCGCCGGGGGGCAGGGCGGGTAGGAGGGCGCGGACGTAGGCTTCATTGACGCGGGCGTTTTGCAGGAGGCCGAAGACGAATGGGGTGTGGCGGATGCCGCGGGCGCGCAGGTGCGGGCGGGCACGGGCGGTGAGGAGCAGGAAAATGAGGGCGTGGCTGACGCGGTAGAGCCACTGGCCGCGGGCGAGGCGGGCGTTGAGCCAGAAGGGATCGCGGGTGAGGCGGAGGTGGCGCAGCGCGGGTTCGGCGTCGAGGAGGAGGCGGAAGACGGTTGGGTGGAGGTGGAGGTTGAGGTGGCCGTTGACGTGGTCCAGGGGCAGTCCGGTGGCGCGGAATTTGGCGAACTGGGCTTGGATTTCGGCGCGGAGCTGCGGGCGCAGCGCGGTCTGCGCGAAGTAGCGGAAGCCGGTGCGGACGGGGTCGTTGCTGAAGTCGCCCGCGGCGTTCACGAGGCCGGGAATGGCTGTGGGCGGGAGGGCGGCGCGGCCGCAGATGAGGGAGAGGTGCAGGCCGACGCCGAGGCGGGGATGTTCGCGCGCGAGGGCGACGGCTTCGGCGCAGGCGTCGCCGTTTACCATCAGGCTGGCGGTGGTGAGGATGCCGTCGCGGTGGGCGCGGATGACGGCGGCGTTGATGGAGGCAGAGCGGCCGAAGTCGTCGGCGTTGACGATGAGGCGGCGGGGGACCGTGCTCATGGCAGAAAGACGACGGCAGAAAAATGGGGGCAAAAAAATGGGGTGGGGAGGGGGAGCGGTGGGCGATGCGCGACCGGTCCCCGGTCGCAGCGGCGGCGGTATGGCGAGGATGGGGGGAGCTTGCCGGTGCCTGCGTGAATTTGTTGCTGCTGCGGGCGGGGACCGTCCGCGCGCCGGTCAGGGGCGGCCATAGTTGGGGGTGGTCGCGCCGGTGCGGAGGCGGAGCCAGGTGCGGAGGATGAGGAGGATTTTCTGCGGCTTGGTGAGGCGGGTCTTGGGGCCGGTGAAGACGTTGAAGCGACGGTGTTCGAGCTTGACCAGGAGCCGCCAGTACACGGAGCCCATCAGTTCGGCGGTCATCATCGCGCGGCGGTCGGCGGCGGGCAGGGTGTCGTTGGCGAGGCGGTAGAAGTGCCGGGCGCGCGCGGCGACGCTGGCGGCGAGGGCGGCGTAGCGTTCCGAATACTCGCCGCTGAGGATTTCTTCGGGCGTGACTTGGAAGCGGGTGAGTTCGGACTGCGGGAGGTAGATGCGTCCGCGCGTCGCGTCTTCGCCGACGTCGCGCAAAATGTTGGTGAGTTGGAGGGCCTTGCCGAGATGGATCGCATAGTCGCGGCAGGCGGGATCTTGGTAGCCGAAGATTTCGATGCTGAGGAGGCCGACGACGGAGGCGACGCGGTAGCAGTAGAGTTCGAGTTCCGCGTAGGTGTCGTAGCGTTGGGTGTCGAGGTCCATGGCGACCCCGCGGATGAGTTCTTGAAAGAGCGGGAGCGGCAGCCGGTGGCGCGCGATGACGGGGCGCAGTTCCTGGTTGACCGCGAACATCGGTTCGCCGCCGGCGCAGGCGGTTTGAATGTCGGCATCCCATTGCGCGAGCTGCTCGCGACGCCGGGGGACGGGGACGGATTCTTCGTCGGCCACATCATCGACCTCGCGGCAGAAGGCATAGAGGGCGGACATGGCGGCGCGCTTTTCGGGGGGCAGAAGGATGAAGGCCAGCGCGAGGTTGGAGGCGCTTTTGCGGGTGATGCTTTGGCTGACTTCCATGATTCAGTGCGCGGCGGATGGCGAGTCGGGGTCGGGGCGCAAGGGCGGGAGGCCGCCGATTTCAGCGAGGGTCGGGTTGCGCGGACGACGGGAGCGCGAGCGGCGACGGCTCGCGCGGGTGGCGGATTTCGCGGGCCGGGTCGTGGGCGTGGGCGTGGGCAGTGGTGGAGCCGGAGTGGTGACTCGGTTGAGCGACGCGCCGCGGCCGCTGGGAAGGGCACCGGCGACGGGCGCCGCGGTGGCAGCGGGCACGCCAAGTTGCTCCAGGCCCTTAAATTTCCGATGTCGCCGGCCGGTGCTCCGCCAGTAGCGGGCGGCCCAGGGCGCGAGGATGAGGGTCAGGAGAAGTCCGGCCAGCACGACGAGGGCCGCGTCGTTCGCGAGCAGCGTGGTGATTTTGGAAGCGGGTGGCGCCGCCAGCCCGTCGTTGCCGAGGGGGTTGGCCTGCGCCAGCCATGGAACCCAGCCGGTCATGTCAGGAGGCCCGGCCCTCGGTGTCGTCCTCGGTCGCGCCGTCCACGTTGAGGTTGAGGCGTTGCATGCGGTAGCGCAGCGCGTGGCGGGTCATTTTGAGCTGCTCGGCGGTTTTGTTGATGCTGAAGCGATTGCGTTCCAAAACGGTGCTGATGATTTCGCGTTCGTAGGCGCCGAGGATTTCATCCAGCCCGAGGCCCGGCGCGATGGTCGGGGCGTCGCCTTTGCGCAGGCGGGCTTCGAGCTGAAAATCGGGCACGTTGGCGGGCTGGACGGTGTCGGTGGTTTCCAAGATCACGGCGCGCTCGATGACGTTGCGCAGTTCGCGCACGTTGCCCGGCCAGGAGTGGCCGAGGAGTTTTTGTTCGGTGGCTTTGGACAACTGCTTGGTGGGCCGGTTCAGCGCGAAGCAAAAAAATTGCAGGAAATGGCGCGCCAGCAGGATGACGTCCGCGCCGCGTTCCCGCAGCGGCGGCGGGCGGAACTGGACGACGTTGAGGCGGTAGAAGAGATCTTCGCGAAACTGGTTTTCACGGATGGCCTTGATGATGTCGCGGTTGGTGGCGGCGATGATACGGACATCGACCTTGAGTTCATCGTTGCCCCCGACGCGGGTGAAGGAGCCGTCCTCGAGAAAGCGCAGGAGCTTGGCTTGAAGGGAGCGGCTCATGTCGCCGATTTCATCCAGGAAAATGGTGCCGCCGTGGGCCTCCTCGACGCGGCCGGATTTCTGTTTGAGCGCGCCGGTGAAAGCGCCGCGTTCGTGGCCGAAGAGTTCGCTCTCGAGGAGCGACTCGGGGATCGCGGCGCAGTTGATGCGGACGTAATTTTTTTCCCGGCGGTTGCTCAGCGAATGGATGCAGCCCGCAATGAGTTCCTTGCCGGTGCCGCTTTCGCCGAGGATCAGCACGGTGGCGTTGGTCGGGGCGACGGTCGCGATGAGTTGGCGGAGATTGAGGATGGCGGGGCATTCGCCGATGATCTGGTCGAGCCGGTAAACCTCGCCGCCGGAGCGCGAACGCAGGGCGGTGTTCTCCTGCACGAGGCGGTAGCGGTCGGCGCAGCGGCCGACGGAGTGGATGAGTTCCTCGGGGGCGAAGGGCTTGGCCAAATAGTCCATCGCGCCGGACTTGATGGCCTCGACGGCGAGTTTGGGCGTGGCGTAGGCCGTGATCATCAGCGTGGGCAACTGCGGCCAGCGCTGCTGGATCTTGGGGAGCAATTCATAACCGCTCATGCCGCCCAACTGCGCGTCGGTGATGACCATGAGGAATTCCTTTTGCTCGAGCGCCTCGAGGGCGTCCTCGGCCGACTCGAGCACCTCGACGCGATAGCCCTCGTCGCTCAGGACCGAACGCAGCGTTAGCCGCATGTTCTTCTCGTCGTCAACGACCAGGATGGGGGGCAGGGCGGGGCTCATTTGCGCAAACTCATCAGCACTTTCGCCGGAAACTTTAGGGTGAAGCGGGCGCCCTTTCCAAGCGTGGATTCCACTTCAATGCTGCCGCCGTAGAGTTCGACGTTGTGTTTGACAATGGAGAGACCCAGCCCGGTGCCCTTTTCCTTGGTTGAGAAGTAGGGCTCGAAAATCTGCCGGCGCTGCCGCTCGGGGATGCCGGGGCCGGTGTCCTTGATTTGGATGACGACGGCGCCGTCGTCGTTTTGCTTGGCGTGAATCTCGAGCTGGCCGCGGCCTTGCATGGCTTCGCGGGCGTTGAGCAGGAGGTTGACGAGGATGGCCTCGAGATGCGCCCGCTGCATCAACAGCGGCGGCAAACCGGTTTCCAAATCGCGCCGGATGGTCACCTCGAATTTTGCCGCCGGCGGGAACACCTGGGCGATGGCTTCCTCGAGCAACGGGACGAACTCGAGGCGCTCGACGCGGCCTTCGGCGAGCTGCGCGTAGCCCATCAGTTCGGTGAGAATCCGGTCGGACCGTTCCACCTCGTCGCGGATCATCTGCATTTTTTCCAGCGCGCCCGATTGATCCTGCTTCAGCAGGCGCTGGGCGGAAAACGCGGCGTTGTTGATGATCGCCAGCGGGTTCTTCAGCCGGTGCGCGATTTCGGCGGCCAGCCGGCCCGCGGAGGTCAATTGTTCCTGGCGCGTGCTGAATTCGCGGGCCTCTTCCTCGGCCTGCAAACCGCGGTCAAAAAGCACCTCGACGCCGTAACAACAGGCCGTCAACAACACGAGCAGGAGCACGCGGGCCAGCAGCAACTGCCCGGTCTGGCCGGACATGACCAGACCGGCCGGCTCGCGTCCGAGGTCGATCAGCACGGGTGAACTCAGGGGGTCCAGCTCGACGATTGATTTGTAGAGCGACACGGCGGCGACATACGAACCGATGGTCAGGAAGTTGAGCACCAACTGCGGGCCGGCGACCGGGACGCTGACGGCATTGCGCACGATCAGCACGAGGAAGACCCAGTAGAGCACGCTCTCGAAGCCGCCGGTGACCACCGTGATCGCGGCCACAAACAGCGCGTCGATCAGGTTCACGATCCAGGTGATCGAGTTCACGAGCGAGAAGGGCAGGCGCTCCATCCACAGGTACACGCCGACCACGCCGACGTTGATGATGAGGTAGCCGAGCAGGAAGCGCTTCACCGGGTGGAGCGCCATGTCGCCGATGGTGTTCAGCCCCTCGAAGCTGTTGGAAAAAAAGAACTCGTAAACAAAGATCGCCAGCACAGCGAGCTTGGCCGGCAGCACGATGTTGCGCTCCCCGAACCGCAGCCGTTCGGCCCGGCGCACGGGGTCCACCGTCGGCGTCACCAGAAAATCCGCCCAGCGCTTGGGCGTCTGGTAATCGGGGAATTGCATGGCGTGCGCAGCGGAGTTCAGCCGGGGCGGGCGAGCACCGCAGTGGCGCGGGCGGCGATGTCGGCAATCGGCCAGAGCCGGCCCAGGCCCTCGTAACCGCACGCCAGCAGGCCCGCCTCGGGGCCGATGAATTCCACGCCGCGCGCGGTCAGCGTCGCGACGTTTTGCTGCGTGGCCGGGTGCTGCCACATCTTCCCGTTCATCGCAGGCGCGATGAGGGTTTTCGCGCGCGGATTCAGCGCGAGCGCGAGGCAGGTGAGCGCGTCGTCCGCGAGACCGTGCGCGAGTTTGGCGAGGCAGTTGGCGGTGGCCGGCGCGATGAGCAGCAGGTCCGCCTCATCGGCCAGACGGATGTGCGTGGGCTGCCAGCCGTGCTCCTCGTCGTAGAGATCGGTGACGACCGGATGGCGCGAAAGGGTCTTGAAAGGCAGCGGGGTGATGAAGCGTTGCGCGTCGGCCGTGAGGACGACGTGGACGGCGAAGCCCTGCTTGGTGAGCAGGCTGGTCAGATCCGCGGCGCGATGCGCGGCGATCGAGCCGGTCACGCCCAGAACTATGTTTTGCGGTGGGTTCATCGGGGCCTTTTTCGGCGCAGGCGGGGCGCGGTTTTCCGGCTACTCGCCGAGGGGCGGCGCGGAGCGCGACTGCCGCATTTTCTCCGCGTCGATGATCGCCTGCATCCGGCGCACGTCTTCGTCAATCGACGAGCTGACGACCAGGTAGTCAAAGTGTTTCCACTGGGCGATCTCCTGCCGCGCGTGCGCCAGTCGTTTTTGAATGACGGTGGACAAATCCTGATTCCGCTTGCGCAGGCGCTCCTCGAGAATCGCGATGGACGGCGGGGTGAGGAACACCGTGACGAGCGCCGTGCCCAGTTCCGCATCTTCGGCGGCCTGCGTGCGGATGGCCGCGGCCCCCTGCACATCGACGCTCAGAAGCACGTCCTTGCCCTGGCGCAGCTTGCTGAGCACCTCGGCTTTGAGCGTGCCGTAGCTGTTGCCGTATACGGTGGCGTGCTCGAGAAAGTTGCCGGCCTGCACGCGTTTCAAGAAATGTCCGGCGTCGAGAAAATAGTAATCCACGCCGTCGCGTTCGCCGGGGCGCGGCGGGCGCGTGGTGCAGGTGATGGCGCGGGCGAGGTTGGAATTTCGCTGGAGCAGCTTCGTGCTGACGGTGGTTTTGCCACCGCCCGAGGGTGCGGAGAGGACCAGCAGCAGGGCGTTGGATTGCTCGGCGGGCATCGGCGGCTTCATTCGACGTTCTGCACCTGTTCGCGGAATTTTTCCAACTCGGTCTTCAACACCACCACCTCGCGCGAAATCTCGCTGCTGTTGGCCTTGGCGCCCAGCGTGTTGATCTCGCGGTTCATTTCCTGCGAGAGAAAATCCAGCGTGCGGCCGACCGGCTCGCTGGATTTCAGGCAATCTTCGAACTGCTGAAAATGGCTCTGCAGCCGGGTGATCTCCTCGGTGATGTCCGAGCGGTCGGCGAAGAACACGAGTTCCTTGAGCACGCGCTCGTCGTTCGCCGTGCCGACTTCGACCCCGGCGGCGCGGACGCGCTCGAGCAGTTGCTCGCGGTAACGCACCTGCACCGCGGGCGCGAGTGCCCGCACGGTCGCCAGGGAGCGCGCCACGTTGGTCATGCGCTGGCGGAGGTCGGCGGCGAGATTTTGTCCCTCGCATTCGCGCATTTTCACCAGCGCCTCGAGCGCCTGGGTCAGCGCTGCCTCGACCGCCGGCCAGACCGCCTCGGGATCCAGTTCACCCGAGCTGCTCTCCAGCACGCCGGGCGCGCGCAGGATGGCATCCAAGGTCACCTCGCCGGCCAGATTCAGCGTTTTGGCCAGCTCGCGAAAATCCCGCGCGTAGTCCGTGGCGAGCGCGAGGTTGATGCGCTCGCGGCCCGGCGCGCCTTCGGCGGCGTGCAGAAGGACGCGCGCCGTGACGCGGCCGCGGGCGACCCGGCGGTTGATCGCGTCGCGAATCCGCGTTTCGAGCACCTCCAAATCCCGCGGCAGATTGAGCGCGATCTCGCTCTGTTTGCGGTTCACGGAACTGAGTTCAACGGTCACCTTGAACCCCTCCCGGGCGCATTCGCCCCGCCCGCATCCCGTCATTGATTTCATGTGGGGCGGGACTATGCGAAACGGGTTGGGGCAGCGCGAACCCTTTTTTCCCGCAGCGGTGCAAACGATGGGAATGGGGCTTTGGGAGCGAGCTTCGTGGACGCCCGCGGTGCGCGGCTCGCGCCGAACTGGAGTTCGGCACGCCACGGGCGAGGCCTGCGATGACGCCCCACAGTTTCCAAACACGGTTCGCCGGCATCTCGGTGGCGGAAGGAAAGAATTGTGCTAACCTGCTCGGCAACGCAGTCGATAGAGGAGGAGTGTTAGTAGTCTGTTCACTCCGTTGGCCCGTTCGCCGTCCATGATGTCCAAAGCAGTCAATGCCCCGCCGTTGCCGAGATTTGTCGTCTCGTGGCTGCGTTTGCTGATGCTGCTGCCGCTCTTCCTCCTGCGCGATTCCTCCGCCCGCACCACCTGGCCGTCGCCGGTCGAACTCGAAAACACCATCGCGCGCATCGCGCATCCGGCCGCACTCATCCCGGACGACGCGGACGGTCTTGCGACCCACAGCTTCTTCGCGCCCGCCACCGCCGGTGCGGCCGCCAAACGCGGCTGGCCGGAAACCCCGGATTCACGGGCGTTCTCCGCCGTATCCACTGCGGCGAACACGACGACCGGCGCACGCCCCAGTCCGGCGGCGCTGCCCGCACCATCCGCAACTCACCCCGCAAATTCTCCGCCTCACCCCGTGCCCACGCCCGTCCACCCCGCGCGCACCCTCGCAGCGCGCCACACCGCTCCGCCGTCCCCGACCTCGTCCGCCGCCGCATCTCCGCGCGCCCCGATTTCCCAACACGCCCAGCTCGCCGCTGACTGGCGCAACAGCCCGCAGTTGCGCGACCGCTTCCTCGCCTCACTCTGGGGCAATCCCGCGCCCACCGCACCCGGCGAACCCGCAGCGCCCGCGGCGTCCACCTTCCGCAGCCCCAGCCTCGGCGATCCCGCAGCGCGCACTGCCCTCGACGCGCAGCTCAGCTTCAATCCCCTCACCGTCGTCTCCGGCCAGCTCCGCGCGTTCGCGACCGACCCCGCCCTGACCGCCGCGTTCGCCGACGATCCCGCGATCCGTCGCGAGTATAATTTTCTCGGTTGCCGCCTGCCCGGCCGCGCCGCGGAACTGCGCCTCGGCGTGATGGACCTGGCGGAAAAACAGTTTCGCCTCAACCCCGGCAACGTTCGTTCCGAAGAGAGTAGGCAGCACACGGCCACGGTGAGCGCGCGATTCAAGTTCTAGTTTTCTCCGGAGGAAAAAGGACCTCGCGCCGGACGCCCGGCCCGCGCGACACCGTCATCAATGAAGACCAAACTCCTGAGCCAGCGGCTCGCCGGCCTGATCGGCGCGGTGGTGGTCTTCCTCCTCGGCTACGGCATCCTCCTCTTCCCCGCCTCGCGGTTGAACAAGACGCTCGTGCGCGCCAGCTATGACTGGAGCTTCGACCTGCCGTTTCTGAAAGGCCAGGCGCTCGAGAATTCCGAAGTCGTCCTGATTTATCTCGACGAGGCCTCGCACAAGGCGCTGGGCCAGCCCTTCAACGCACCGTGGGACCGCTCGCTCCATGCCAGACTCGTCAACCGCCTCAAGACTGAAGGCGCGCGGGCGATCATCTTCGACATTGTCTTCAGCGATCCCGGTCCGAATCCAAGCGCCGACCAGACCCTTGCCGCGTCGCTGCGGGACAATGGCCGGGTCATCCTCGCCGCCGACGATTCGCAGAGCGAGCACGCCGCCGGTCTGATCGACTCCAACACTCTCACGCTACCGCTGCCGCTGTTCCGGAACGCCGCCGCAAGCTGGGGCACCGCGCAATTGCGGCCCGAGGACGACTTCATCGTGCGCCAGCATTTCCACGGCAAGCCGGGCGATGACGCCGTCTCGATGACCTGGGCGGCGGCGACCTTGCTCAAACTCCCGGTGGCCAAAAGTGCCGACGACCGGTTCGACGAGCGCTGGATTCGCTATTACGGCGGGCCGCAGACCATCCCGCATGTCAGCTACAGCCAGGCGTTGGAACCCGATGGCACCAAACCGCAGTTCTTTAAGGACAAGATTGTCATCGTTGGTGCCCGGCCCATCACCGGTTACTCGGGCGAACGCCGCGACGAATTCCGCAGTTCCTTCTCCACCTGGAGCGACAAGTTCATCTTCATGCCCGCCGTCGAGGTCCACGCCACCTCGATGCTGAACCTCGTCCGCGAAGACTGGCTCACGCGCCTGTCCCCGGCCGGCGAACTGGGCGTGTTGCTCACCGCCGCGGTGCTGTTTGGTTTCGGCCTCTCCTTCTTCCGGCCCATGCCCGGCCTGCTGATCGCCGTGTGCGGCGTGGCCACCACCGTCGTCGTGGCCGGCGTAAAGTTTCACGTCGATCGCGTCTGGTTTCCGTGGGCCATCGTCGCCGCCGTGCAGATTCCCGCGGGGTTCGTCTGGTGCCTCGTCTCCAAATCCATCGAGTGGTATGTGCAGAAACGCCGCATGGAAGAAGAGCGCCGGCATGCCGACGCCAAAATCCGCGAACAGGCCGCCCTGCTCGACAAAGCGCAGGACGCGATTATCGCCTACGACCTCGACTGGCACGTCACCTATTGGAACCGCAGCGCCACCCGCATCTACGGCTGGGAAGCCGAGGAAATGCTCGGCGTCAATCCGCTCACCACCGTCTTCACCAAGCAGGCGCAGAAGCTCAACGACACCTGGCGGCACGTCCTGCAAAGCGGTGAATGGAACGGCGAACTGCGTCAGCCCACCAAGGCCGGTGCCGAGATCATTCTCGAGAGCCGCTGGACGCTCGTCCGCGATGACGCTGGCCAGGCCAAGTCCGTCCTGGTCATCAACACGGACATCACGGAAAAGAAAACCCTCGAGGCCCAGTTCCTCCGCACCCAGCGCATGGAAAGCATCGGCACCCTCGCCGGCGGCATCGCGCACGATCTCAACAACGTCCTCTCGCCGATCATGATGGGCGTCGAACTCCTGCAAATGCGCACGCAGGACGCCGCCAGCCTCAAGATGCTCAAGACCATCGACGCCAGCGCCAAGCGCGGCGCGGACATGGTCAAGCAGGTTCTCAGCTTCGCCCGCGGCCACGTCGGCGAACGCGTGATCCTCCACGTCGGCCATCTGGTGAAAGAAATGGAGAAGCTCGTCCGCGAGACCTTCCCCAAAAACGTCACCTTCAAATCCGCCATCGCCCCCGACCTGCTGCCCATTTCCGGCGACGCGACCCAGATGCACCAGATTCTGCTGAACCTCTGCGTCAACGCCCGCGACGCCATGCCCGTCGGCGGCGAAATCAGTGTGCAATGTGACAACTGCTGCCTCACCGAGGACGACGCCAAACGCCTCACCGGTGTGAAGCCCGGCAACCATGTGCTCTTGCAGGTCAGCGACACCGGCACCGGCATGACGCCCGAGGTGATGGCGCGCATCTTCGAACCGTTCTTCACCACCAAGGAAATCGGCAAAGGCACCGGCCTCGGCCTCTCCACCGTGATGAGCATCATCAAGAGCCACGGCGGTTCGCTCGACCTCGCCAGCACCATCGGCGTCGGCACCACCTTCAAAGTTTACCTCCCCGCCGCCGACAAACCGACCGGCCCCGCGCAGGTCTCCATCCCCAAGGAAGCCCTGCGCGGCAAGGGCGAAACCATCCTGCTCGTGGACGACGAAATGGCCATCCGCGAGATGACCAAGACCATTCTCCTCAACCACGGCTACGAGGTGCTCACCGCCGCTGACGGAGCCGAGGCCATCACGCTCTGCGCCCAAAACCCCGGCAAAATCAAATGCGTCCTGATGGACATGATGATGCCCGTGATGGACGGCGCGACGACCATCAAGCAGCTCAACAGCAAAGATCCGAATCTCCGCTTCGTCGCCATCAGCGGCCTGATGAAAGGCGACAAATTCGAGGAAGAGATCGGCCTCAAAGACGTGAGCTTCCTCGTGAAGCCCTTCAACGCCGAGAAGCTCCTCATGATTCTCCGTCGCGTCCTCAGCGGCCAGACCGACGCCATCCGCAACCTCAAGATGGCCGACGCCATCTCGACCGGCACCCGCCAGTTGAAAATCGCCATGCCCGCCTGAGCCGTCGCGCCCTTGTAGCCGCCGACGTGAGGAGGCGGACGGTCTCGCCCGCAAGCGCCGCGGAGTGCGCCCGTCCTCGGGCGCTGCAGGATCGAGCGCAGTGCGACGGTGGTTAATTCCCAAGGCCTCCGAGCGGGCGGACGTCGCTGCGGCCGAGGACGGCCGCACTCCGGGGCAGCCTTCCCGCGTCGTCTCCGGCAACACCCGCCACAGCCGTTCCGCCGCGCCGGGGTGAGATACTCCCGACGCCGCTCCGGCAAACTTTTGGCAAAGAAATGGAGGCAAAGGAATGAAGACAAAAAGTCTCCCCGTCCGCATTCCTTTGCCCCCATTCCTTTGCCCATAGTTCCCCTGCCAAATGTCAGTGCGCCCGTCCACGCCGCGCCGCTCGCCGCCAACGTCCGGCGAATACGTTGTCCATTCCCCATTCGCCTGCCCCATTCGTCTGCCAAAATCCCGCGGCTTACGGTCCTGATGGCCCTCGCACGCCGCGGGATCCGCCTCCTCACGTCGGCGGCTACGCCTTCGCCGTTGACGCATCGGGCTTCACTCCTAAGATGCCGCGCACTTTTGGAACCAAACCTATGAGCCAGACCACCACGACCGCCGCCGACGCCAACACCCGCACCGCCCGCAAAGACATCGCGATGCTCAAGCCGGCCAAGGAATTTTCCGCCAAAGCCCACATCAAATCCCTCGCCCACTATCGCAAGCTCTACGCCGAATCCGTCGCGAACCCCGACGGCTTCTGGGGCCGCCAGGCCGAGACGGAACTCGTCTGGGACAAGCCCTTCAAGAAGGTCCTCCAGTTCAAAGCGCCGCACGCCAAATGGTTCCTGGGCGGCAAGCTCAACGTCAGCGCCAACTGCCTCGACAAGTGGCTCGACACCCCGCACGCCAACAAGGCCGCGATCCTCTGGGAAGGCGAACCCGCCGCGCCCGGCAAGCCCGGCGAGGAACGCACAATCACCTACCGCCAGCTCCATCGCGACGTCTGCATGTTTGCCAACGTCCTCAAGCGCCACGGCATCAAGAAAGGCGACCGCGTCCTGATTTATCTGCCGATGGTTCCCGAGGCCGCCGTCGCCATGCTCGCCTGCACGCGCATCGGGGCGGTCCACAGCGTCGTGTTCGGCGGCTTCAGCGCGCAGTCCGTCGCCGACCGCGTTTACGATTCGCAAGCCCGGATGATCATCACGGCGGATGGCGGCTTCCGCCGCGGCTCCGTGGTGCAATTGAAAAAGAGCGTCGATGAAGCCCTCGCCATCAAAGGCGCCGACGGCACTCCGCTCGCCAAGACCATCGAGAAAGTCATCGTCCTCCGCCGCACCCAGACCGACATCCACATCCAGGAAGGCCGCGATGTCTGGTGGCATCGCGAACTGGAATACGTCTCCGCCGATTGCCCCGCCACGCCGATGGACAGCGAGGCCCCGCTTTTCATCCTCTACACCAGCGGTTCGACCGGCAAACCCAAGGGCATCCTCCACACCACCGCCGGCTATCTCCTCGGCGCGAAACTCACCAGCCGGTACGTCTTCGATCTCCGCGACGAAGATGTCTATTGGTGTACCGCCGACATCGGCTGGGTCACCGGCCACAGCTACGTCGTGTACGGCCCGCTCGCCAACGGCGCGACCAGCCTCATGTACGAGGGCGCGCCCAACTGGCCCGAGCCGGACCGCTTCTGGAAGATCATCGCGAAATACCGCGTCACCATTCTCTACACCGCGCCCACGGCCATCCGCGCCTTCATGAAATGGGGCGATCAATGGCCGAAAAAACACGACCTTTCCTCCTTGCGCCTCCTCGGCTCCGTCGGCGAACCCATCAATCCCGAGGCGTGGATGTGGTACCACGAAGTCATCGGCGGCAAGCGCTGCCCCATCGTCGATACGTGGTGGCAGACCGAGACCGGCGCGATCATGATCACGCCGCTCCCCGGCGCGACGCCCACCAAACCCGGCACCGCCACGCTGCCCTTCTTCGGCATCGTCCCCGAGATCGTCGATGACGCCGGCAAGACTCTGCCCAACAACTCCAGCGGCAAACTCGTCATCCGCAAGCCCTGGCCCAGCATGTTGCGGGGCGTGTGGGGCGATCCGAAACGCTTCGTCGAGACCTACTGGAGCGAAGTCAAAGGCAGCTACTTCACCGGCGATGGCTGCCATGTGGACAAGGACGGATACTTCTGGATCATCGGCCGCATCGACGACGTGCTCAACGTCGCCGGCCACCGCATCGGCACCGCCGAAGTCGAGAGCGCCCTCGCCAGCAATCCGAACGTCGCCGAGGCCGCCGTCGTGGGCCGCCCCGACGAACTCAAAGGCCAAGCGCTCGTCGCCTTCGTCACCCTCAAGAGCGGCATCAAGGCGCACCCCGAACTCCGAGAAGAACTCCGCCAGCATGTTGGGAAAGAAATCGGCCCCGTGGCCAAGCCCGACGACATCCGTTTCGCCGACGCCCTCCCCAAGACCCGCTCCGGCAAAATCATGCGCCGCCTGTTGAAACAAATCGCCTCGGGCGTGGAAATCAAAGGCGACACCACCACCCTCGAGGACCTCAGCGTGCTGGCGAAGCTCGCGACGGCGGAGGACTGAGCCGCAACGAGCCAGTGCGGGCAACCGGAGCGCGGCCTTCCCGCCGCAGCAACTTGGGATGCGCCATGCCGGACGAACCCGGCGTGGTCCCGCTGAATTCAAGCGCCAATCTCAGCAAAGGATTTGGCAAAGGAATGGAGGCAAAGGAATGGGAAGGCGGAGACTTTTTGTCTTCATTCCTTTGCCTCCATTCCCTTGCCCCAATTTCCCCTCAGAAACCCGGCTGTGCTTCCGGGCGTTCGCGTTCAGCGCCGTGCGCAGATGCTGCCGCGCCGCTCCCCTTCACGCGCTGCGACCGCGGCCGGTCGCGCTCAGTTTTCATCGTGCCGCTGCGATCTTCCTCCGCGCCTCAACTAAATCCAAGACGCCCACTGCCGGCCTGCTGCCCTTCGCCCCGGCGGACCATTGCCGCCCGGATGAGTCACGGCGAGAAACACAGATGCACGCCCTTGCCTGATGTGCTACCACCCGCGCATGAGTTCACGATTCCTCGCTTCCCACCGGCGCGCGGGCTTGCTGTCGGCGCTGCTGCTGGCACTCTCCGGCGGCTCTTCCGTCATGGCACAAACCGAAACCACCAATGCCGACCGCTGGCTCGCCGCGCTGCCGGCCTCGCCTGAGTTCCTCGCGCCCGCGTCGCGTGCGGCGTGGGAAAAACAGCGCCCCGAAATCCGCGCGCGCCTCACCGAGTTGCTCGGGAAACTCCCGGCGCGACCGGCGCGACCCGACGTGAAAATCCTCAGCCGCGAGGACAAGGGCGATTTCGTGCTCGAGAAATTCACCTTCGACAACGGCGCGGGCGCGACCGTGCCCGGCTACGTTTTTCTCCCGAAGAACGCGACGGGCAAATCGCCCGCGATCCTTTACTGCCACTGGCACGGCGGCCAATACGACATCGGCAAGGAGGAGATGTTGAAGACGAACGCGACGCCCGTGGCTGCCGGACCCGAGCTGGCGCGCAAAGGCTACGTCGTGCTCGGGATCGACGCCTACTGCTTCGGCGAGCGCAACGGCATGGGACCGGGCGGACCGGCGGAGAAGGGGAGCGGCGGCGAGATGACGGCGAGCAAGTTCAACCTGTGGGCCGGGCGTTCGCTGTGGGGGATGATAATCCGCGATGACTTGATGGCGCTGGATTATCTGAGCGCGCGGCCGGAGGTGGACGCGACGCGCGTCGGCGTCACGGGCATCAGCATGGGCGCGACGCGAACGTGGTGGATCATGGCGCTGGACGAGCGGCCGAAGTGCGGCGTCGCGGTGGCGTGTCTGACGCGCTACCAGGACCTGATCAAAACCCAGGGGCTGAAATATCACGGCATCTATTACTTCGTGCCGGGGATGCTGAGTCACTACGACACGGAGGCGATCGTCGCGCTGGCCGCGCCGCGACCGATGTTGTTCATGACGGGCGACAAAGACTTCGGCTCGCCGATCGATGGCATCCGCATCATTGAGCGCCGCGTGAAGCCGGTGTATGCGCTGTATGGCCGCGAGGCGGATTTCGGGAATGTTATCTATCCCGACCTCGGCCATGTGTATCTGCCCGAGATGTGGGCGAAGACGGTGGAGTGGCTGGGGCGGAATTTGCAGCCGTAGGTGGTGCGCCGTGCTGGTGGGCAGGCCGGGCTTGCCTTGGTACCGCTGGCGTCCTCGCCTGCGAGTTCGGGCGGCGTCTCGCCGCCCGTTCCGACTCGGGGCGAGACGCCCCGCGAACTCGCAGGCGAGACGCCTGCGGTACCACGCTCGATGCGCGCGGCGCGCGCTGCCGTGTTGTCGCTCAATTTCGGAAATTCTTATGAAGCACTTTCAAACAATCAGTCTCCTGATTGCGCTGGTTCTCGGCCTGGGCATGGGCTGCGAGAACTCGACTGTAATACCGCCGCCCGCGCCAGCCGCTGCTGCGAACACTGCGGCAGGCCAGCCGCAGCCGAAACTGCCCACGCTCAAGCTCTGGCTCGGCCCGCACGAGATGACCGCCGAACTCGCGATCACGCCCGAACAGAAGCAGCGCGGCATGATGTTCCGCACGAACATGGCCGAGATGGAAGGGATGCTCTTTGTTTTTCCCGGACCGCATCAGGCGTCGTTCTGGATGAAGAACACCGTGCTGCCGCTCTCGGCTGCCTACATCGATCCCGAAGGCGTGATCATGGAGATTCGCGAATTGAAACGGCTGGACGAGACCGGTGTGACCGCGGTATCGGACAACATCCAGTATGTCCTCGAAACCAATCGCGGCTGGTTCGAGCGCAACCGCGTTGGCGTCGGGACCGTCATCCGCACCGAGCGCGGATCGCTGCGCGAGACGTTTTTTCGGCGGCAGTGAAACGGAGGCTGCGCCGGGTTGATCTCCCACGCCGGCGCGGACGGCACCAGCGGCGAGGGAGCGCGGCGTTCAGGCCGCAGCGATGTCCGCAGGGAAGGGAAACCACCGGCGAATCACTTACGCGGAAAGAACAGCGGCGAGCCGGGCGGGTAAATCCTGGGCGGTGTGCTCCACGGTGATAATCGAAAGGGTTTGTCCATCCCAACGATAGAACAGGGCGAACACGGCAAAACCCGGAACGGAAACCCGGCGGATGTCAGCCAGATCATGCGCTTCAAACCGGGCCGCATGGCCGCGCCCCGGATTCTCCAAGAGTTGGGGCACCAGGTCGCGCACGGCCTGCACAAACCGGCGCGCGGTTTGCGGGCGGGCCTCCTGACCGCCAATGCGGTCGCGGTAATGGCGCACCCGCCGATAAAACGCTGGATGGACAACCAGTCTAGCGGCCATCGGCGATCGCTTTCATGGTTCGGTCAAATTGACGCGCGGTCACCGGCTCGGCGGGTTCGGCGAGGGCCTCGCGGATGCGTTCCTCCAACCAGAGCGGGGCGGGCTGAAAACGGGCGGCTAACTGGGGGAGGCCAATCTTCAGCGCCTGTCGCACGACATCCGATTTGCACAACTCCGAAATCTCCATGCCTTGCGCGATTTGAGTATCGAGGTCCTCGCTGATCTCCATTTTTGGCAGTGTTTTCATTTACGTCATTTTGACGCCATTTCGCCCTAAAGCAATGGCCGACTTGGCTGGTTTGGGCGCAGCTCATTTTCTGGCGGGCACTCAAACGGGATTCGGCGGTCCCGGATGGACTCTCGACCGATAGCCCGGCGTTTGACGGTCGACCTGGGTCTGAACCCGCGGCCGGTCCCGAAGTGACGGCTGAAAGAGCAACCGTTCCGCCGTTCCTCCGGGACTTGGTGTTCCTCCTGTTGTTTCCCGACATTGAAACGCCGGCCTGGCGTCAAGGGTCTCTCCGGGACGATTCACCCCCAAGGCATCCGAATTTTCGCCCCCGCTGGGATGCCTGGACTGCAAGAAACTGAGCTGCGCCCCGATCGTCCGGCTTCGTTGCTCCTCAGTCACAGATGCCTGCGGATATGCGCCTGCGGAGCGCCACGCAGCCGCCCGAATCCCGGCGCACCTTTGGCTGTTTATTTCCGGCCGAGTCCCTAATCCTCGCGGCGATGAAGATCGCGCTGGCGCAAATCAACACCACGGTCGGGGACATCGCCGGAAATGAGCGGAAAATTCTCGCCGCCTATCAGCGCGGCGTGGCGGCGGGCGCGGAGGTCGTACTGACGCCGGAGCTGGGGATCGTGGGCTATCCGCCGCGCGATTTGTTGCTCAAGAACAGTTTCATTCCGGCAAATCTGGCGGCGCTGGAACGGCTCGCCGCGGCGACGGGCGAGACGGCGTTGCTCGTGGGTTTCGTCGGCCGCAATGACCGCCGGCCGGGCCGCGAGGCGACGAATTCCGTAGCGCTGCTCCAGCACGGGCGCATTGTCGCCACGCGCGCCAAGACGCTGCTGCCGACGTACGATGTGTTCGACGAGGACCGCTATTTTGAACCGGCGACGGAGAACGCGGCGGCCGATTTTAATGGGCGGCGCGTCGGCCTCACGATCTGCGAGGACGTGTGGAACGACGAGGATTTCTGGCGTGAGCGGCGGTATCGGCGCAATCCGGCGATGGACCTCGTGGCGGGCGGCGCGGAGATCATTTTCAACATCTCGGCGTCGCCGTGGCAAATGGGCAAAAACGCGACGCGGTACGCGATGTTGGCGAGCCTGGCGGCGAAGGCGGGGCGGCCGGTGGTGTACTGCAATCTGGTCGGAGGAAATGACGAGCTGGTCTTTGATGGGAGCAGTCTGGTGTTCAACGCGCGCGGCGAACTGATCGCGCAGGGCGCGCAGTTTGCGGAGGATTTTGTCGTGGTGGACACGGCGACGGCTGCACCGGTGATCGCGGCGGCGCCGTGCGAGGAGGAGCAAATCTTTCGCGCGCTCGTGCTCGGGCTGCGCGATTACCTGCACAAGTGCGGTTTCAAATCGGCGGTGCTGGGATTGAGCGGCGGCATTGATTCGGCGGTGACGGCGGTGCTGGCAGCGGAGGCGCTCGGGCGCGAGAACGTACGCGGGGTTTCGCTGCCGTCGGAGTTTTCGTCGCAGGGCAGTCTCGATGATGCGCGGGTGTTGGCGGAGAACCTCGGGATTCGCTATGACGTGGTGTCGATTCAGCCGATGTTCGCGGCGGTGAAGGCGCAGATGCAGCCGCTGTTCGCGGGGCTGGCGGAGGACACGACGGAGGAAAACATGCAGGCCCGTCTGCGCGGCGTGACGCTGATGGCGATGTCGAACAAGTTTGGTTCGCTGCTGCTGACGACGGGCAACAAGAGTGAGCTGGCGGTCGGCTACTGCACGCTGTACGGCGACATGTGCGGCGGGCTGGCGGTGATCAGCGATGTGCCGAAGACGCTGATTTACCGGCTGTCGCGCTGGATCAATCGCGAGCGCGAGATCATTCCCACGCCGTCGATCACCAAGCCGCCGTCGGCCGAGCTACGGCCGAATCAAACCGATCAGGATTCGTTGCCGCCCTACGAAGACCTCGACGCGATTCTGGAGGAGTATGTCGTGAAAGGGCGGTCGTTCGCGGAGATCGTGGCGCTCGGGTTCAAAGAGGAAACGGTGCGGCGCATCCTGCGGTTGATCGATGTCACCGAGTACAAACGCCGGCAGGCCGCGCCGGGTTTGAAGGTGACGAGCAAGGCATTTGGCGTGGGAAGGCGGATACCGATCGCGCAGAAATTTCGGGAGGTGTGAAGCACCTATCTTTGTAGGAGACGACGTGAGGAGACTCTGACCTTCTTCCGCACGGTGACGCCTCGCGCAGGGAAAAAGTTGGAGATGGCCGACGCACCAACTCGGCGGCAGCGGATACAGGAGCGGCAAACGGCGCGGGGCCGATGTACGCACGGAAACAGGGCAGCGGAGTATTGGGCAAAGGAATGGAGGCAAAGGAATGGGGACCGGGAATTTCTTTGTCTTCATTCCTTTGCCTCCATTCCTTTGCCCAATCCGTTTCGGGGTTCGGGGTTCATACTCAGGTGGGCCACGGCAAGTTCGGCGGCCTGCGGTAGCCGCCAACTTGAGAAGAACCCAGGCGTCGAAACTGCGCGGGATGCGGCCACTGTTGCTGAAAAGTGGAGGAGGGAACGTTGGCAGAGTACAACTTTCTTCTGCACCGTGATGCCCTCCGCGGAGAAAAAGTTAGAGACTCCTCACGTCGTCCCCTACAAGGGCGGGACGGCCTGCCGCCCATCCTAACGCTTCCCGACGCGCTCCATCAGTTCCTCGGCGAGGACTTCGTAGGCGGAGGCACCGGCGCTGTATTTGTCGTAGTAGATGATGGGTTTGCCGAAGCTGGGGGCCTCGGCGAGGCGCGTGGTGCGGGGGATGACGGTGTCGAAAACTTTCGCGCCGAAATGCTGGCGCACTTCGCCGACGACCTGGTTGGAGAGGTTGGTGCGGCTGTCGAACATCGTCATCACGATGCCGAGGAGTTCGAGGCCGGGATTCACACCGGAGTCGCGCAACTGGCTGAGAATCCGGGTGAGCATCGAGACGCCTTCGAGCGCGTAGTACTCGCACTGGAGCGGGACGAGCAGCCAGTCCACGGCGGCGAAACAGTTCAGCGTGAGCACGCCGAGCGAGGGCGGGCAGTCGAGGATGATGAAATCAAACTGGCCACTGGCGCGCACGGGTTCGAGCGCCTGGCGCAGGCGGAGGAGATGATTTTCGCCGCGGGCCAGCTCGACCTCGACGCCGCAGAGGTCCACTTCGCTGGGGATGAGATGGAGGCGGTCGAAGGCGGTGGTGAGGACTTTTTCGAGCAGCGTGCCTTCGCCGAGGAGCGGGCGGTAGGCGCTGGCACCGGGGGTTTTCTCGATGCCGACGCCGCTGGTGGCGTTGGCCTGCGGGTCCACATCGACGAGGAGGACGCGCTGCCCGAGGGCGGCGAGGCACGCCGCAAGGTTCACGGACGTGGTGGTTTTTCCCACCCCGCCTTTTTGATTGGCAACCGCCATGACATAGCTAGGCACGCGCGCAATCTAGGGGGTCGGGTTTGCCGGCGGCAAGGCTTTCGGGACGGCGGCAATCTGCGGCGTTAGCTCGTACACCCCGTGACAAACCCGCGCCATCTGGCCACAAAAGAGAAACAGCAAAAACATGAACTCCCGCTCCCCGCCGACGGCAACGTCACCGCCGTGGCCACCGACGACGCGGGCAACGTGGAGCGCACCGGGCACGTCGTGCGAGTGGGAGCGTTGACGCGACGCTGACGAATCCGCGGCGGCACGGCGCGGGTTGGTGGTGAACGCGGGGCGGCGGGGAGCACCTGATCAGGCGGAACGAAGGACCGGTGATGGCGGGTTAGTTGCCGTACTGTGTCCGCCGCTGGCCTACGTTCTCTGCGTGCGTCGATGTGGTCCTCACATTGGCGTCCGACTACAGCCGGGCGCTAATGAGCTGGGAACTCGGAGGCGGGAAGCGCAGACGCGCCCGGAACCGTTTGTGCCTTGGTGCTTCTCTTGAGCTTTGAACTTTATCCTTGGAGCTTCCGCCGACTTTTTCCAAACCGCACCGCGTTGTCCCGGGCGTTCGGGTGTGAGACAAAATTCTTCCGTCAAGCTGCCAATGGGAGCGGGTCGTTGCGGGCCGCGTGGCGGTTGAGCCGGTGGTTCCAGAACTCGTCGAGCCTTCGGCTGCTGTGGATGCACCGCAGCGCGAGGATGTTTTCCGCCTCCGGTTTGGACCAGAACATGCCGGACTGTTTGCACCGGCCGCCAATGACCGTCTTGCAACCAGCCTCCACCACGCTGGAGCCGATGAAGTAGCCGGCCGCGCGAAAGGTGCCATACTGCATGCGGCTGACGTTGTGGACAAAGTAGCCCAACGCTTTCTCGACCGCCGCGTTTCTTGGATCAACGCCGCCACCTTGTCTTGGAGCAGCCGTCTGGCCCAGCGCCGCCGCCGGGTTTTGTAATCGGGGTGGCCTTTGCCCAAGAGCGCTTCGAGCACCTGGCCCACATGTTCCAGCGCATGGTAAAAATCCACGATCTGGAGGCTGTCCTTGAAATTGCTCCGGCCCAGGTTTTCCAGGCCCGTGGCCCCGTCAATGAGCAGCACCACCTTGCCAGCCGCGCCCATCCCCCGGCGGATGGCCTCCTGCCGGAGGCAGACGCCAAACTCGTCACTCGGCTGGAAGCTGGAGACGTAGCTCGTCGAGTCCCAATCGCGCACCGGATGGCCCTCCGCATCGATCCGGTGCTGCGTGAAGACACAGCCCAGATAAACCTGCCGCGTCTTGGCCGTGCCGTCGGCCTGTTTTCCTCGGCGGCCCTGAAGTTCTGCCGGCACCATCGGTACGCCGGTGCCGTCGGCGCTGACATGCAGGATCGGAGCGGCCTCCGCTCCCGGCTGGGCGGGCCGTTGTTGCCAGTCCTGGGCCGCCCCACCCACCCGCTGGATCACCCGCTGAATCTGCCGGGCCGAGACCACGATGCCTCCAGTCTGCTCCAGATGGCGTTGGGCCTGCAGATAGGTGGACTCGTCGGCACCCTCCAGACAGATCAGCCGGGCCAGTCCGGGGGTGTAGCTGCCTTCCAGTCCCAGGGCAGCGTCGGCCGGGTAGTGGCCGGAATGCTTGCCGGGGTGATGGTAGCAATCCCGCTGGAGTGGGAACGTGCCGAACAGGCACTGGACCTGGAGCGGCTCCCGGCCCTTGCGCACTTCCCCGGGCTTGGGGTGATACTGGGCATCGATCCGGTCGGCCGCCGCCTGGAGGAGGTGGCCGATGAGGGCGGCGGCCGGCTTGAAGAGCGCGGTGCGGACGAGCACTTCCAGGGCCTGCACCGCCGTGCCCGTGGGCGTCTCGGCGGCGAAGCGCGCCATTATCTGCGCGAGCTCGGCTTCCTGGGCGAGGTGGCAGCCAGCAGCTTTTTTTTAAGGAGCCGGGGAACTGCGCTTGGCGGGTGTGCGCGACGGTCACGGCGATGAAGTCGGCCGCCAGCGCCTCGAATTGCTGCCGGTTGGCGATGGCTTCGGCGAGCGGCGGGGCATCGGCGGGGGCGATCCGCCGGGTGACATTGGCCCCCTCGCGCCAGACCTGGTGCTTGAAGTAAGGGCCGGCCTGGCCGCCGTCAGGCTGCGTCCGGTACTCGGACTTGAGGCTGCCCTGCTCCATGGATTGCAGGGCGGCCATCTGTGCCAGAATTGCGGTTCGTTGGGCGAGGATTTGTGAGTTCATTGCAGCCATAATGACTAGCCACTAGATATTCGCCAGCCAAAAACGGCAGCACAACCACAAATCGTCAGAATTTTGTCTCACACCCAAACCCACCGCCCCCGTCCCCCTCTTTCTGCCCCAATTTTTCTGCCATTCCTCAGTGCCCCGCCACCACGCCCAAGAGCGCCGGCACCAGCCGCCCCAAAATCAAATCCGGCAATGCACCCAGCAGCACCACTCCCACCGCCATCAACACCAGCACGAGGCGCGTCAACAGCGACATCGGGATCGTGTCCGCCCCGTCCGGGGCCGAGATCACATAGACCTGTTTCAGCACTTTCAAATAGTAGTAGAGCGACACCGTGCTCATCGCCAGGGCCACGACCACGGTCCACAGCAGCCCCAGTTCTTTCGCACTATTCGCCGCGGCGGCGAACACGTAGAACTTTCCAAAGAATCCGGCCAGCGGCGGAATCCCCGCGAGCGACAGCAGGAAAATCAGCAACGCCCCCGCCAGCAGCGGCGAACGTTTCCCGAGGCCCGCGAAATCCGCGATGCGGCAGTTCCCCGTCCGCGCCTCGACGACCGCCACGACGCCGAACGCGCCGATCACCGTGAGGCCGTAGGTCATCGCGTAATACACCACCGCCGCCACGCCCTGCGGCGTGTTCGCCATCACCCCGAGCAGCACGTAGCCGCCGTGCGCGATGGCCGAGTAGGCGAGCAGCCGTTTCACATTCGTCTGCGCCAGCGCCGCCAGATTGCCCAGCAGCATCGACGCGACCGCCAGCACCGCCAGCAGCGGAATCCAGCCCGGCGCGTATTTTCCCCACGACCCGCTACCTTCCAGCCCCGCGAACCCCAGCATCATGACCTTCGCGAGAATGAAGAACCCCGCGACCTTCGACCCCGACGCGATCAACGCCGCCACCGGCACGGGCGCACCCTGATACGCATCGGGCGCCCACAGATGGAACGGCACCGCCGCCACCTTGAACCCGAAGCCGATCACGATCATCACCAGCGCCACCGCGACCATCGGCGTGAGCGCGTGGCCCTTCAGTTTCGCCGCGATGGCCGGCAGCGCCGTCGCGCCCGTCGCGCCGTAGAGCAGGCTCAGGCCGAACAGCGCAAACGCCGCCGCCACGCTGCCGAAGAGAAAATATTTCAGCGCCGCCTCCGCCGACTGGGGATCCGCCTTGTTGAAGGCCGTCAGCGTGTAAAGCGAGAGGCTCGTCAATTCCAGCGCCACAAAAATCATCAGCGTGTCCTCGGCGCTGACCACGAGCATCATCCCGACCGTCGCCAGCAGCACCAGCGCGACATACTCGCCAAGGTGCTCCGAGAAGCTCGTCTCCACCGAGAGCAGCAGCGTGAGAATCGAGAGCACGACGAGCGCCTGCTTCACCAATTGCGTCAGCGGCGTCACCGTGAACAGCCCGCCGACCGTGCCCGGAAGCCCGCCCGGCAACATCCAGATGAACGCCACCACGCAGCCGAACAGCGCCAGCGCATTCGTGATGAATAGGCGGCTCGCGCGCGGTTCCGTGCGCGTCACGCCCACGTCCACGCCCAGCACCGCGAGCGCCGCGAGCACAAGGATGCCCTCGGGCGCGGCGAGCCGGAGAATTTCCAGATAGCTCATCATGGCTGGGTCGCGACTAGGCCGTTGGGATGAAGCGGATGAACCACAGAGACACGATGAACACAGAGAAGAAAAGAAATGGCCGGGCAACCCGGGACTGCTGAGCGGCGCCTGTTGGAAGCGGATGCGCACACTTGTCTTCCTCTGTGTTCATCGCGTCTCCGTGGTGAAATCGGCGGATTCAATTGCGTGTTCATGCTCAGTGGAATCCCCCTTTCTTCAACGCGGCGAACAATGGCGAATCAAAGCTCGGAATGATCCAGTCCAGCAGTACCCGCGGCCACAGCCCGATCAGCACCGCCAAGCCCATCAGCACCACCGCGCCCATCCGCTCCGGCACCGTGATCGGCTCCAGCGGATGCGCCTCGCTGTCCGCCGCCGACACCGTCGCCGCGCCCTCGCCGAAGAACGCCATCTGCATCGCGCGCAGCGTGAACGCCACGCCGATCACCACGCCCACGCCCGCCAGCAGCGTGAGTTTCGGAAACGCCGCCCACGCGCCCGCAAGCACCTGCAATTCCGCCACAAACCCGCTGAATCCCGGCAGCCCCATCGACGCGAACGCCGCCACGACAAACGTCACCGCCGCGAAGGGCATTGTCTTGCTCAGGCGCATCCCCTCCAGCAGCGTCAGCTCGCGCGTGTGCGTGCGGTCGTAAATCATCCGTCCCACCACGCCGAACAACAGCGACGCGATGATGCCGTGCGAGAACATCTGGAGCACCGCACCGCTCAGGCCCTTCGCGTTCAGCGTCATCAGGCCGAGCATTACGAAGCCCATGTGGCTCACGCTCGAATAGCCGATGACGAACTTGAAATCCTTCTGCACCAGCGCCACCGACGCGCCATAGACAATCCCGATGGCCGCGAGCAAACCAATCGCGCCCTGCCACATCAGCGCCCCCGCCGGGAACAAAAGGATCGCCACGCGAAACGCGCCGTAAGCCCCGAGCTTCATGATCACCCCCGCCAGCAGCATCGACGCCGGCGTGGGCGCGGCGACGTGACCGGTCGGCGCCCAGGTGTGGAACGGCCACAGGCCCGCGAGAATTGCAAACCCGATGAACACCACCGGGAACGCCCAGCGCTGAAACTCAGGCGAAAACGCGTGCGTCGCCAAACCCAGCAGATTCGTCGTGTGCGCGCCCGACACCGCATAAGCGCCGATGAGTCCGATCAACACCAGCGCGCTCCCGAGGAAAGAATACAGCGCCAGCTTCATCGCCCCATACTCGCATCGCGTGGAACCCCAGATCGCAATCAGGAAATATTTCGGCACGATGGCGATCTCGTAGAACACGAAGAGCAGGAACAAATCGAAGCTCAGGAAGACCCCGTACACGGCGCCGATCAGCGTGAGATACAACGCGAAAAACTCCTTCGCCCGCTTCTCGACATTCCACGAAAACAGCACACCGACCACCGCCGAAATGCCCGTCAGCAACACCAGCGTCAGGCTGATGCCATCGACCGCGAGATGATATTCGATCCCCAGCGACCGCACCCACGGCACCTGCACCAGCGTGTGAATCTCCGGTCCCGGCTTGAATTGCAGCGCGTAGCCCACCGCCAGCGCCAGCCCGCTCCCCGCCGACAGCAGCGCCGTGATGCGCACCGCCCGCACGGCCCCCGCCGGGAGCAGCAGCACCCCCAGCGCGCCGAGGAACGAAAGATAAATGGTCCAGGCGAGCATGGTTAGAGGATTGAAGACAGGCGACCACGCGACGCGCCCCCGGAGTGCGCCCGTCCCCGGGCGCAGCAAGGTTGAGCGCAGCGGGGCTTCGGCGAATTCCCACAGCCCTCGTGCGTGCGGACGTCGCTGCGGCCGAGGACGGCCGCACTCCGGGAGCGGCGCGCGGGTGCGCCCCCGCCGCGCATGTCTGCCGGACAACCCTCGCGAAGATTTAGGGAATCCCTGTTCATAGCGCCAACTCCCTGGCCATCCGGACGACCGTTGCATTCGTCAGCCCGATCAACGCCTGCGGATAAATCCCCAGCACAAAAATCAGCACGATCGCCGGGAGCACCAGCAACCGCTCGCGGAACGTGAGGTCCGCGAAGCCCGCCCAGCGCGGGTTCAGCGGCCCTTGGAAAACGCGCTGCATCAGCGTCAGCAAAAACACCGCCGTCACCAGCAGCCCAAGCGTGGACCCCGCGGCCGCCCACGGCGCCAGCGGGAACGCCCCCTTGAAAATCAGAAACTCGCCAACGAACCCGCTCAAACCCGGCAGCCCAATCGAGGCAAACAGCGCAATGCCCATCAGCCCGCAGAACACCGGCGCGACCTTGCGCAACCCGCCGAAGTCATCCCGTCCCCGCAGACCGTCCGCGCGATTCTCAATGAAGCTCACAAAACAGAAGAGCACCGCCGCCGTCACGCCGTGATTGAACATCTGCACGACCACGCCGCTCAACGCCGCCGCGCGCTCGACATTGTTCACCCCCACCGCGCCCGCCCCCGCGCCCGCCGCCGCGAACACGCCCAGCAGGCAGTAGCCCAGATGGTTGATCGAGGAATAGGCGAGGATGCGCTTGAGATCGCGCTGCGCGAACGCCGCCGCCGCCGACAGCACAATCGTCCCCACCGCCAGCCACAGCAGCGGCGTCTGCGCCTGTCGCATTTGCTCGGGGAAAATCGGCGCGAGGATTCGCAGGAAACCATAGACACCCATCTTCGACATCGCGCCCGTCAGCAGCATCGTCGTCGAGGTCGGGGCCTCGGCGTAGGTCGCCGGGAGCCAGGTGTGAAATGGGAACAGCGGCACCTTCACCGCGAAGCCGAGCAGCACGCCGCCAAAGATGATCATCGACACCGTGCTCGCGCTCAGTTGCGGCCAGCCGAGCTTCGCCGCGAGGTCCGCCGCGAGTTCCCCCTTCTGCGCGAGGTCTGCCAGCTTGATGAAATCGAGCACGCCCGTGGCCAGGAAGATCGCGAGGAACGACAGCAGCAGCGCCACGCTGCCCACCATCGTGTAAACAAAGAACTGCATCGCCGCCGCGCCGCGCTCCGGTCCGCCCCAGAGTTTGATGAGGAAGAACGCCGGGATGAGGCTCAGTTCCCAGAACAGGAACCAGTGGAAAAAGTTGAGCGCCGTGAACGTGCCGAACAGCCCGGCCTGGAGAAGCAGCATCAGCGCCAGTTGCAGCGGCGGCGCATTGCGTGGAGCCGTCAGCAACGCCATCGGCACCAACAGCGCCGTGAGCAGCACCATTGCCAGGCCGAGGCCGTCGAGGCCCACGAAATAATCCACGCCGAGCGCCGGAATCCACGGCAGCTTCACGACAAATTGCAGTTCGCCCGACGCCGGATTGAACGCCGCCCATGTCGCCAGCGCCACCAACCCGACTGCCGCCGCACACGCCAGCGCCAGCTTGCGCGCAAACGCCTGCCGCGCCTCCTCGATGCCGAGGATGATGAAGCCGCCGAACAGCGGGATCGCGACGAGCAGCGTGAGGTAGAGGGAGGCGGCCATTAGAGATTTTCCCTCCGATGAAGCCCACGCAGCGCCGCGCGAAGCGGCACAACATTAACGAACAAGCGGCTCATGATCGGCACCCCCACACTAAAGCCAGCACCAGCACCGCCAGCGCAAGCCCAATGACGCGCAGGTAGTCGTGAATCCGCCCCGATTGCAGCCGAGCCAGCAATCCACCCGCGTCGGAGAATCCATCGCAGCCCTTTTGGAACCCAAGGTTGATCCCGAACTCATCGAAGAACCGGCTCGCCCACGCCACGCCGAGCACCGCCAGCGACGCCAGTTTCACCGCGCCACCCCAAATCCACCGGTCCAGAAAATCACTCGCCACCGCCGCCCACGCGTTGAAGCGGATCACCGTCGCCTCGTAGAATTCATCCACGCGGCACTGCTGTTTCAGGAAGCCGATCACGTCCGGCCGCAACTGTTCGAGCGCATCCACCGAGTCCGCGCGCGTCACCGGCTTCAGCCAATACAGCCACCACGCCGCCGCCACGCCCACGCTCACGAGGATGATCGACAACCCGATCACCGACAGCTTGTCCCACGCGAACAACTCGCTCACCTGCACCTCCGCCGCGTGCCCGCTCAGATACCCGTGGAACCACGGCCACACCGGCGTCGCCACCAGCACGAGCAGAATCGTAAACGCCGCCAGCAGCACCAGCGGCACGGTCATCACGTCCGGGCTTTCGTGCGGCTCGTGCGATGACGCCTTCGCCGGCGCGTGATTCCCCTTGGCCTGCGGTCCCTTTTTCCCCTTTGCGAGTTTCGCATCCGTCTTCACCACCTGCGGCTCATGCGCCGCCGCGGCCGCGTGCGCCGTGCCGCGATACTTTCCGAAAAACACGTAGCACATCTGCCGGCTCATATAGAACGCCGTCAGCACCGCGCCGAGCGCCACCATGTAGAAGGGCCAGTGCGATTCCTCCCAGTGCAGCGCCTCGTGCAAAATCTCGTCCTTGCTCCAGAACCCCGAGAACACAAACGGAAAGCCCGACAACGCCATCATGCCAATCGCGTACGTCGCGAACGTCTTCGGCATGTGCGTGCGCAGGCCGCCCATTTTCCGAATGTCCTGCTCCTCGTGACACCCGTGAATCACCGACCCCGCGCCGAGGAACAGCAGCGCCTTGAAAAACGCGTGCGTGATCAAATGCAGCATCCCGACCGCCACGCCGCCCGTGCCGATGCCCACCATCATGAAGCCCAGTTGCGATACCGTGGAGTAAGCGAGGATGCGTTTGATGTCGTTCTGCGCGACCGCGATCAGCGCCGCGAACAGCGCCGTCA
>BJHT01000052.1 GCA_014193395.1 Verrucomicrobiota bacterium
CGGCACGGAATCATTGATGATCGGCACCGGGATGGTTTTTGGCGCGGTGTCGCCGGAGGCCCACCCGAGCGTCCCGCTGGTCGCCACGTAGTCGGCCCCGGCGAGCGCGGTGTCGTTGGTGGTGAAGTAGTCCACCGTGATCGTGCCGACGCTGCCGCCGGTGCGGATGACGCTGAAGGACACGCTGCCGGCCGACTCGCTGACCGTCGCCGTGTCCGCCACGAAACTGAGCTTCCCGGCCGCAAAATCGTTGTCGTAAATCACCAACGTCGCCGTTGACGGCAACACGGTGGCGTTCAGGAGCGCGCCGCCGACCGGATTCGAGAGGCCCAACAAAATCGTCTCGTCACTTTCCGCCGTCGTGTCATCCACGATCGGCACCGTGAAGGTCCGGCTCGTGACGCCGCCGCCAAAGGTCAACGTCCCGCGCGTGGCCACGTAGTCGAAGCCGGCCAGGGCCGTCCCGTTGGTCGTCGCATAATCCACGGACACGGAGCCGACCGTGCCGTTGGTCCGCAGCACGGTGATGGTCGCCACGCCCGCGTTTTCATTGACCGTAAAGGTGGAGGACGCGAACCCGAGCACGCCGTTCTGGAAATCATTGTCGATGAGCGTGAGCCGCGCGCTCGACGGCCCGAGGGCCACGCCCAGCGGGATGTTCTCGCCGCCGAGGAAAAGCACGTCCTTTCCGTTGGGCTGGCTCAAGGTCAAGTTCAGCGCCTCGTCGCCCTCGATCGTCAAGTCGTCACGGAGGGCGACGACCACCCAAGTGTTGGTCACGATCTGGAACACATTGGTGAAGATGCCCCCGCCAAAAGTCGCGTTGTTCGGCCCCTGAAACGCTTCGCTGAGCATCGAGTTGGTGATTTTTCCAAACGTGGAAACCCAAGTCGGCGTGCTCACCAGCGAGGCGTAGTCCACCCCGGCCAGCGCGGCCCCTGGACCAGCGGGCCGATCCTCGGTGGAGAAGGTCGCCGCCGCCTGGCCCAAGTTCCCGTTGGTGCGGGTGAGCGTGATGAAACTCGAGCCGCCGTTTTCATCGAAGTTATAGGTCGATTGCGCGAAGCCAATGTTGCCCGGACCGTTGATCGATCCGCCGATGATCCGCGCGAAATTGTTGCGCGGGTGGACTTCATCCCGCCGGAAACCGCCGCCCACGCGGGCGAAACTGCCGCCGACGATCAGGTTTCCGTCCGGCTGGAAGGCAATCGTGTCGATGAATTTCTTCGGCTCCACACTAGTGACGACGGGCAGGCCCGCGAACTGGTTGTAAGCCGTGTCCATGAACCCGGTGTCGAGCGTGCCATCCGAGTGCAACTGCGCCAGGCCCATGCGCCGCGTGCTGTTGAAGCTCGTGAACAACCCGCCCGCGACCAGCGGACGTCCCGGCTCCTGCACCAGCGCAAACACCGGGCCATCAAAACCACGGCCCGGATCAAACGTGGTATCGACGGTGCCGTCGGGGTTCAGCCGGGCAATCGAGTTACGGTTGCGCTGGTCCACGGAGGTAAACGAACCGCCGAGCACGATCTTTTGCGGCCCGGCCGGCACTGCTTGCGGCGTCGAGGAGATGACCGCCGTCATGGTCGCATCGTAGGTCCACGCGGTTCCGGTGTTCGCATTGTTGCCCTGGTTCACGATGATGCGCACGGTGGACTCGGTCGATGGACCGAAGGAGATGGTCAACGTCTGCGAACCGGGGACCAGACCGGTGGCGAACAGCGGCGTCGCCGGCGGGGAATTGGAGACGCCGAGATGGTTGGTACCCAGGTAAACGTTGATCGAATCGGGAATGGAGTAGAAGTCGTAGTTGATCGTCACGATTCCCGAAATCGGCGTGCCCGGCGGCGTGCCCGGCGGAACCGGAACCACAAAATCAAAAATGTCCTCGTTGGCCCCGCCGGAGGCCGTGCGATTGGCCGTCGCGTTCACGACCACGCCGTTGGGGATGATCGTCGCGCCATCGTCCAGCGCGAGGGCGTACACATTCCCATCCGCGCCGGCGCCGGGATTGAAACTCAAGTCCACCGCGCCCGCAGCGTTCAGGCGCGCAACACGGTTGCGGGGCACGTCGTTGACCATCGTGAAATCGCCGCCGATGACGACCTTGCCGTCCTTCTGGATTTTCACCGCGAACACGTTGCCATTGGCCCCCGTGCCCGGATTGAAACTCGAATCGAGCGAGCCATCCGCGTTCAACCGCGCGATGTGATTGCGGTTGGTCCCGTTGAAGGACGTGAAGTCGCCGACGATGACGACCTTATCAAGATGCGTGCCGTTGGTGTAAAACGCCATCGCGCGCACCGGGCCGTCGGCCCCGATCCCAGGGTTGAACAACGGGTCCACCAAGCCGTTGGGCAGCAGCCGTGCGATACGGTTGCGCCCGGTCCCGTTGAAGGAGGTAAACGCGCCGCCGATGACGATCGTCCCCGCGTTGGTGGTCGTCCCCGTGTACACCCCGAGGGCGCTGATGAAATCATCCGCGCCGACGCCGGGAGTGAAGGTGAAATCCACCGCGCCATTCGTATCCATCCGCGCGATGCACCGGCGGAACTGCGCGTTCACCGCGGTGAAATTGCCGGCGATCAGCGCTTGGCCGGCGGCATCGACCGCCACGGCATAGACCGGCCCATTGGCCCCCGGCGCGGTATTGAAGGGCGGGATGGTGGTCGCGACGCCGTCCAAATTGTACGTCCGGTCCATCGCCCCCGGCGGCTGGTCATCGAAAAGAATCGTGAGCGTCGCCTCGTCCAGCGTCGCACCGGTCGCGGTGTCGAACAATTGGATCACGGTGTCCTCATTGAATTCCACTTCCGTGTCATCCGGGAGCGCTAGGGCGAATGTCTGAAACCCAATTGCGCCACCCGAGCTAGCAACTACGTCGTTACCGCGCGCGTAGTCGGACCCTGCCTGCAATTCGAGCGACTGCCCAAAGAAAAATCTCGCCGACCCGAATGAACCGGCACCTGGAACGCATCTGACCGCAGTATTTGCCCGGGCTACACCAAGGCTTCGAATCAAAGCCCTAGTCCCCTCCACCGCCCGGTAATTGGCGCGAGCAAACCAATTCACCCGGTTTAGGAAAATCTGTGAACTGGGGTCTTCAATGGCCAGCGTCGTCGTCGTCGGTCCCGTCAAAGCCGGCAGCAACGTCGGATCCTCGCCGGCGGCCACGTCCGGTCGCGCGTTGGTCAGCCCGAACACCACGGTGTTGGTAAACCCGAAGAGCGTGAAATTCGTGAACAACGGCAGCACGAATTTCGCGCTCATCTGAAAGTCGTCGAACACCAGCGTGCCATTGGTGGCGAACGCCGGATAATCCACCCCCACCGTCGCCGTGCCGCCCGGCAGCACCTGGTAATCCACCAGCATCCGGCCCGTGCTGCCATTGACGCGCGTCACGGTGATCTCCGCGCCGAGCGGATCGGCGGGGTTGTCATTCACTGACGATTGGTCAACCCGGGCATAATAGTTGGTCGCGGTAAACCGGAACTGCCCGGCCGCGCTCTCGTAGCCCCAGTTCAGGATCGACGATCCCGCCAGCCCGTTGAAGGCGTCCACCGCGATGAAATAATTGGTTCCCGCCACGGCATTGAAGCGCACCCGACTGCTACCGCTCGGCCCCGAATTGTCATCCGTCGCCACCAGCGTGAGGTTGGTCACGTTCGTGCCCGTGTACACGCCGAGCAGCGTGTTGAAGTTTGCACCCAGCGTGTCGAAGGTCACCCCGCCGCTTACCGGCGCAGTCCAAGAATACCAGATCGACGCGCCGCCGGGATTACCCGCGTGGTTCGGCTCCCCAACTTCCTTGGAGGTCCCGAAGGTCGTGCCGGAAACCGTGCCGGAGGGACCCGAGATGACCTCGGCGGAACTGAAGTTGTCATTGGTTATCCCGCCCGAGCCACCGCCGCCCAAGCCCGCCACCGGCACATTCAACACATAGTTGCCGCTGCTGCCACCGCGCGACAGGGAGTTTACGGCGATATAATACGTGGTGCCGAGATTGGCGAAAAACGTCACCCGGCTGTCCACCCCCAAGCTCGGGAACCCTTGGGCGTCGTCGTTGTCCACGATGCGGGTCAGGAGCGGAAGCGACGGCCCCGTAAAGACACCCATCGTGGTGTCGAACAGGCTGCCGCCGGTATCAAACGTAAAAGAACCGGAGGAAGGTGCCGTCCAGGAAAACCACACCGAGCGGGTGCCGCTGCCAAACTGGTAGGTGGGCGGCTCGAAAAACTCGGTCGTCGCAAACGAGTTGTTGCCAAAGAAAGACCCGGCGCGCGTCAGCGGCGTCGCATTGGCAAAGTTGTCGTTCGGAGCGAGCTGCGCCAGGGCCGAAGCGCCCATCCCCAGCCAAATCGCCGCGACGGCCAGCAACGCCCCCGCACGGCGAATCCATGGGCTTTTCCCACCGGCGCGCGCCCGGCGGGCGGGCACGGAGGGGACTGCGGCGTTTAAGCGATGGAACCTGTTCATGAGTGCAAAAATCACCGTTCAATGGCCCGGTAAAACTTCAGCCTGAAGCCGCGAACGTTCGTGTCGATGAAATTCAAGGCTCCGCTGAGCGTGGTGTTGGTGGAAAGCGGAATCCACGTCACCAGATTGGTCGAAACCTCGACCACGTAGGTGCGGCCCGGCACGCCGGAGAGCGCCCCGCCAAACGATCCGTTCGTGAGACCGACGCCGCCGAAAATGCTCTGCGTCGGCCCGTTGACCGCCGTCACCGTCCGCACCGTGTTGTTCTGGAGATTCAGCTCGATCTCATTCACCCCAAGGCTCGCCGTGTTGGTGAGGAAGCCCGCGACGAACGGAGTAACGACGATGCTCACCGTGGCGTTGCCCGCCACCGTCAGTGCTCCGACGTTGGCGATCACCTGCCCGCCCACATGCGTCACCGTGCCCTGCGAACTGGTGGCCGAGACGAAGGTCGCCCTCGCCGGCAGCACGTTGGTGAAGCTCAGGCCGCTTACGCCCACGACGCCCGAGTTCCGGATGTTCGCGGTGTAAGTCAGGTTGCTCCCGGTGACCGCCGGATCCGGCGCGGCGGTGACATTCAGCACGACATCGACCGACGGCGTCGCCGTCGCCAGCGACAATGTCCAGCCCTCGAACATCACGCCGTCATTTTGCCCGGTGTCGTCCAGGAGATAGAGCGACCAGGTGCCGTTGGGGTTCTGGCCGTTGAAGACGCTCAAGGCGTCATTGTAGGGAGCCGGCGGCGCGGGCGCAGGCAAGGTCGCTCCGGCCAGATATGAGGTCGGACGATACGCGCCCGAGGAAATCTGCCCGAGATTCGGCAGCGCCACCGCGGCGGCGTCGGCGAACGTGATGTTGGCATTCGTCACGCCGAAGCCTCCGCCCGCATGGGCCATGAGCAGCACCGCCTGCCCGCCCGGTCCCACGACCAAGGCCGAAATGTCCGCGGGGAACGTGTGGGTCAACTGGTTGAACCGGACCGTCACCTTGTTGATGACCCCCGGAACATTGGAAACCGAGAGCGACGACGGATACGGATTGGCCGCGCCGATGCTGGGCACCGAGATGGTGCCGGGAATGTTGATGCGGGCGCGGTTCGTGAACGAATACGGACTGCCCAGATCGAGCGTAAACACCGCCGTGCCCAGATTCACCGCGCCATCCTGCAATTGCAGCGTCGCGACCACCGTCTGCACCGCGTCCGCGCGGAAGGTGAATGACCGCGCCACGTCGGTCCCGCGGGCCAGCGCGCCATAATTCTGCGGCGCGCCCGGCGAGCCGACGCCGCCGCCCGGCAGGAGCGTGGCGACGAGATTCGTCGTCGGCACATTGATGAGATTCCGCAGCGAGAAGCTCACCGTCACCTGCTCGTTCGGATCAATGGCCTGGTTGGCCGGCAACAAACTCTCGGTGAGCAAGGTGTAGCCCGCCGGCACGACCGCCCGCACGTCGTCAATCGTGATCGTGATCGTCGGCTGCGCCCCCAGGCTCAGTTCGCCGGTCGGATTGCTCAACACGACCTGGAACGACTCCGCACTCTCGGCCACCAAATCCTGCAAAATGCCGACGGCGATGGTCTTGGTGACCTCGCCCGGATTGAAGGTCACGTTCGTGTTTACTCCCACGTAATCCAGCCCCGCCGTCGCCGTGCCATCGACCGACGTGACCTGCACCGCCACGGTGTTGTTCGTCGTGCCCTGGCGCTGGATCGTCACCGTGATGCTCCCGCCGTTTTCGGCCACGCCCGCGCTGGCCGCGGTGAACTGCACCGTGCTGTCGTCATCCACGATCGTCACCAGCGTCGAGGTGTTGACCCCGAGCAGCGCCTCGCCCTGCGGCGTCCCCAGCACCACGCTGAAGCCCTTGTTCGGCTCGATCACCTTGTCGTTCACTATGTCCACGGTGATCGTCTGGCTCGCCACGTTGGAGCCGAAGGTGATGAACCCGTTGGTGCCGCGGTAGTCAGTGCCGTTGATCGCCGTGGCGTTGGCGAAGGTGAACGGCACGGTGATGACGCTGTCAATGTTCCCCGTGCGGTTCACGGTCAACGTCACGCTCCCGGCGCTCTCGAGCACCGAGGCCGCCACACCCGAAAATTGCACGAGGCTGTCGTCGTCCTGAATGCTCACCACCACGGCGCTGGGCGCGCCCAAGATCGCCTCGCCCGTCGGGGCGCTGAGGTTCACCGTGAAGCTCTCGATTACCTCGACCACCTTGTCGTTGAGGATGGGAATGACCAGCGCCTGCGTGCTAACGCCCGCCGGGAAACTCAGCGTGCCGCTGGCGAAGGAGTAATCAGCCCCGGCGAGCGCCAGGCCGTTGACGGTGTTGTAAACGACCGTCACCGCCGTGTTCGTCGAACCGCGCCGGATCACGGTCAGCGTCACGTTCGTGGCCCGCTCGAGCACCGTCACCGCCGGGGCGCTGAACTGGAGCGTGCTGTCGTCATCCAAGATCGTCACCGCCACCGACGTGTTGGCCCCGAGCGTCACCTCGCCGGTCGGCGCGCCAAGGTTCACCGCGAAGCTCTTGTTTGGCTCGGCAATGGTGTCGTTGATCACTGTCACCGAAATCGTCTTGTTCGATTCGCCCGCTCCGAAGGTCAGCGTGCCGTTGGTCGCGGTGAAATCGATGCCCGACAACGCCGTGCCAAAGGCCGTTGAGAACGGCACCGTGACGGTGTTGCGCAAGTCGCCGGTGCGCGTCACCACCAGCGCCACCGTCCCGACATTTTCCAAGACATTGGTCGCCGCCAGCGCGAACTGCACCACGCTGTCATCGTCCGTGATGGTGACCGTCGCGTTCGTGATTCCGCCCACCAAGGCCTCGCCCGTCACCGCCCCGAGCGTCACGGAGAACTGCCGGGACGGTTCGACCAAGCGGTTGTTCGCAAGGGTGATGGTGTTGGTGAGCAAACTGACTCCCGGTCCAAACGTGAGGACGTTGGTGACACCCGTGTAGTCGCGACCGGAGAATGCCGTGCCGTCCGTGGTGGCGAGCACCACGCTGACCGTGCCGGTCGTCGAACCCGCCCGCACCACGATCAAGTTCACCGCGCCGCTCGCCTCGGCCACGGTTGTGTTCGTCACGACGAGGCTGAGGGTGCTGTCGTTGTCGGTGATGGTGACTGTCACATTCGTGATTGCACCGAGCGTCACCTCGCCCACCGGAATGCCCAGCCGCACGACGAAATCTTCCGCCGTTTCCGTGATCTGATCGTTGAGGATGCCGACGCTGATCTGGCTGGTGGTCTGCCCGTTGGTAAAGGTGAGCACGCCGCTGTTGGTCACGTAATCCACGCCCGCCAGCGCCGTGACGTCCGTCGTGAGGAACGGCACCGTCACCGTGCTGTTGGTATCGCCCGTCCGCCGCACCGTGAGCGTGACCGAGCCTGCATTTTCCAACACCGAGGTGGTGGCCGCTGTGAACGCCAACTGGCTGAGGTTGCCATTGAGCAACGCCACCCCGCGCCGCGCGACGCCGTCCACCGTGGTGAAATCACCGCCGATGAGCACCTTGCCATCCACCCGCGTCACCGCCGAATACACCGTGCCATCCGCACCGATCCCGCTGTCGAACACCGCATCCAATGATCCGTCGGCGTTCAACCGGCCGATGCCGCTGCGGGGCTGCCCGTTCACCGCCGTGAAATCTCCGGCGATGACGATGCTGCGCGCGCCCTGCAACGCCAGCGCGCGCACGGTGCTGCTCGGCGAGAGGGTCGGATTAAACAGCGGGTCCACCGTGCCATCGGCCACGAGCAGCCGCGCCAGATTGGTCCGGCCGTAGGAGTCCACCTGCGCGAACTGGCCCGCGATCAGGATGTTGCCGTCGGGTTGCACGGCCAGCGCATACACGCGGCCGCCCGCGCTCAACTGCGGCGCGATGAAATTGTCCAGCGCCCCGTTTGGCGCGAGCCGCGCGACCTGCGTGCGCGGGTTGAGCGCGACGGTGTTGAAGAGGCCGCCGATGAGGATGTTCTCCGTCGCGTCGAGCGTCACCGCGTACACGGTGTTGTCCGCGCCGCGGCCCGGATTGAACGTGGCATCCATCGCCCCGCTGGTCTGGAGCCGCGCGATGTGGTTGCGCAGCCCGCCCGTAACCGCCGTAAACGCGCCGCCGATCACCGCCTTGCCGTCGGCCTGCAGGGCAATGGCGAGCACCGCACCGTTCAGCCCCGCGCCACCCGTGTAGGACGTGTCGAGCGAACCATCGGCGTTGAGGCGCGCGAGGAAGTTCGCGTTCGTGCCGTTGACCGCGGTGAACGAACCGCCGATCAGAATCTGCCCACCCGCTTCGAGCGCCAGCGCATACACCACGTTGTTCGCGCCCAGACCCGGATTGAAGGTCGCATCCAGCGAACCGTCCGCGTCGAGCCGCGCCACGCGGAAGATGTTGCTGCCGTTGACCGCGGTGAAATCACCCGCAATGAGCACTTTGCCGTCCGGTTGGAAAGCCACGGCATACACCGTGTTGTTCGCGCCGAACCGCACGTTGAACGCGGAATCCACGCTGCCCACGCGATCGTTGTCCACGATGCGGAGCGTCGCCGTCGAAGGCGCACCGAGCAGCGCATTCGCCGACGCGTTGGCCAGGCTCAGGTTGACCGTGCGATTGGCCTGCCGGAGCAGATTGTCCGTGAGGGCAACTTGGAAGCTCGCATTCGTCACGCCCGCCGCAAACGTCGCCGTCCCGCTGGTGTTGGCGTAATCCGTGCCGGCGACGGCCGTGCCCGCGGCGGTCGCGTAATCCACCGTGACCACCCCGTTGGTCTGGCCGCTGCGGGTGAGGGTGATGACCGCGTTGGTGCGATCCTCCTGCACGCTGAACACCGCGCTGCTGAACTGCACATAGATGTCGTTATCGACGATCGTCAGCACCGCCGTCCGCTGCGCGCCCAGCACGGCCCCGGCGGGATTGCTCAAGACCAGATTCACCGTCTCGTCGCCCTCGGGCAGGGCGTCGTCGGTGATGTCCACATCGAAGGTCCGCACGGCCACCCCGGCGGCGAAGACGAGAATGCCATTGGTGCTGGCGTAATCCACGCCGCCCCTAGCGGTGCCATCAAACGTCGCAAAATCCACGCTCGCGGCCCCGGTGGTCAGGCCGTTGCGGCGGACCGAGATCGTCGCGGTGCCGGCGTTTTCCGCCACCGAGAACGTGGCCGCCGTGAATTCAAACGAGGCGTCATCATCGAGAATCGTGAGCGACGCGACCGCCGGCGCGCCCAGCACCGCGCCGCCCGTGGGCAGGCTCAGCGTCAGGTTCACCGTCTCGGATGCCTCGACCAGCGTGTCCTGCAGAATCGTGATGGTGAACGTCTTGTTCGTCTCGCCCGGCAGGAACGTGACCGTCCCGACCTGCGACAGATAATCCGCGCCGGCCGTGGCCGTGCCATCGCTCGTCGAGAACGTCACGGAATTGGTGCCGGCGAGATTGCCCGCGCGGGTGACGGTGATGACGGCGTTGGAGGTGCCCTCGCTGACCGAGAAGGCCGCCGCGCCGAACTGCACGCTGATGTCGTTGTCGAGAATCGTCAGCACCGTGTTGATCTGCGTGCCGAGGAACGCCGCGCCCGTCAGCCCGCTCAACGCGAAGCCGACCGTCTTCGTCGGCTCGGCGATCTGATCGTCGAGGATCGCCACGCTAAAGGTCTGGCTCGTAGCACCCGGATTGAAGGTCAGCGTCCCGTTCGTCGGGATGAAATCAACTCCAGCCACCGCGGAGCCGCCCACCGTGCTGTATTTCACGGTCACCAGATTGTTCGTCGCGCCCGTGCGCAGGACGGTGATCACCACGTTGGTCGCGGCTTCCACCACCAAATAATTCGCGGCGGCGAATTGCACGACGCCGTCATTGTCCACGATGGTCAGGACCGCGTTGCTCACGCCCAGCGTCGCACCGCCCGTGGGCAGGCTCAGCGCCAGATTCAACGTCTCCAACCCCTCGACCAGCGCGTCTTCAATCGTCGCCACCGTGAACGACTTCGGCGTCACATCGCCATCGGCCCACGAGAGGGAACCCGTCGCAGCGGTGTAATCCAAGCCCGCCTGCGCCGTGACATCGGCGGTGGCGTAACTCGCCGACACCAGCCCGCGGCTGCCGTTGATGCGGTTGACCGTGATCGTGACACTTCCGCCCTCGCTGACCTGCCACGCATTCGTCGCGAAACTGAGCACGCCCGGACTGAACTCATCATCGACAATCACCAGCGTCGCCGTGGTCTGCGCACCCAGCCGCGCGGTGGCGGCCCCCTGCCCTTTCGGGTTCGAGAGCGCGAGCATGACCGTCTCGTTGCCTTCGACAATCGCGTCATCAATGATCGGCACGACGAAGGTCTTGACCGTCTCGCCGTTCCCGAACACCAGCACGCCGGTCACGTTCGTGTAATCCACGCCCGCCGTCGCCGTCCCGCCCGGCACCGTCCCAAAGTCCACCGTCACCACGCCGTTGGTGCCGCCCGTGCGCACGACGTCGATGATTGCCTGGCCGCCACGCTCGTTGATCGAGTAGGCCGAATTGTTGAACGCGAGCGTGGCATCATCATCGAGAATCGTGAGCGTCGCCGTGTTTTGCAGGCCAAGCACCGCGCCGACCGGATTCAGCAGGCGCAGGTTCGCCGTGAGATTCCCGGTCGAAGCCCCGTCGTCGAGCAGGGTCACGTTGAAGGTCGCGCTGGCCTGGCCAGAGGCGAAGTTCAGCGTCCCCGCGGGACTGATCGCCTGATAGTTCACACCCGCCACCGCCGTCCCGCCGGCAAAATCCTGATACTGCACCGAGGCCGAGCCGGTCAGGCCGTTGCGCCGCAGCACCGTGATCTGCGCCGTCACGCCGCTCTCGAGGCGCGCGAAGCCCGCGGGCTCAAACTCGAACGAACCGGCACCCACGTTATTCCCGCCGTTCAACCGCACGAGCCGGTCGGCAAGCACGCCGTCGAAGCGCGCGAACGAGCCGCCGGCGAGAATGCGTCCGTCGTAGAACTGCACCAGCACCGCCGCCACGCCGCTGTCGGCGCCCAGCCCAAAGTTGATCGTCGGATCAATCGAGCCGTCCGCATTGAGCCGCGCGATCCGGCTGCGGGCGAAGCCGCCCACGCCGGTGAAATCACCACCGACCACGACCCGCCCATCCGCCTGCACGGCGATGGATTGGACCGCGTCATCGAAGCCGGAGCCGAGGTTGAAGGTGCCGTCGAGCGAGCCATCGGGATTCAGCCGCACCATCCGCATCGCGGGCGCGCCGTTGAACGAGGTGAAGGAACCACCGACGAGGATTTTCCCGGCCGCATCGATCACCACCGTGCTCACCGCGCCACCGAAACCGCTGCCCGCATTGAAGCTCGGATCAACCGCGCCGGTCGCCGTGAGCCGCGCGAGCCGTCCGCGCGCCTGCCCGGCAAACTGCGTGAAGTCACCGGCAACCAAAATTTTTCCGTCCGCCTGCACCGCCACCGCGCGGACCTGATCGTTCGGACCCACGCCCGGATCAAACGACGCATCCACCGTCCCGTCCGCATTCAGGCGCGCGACGAGATTCCGCAGCGTGGTGTTGAAGATCGTGAACGAACCGCCCACCACGGCCTTGCCGTCGGGTTGCAGGGCCACGGCGAAGACCGGGTTGTTCGCACCGAAGCCGGGATCAAACGTCGGGTCGAGCGAACCATCCGTCGCGAACCGCGCGACACCGCTGCGGGAGAGGCCGGCGACCGTCTGGAAATAACCGACCGCCAGCACGCGGCCATCGGCTTGCACGGCCACGCCGCTGACGCCGGCATCGGGACCGGCGCCCGGATTGAAGGCGAGATCGATCGAGCCATCCACATTGAGCCGCGTGAGATTCTTCGTCGCCACGCCGTGGAGGAAATTGTAGGTGCCACCGACCACGACCTTGCCGAGCAGGCCCGGCAGCGCGGTGTTCGTGACGATCGCCAGGGATTGCACCTGCGCGCCGCCCCGGCCGAGGCCGAAGCCGGCGAGCGCCGAGCCGCCGTCGTTCAACTCGGTGATGCGCCGCTTGAGTTCGCCGTTGTAGTTCGTGAACACGCCGCCGATGACGGCCCGATCCGCCCCGGCTGCGACCGCCGTCGGCTGGAGCGAACCGTTGTAGGTCCAGACGCTACCACCCACGCCGCCCTCGTTCATGATGATCGTCACCACGGTCGAAGTGCCCGGGCCATACGGAATGTTGAAGGTCAAGACGGCCGCAAAATTGGTGTCGAGCAGGCGGACGCCTTCGTAATAAACCCGCAGGTTATCCACGAGGACGAACGTGTTGATGTTTAGGGTGAGAACACCCGCCGTCGAGCCGGTGTCCACCGCATTGGTGTTGCTGCCGAAGCCACCGCCCGCCGCCGCGACGGGAATCGGCGGCGGCACGGTGACGGCATACGCCGCCACGGTCCGCACCTCCGCATCCGCGCCCAGCCCCGGATTGAACGTCGCATCCACCGAGCCATCAATGTTCAGCCGCGCCACGCGCAGACGCGGGAGGCCGTTCATCGTGGTGAAATTGCCGACCACGGTGAAGCGACCGTCGGCGCGAACCCCGAGCGCGTTCACCGGCCCGTTCGCGGCCACGCCGGCATTGAACCCCGCGTCATAGGTGCCATCCGGGTTCAACTGCACCAGCCCGTTGCGCGTGAAGCCGTTGAAGTTGGTGAACGCCCCGCCCACCAGCACGGTGCCGTTGGTGTTCACCAGAATCGCGTTCACCGCGGCATCCGCGCCCAGGCCCGGCGTGAAGGTGCTGTCGAAACTCCCATCCTGATTCAGTCGCGCGAGGCGGTTCACGTTCGTGCCGTTGTAGCTCGTGAAATCGCCGCCAATCAGGATGCGCCCGTCGGGCTGCACCGTGATCGCGCGGACGATGCCGTTGGCACCCGTGCCGACATTGAAGCTCGGATCAACCGCGCCGTTGGCGTCGAGGCGAGCGAGGCGCGCCAAGTTGGTGCCGTTCACCGTGAGGAACGCGCCGCCGATCAGCGTGCCGCCGGTTTGATCCACCGCCACCGCGAAGACCGTGTTGTCTGGCCCGCTCCCGACTTGGAACGTCCCATCGAGCGCGCCGCCCGCAGTGAGCCGCGCAATGCGGATCGCGTTGGTGCCGTTCACCGCCGTGAACGCGCCGCCGATGAGGACCGTGTTCGATGCGCCGACCGCAACCGCCCACACCGTCGCATCCGGCCCGAGGCCCGGATTGAACGAGGGATCCACCGTGCCATCGGCATTTAACCGCCCGACCCGCACCGCGCGCGCGCCGTGCAGATTGAAGAAATTGCCGCCCACCCACGCCTGGCCGTTGGTCAGAAACGCGATGCTATTGACCGGCCCGTCCGCACCGAGGGCGAAATTAAAGCCCGCATCCACCGATCCCGCGGACACACCGGCTTCATCATCCAGAATCGTGACCACCGCCGAAGACGCCGCGCCCAAGCGCACGCCGGCCGGACCGGTGAGATTCGCCAGATTCACCTGCAACTGCCGGTCGGGGTTCAGCACGGTGTTGTCGAGGATCGTGACCGAGAAGGTCTGGCTGGCGACGCCCACGCCGAAGCTGAGCGTTCCATTGGTGGCCACGTAATCCAACCCGGCCAGCGCCGTAAGATTGGCGGTGGAGAAATCCACGGTGACCGGTGCGGCCAGCGCGCCCGTGCGCGTGACCGTGACCACAAAGCGCCCGGCGCGCTCGAGGACGTTGTACGGCAGGGCGGCGAACTGCACGAGCGCGTCGTCATCCACGATCGTCACCGGGGCGTTGGTGATGCCGAAACTGGCCACGCCGTTCGGGGCCGACGCGAGGTTGGCCAGTTGCACGTTGAACACATGGTCGCCGGTGATGTTCGTGTCATCGATGACCGGCACCGGGACGGTGATCGACGCCACGCCGGGCGCGAACACGAGGTTGGTGACGACGGTGAGGTAATCAACGCCGGCCAGCGCGGTGCCGGCGACGGTGGCGAACTGGACGTTGACCGTCTGATTCGCCGCCCCATTGCGGAGCACCGTGATGAGCGCGGTCCCAGCCGGTTCCTGAACCGTGTAGGCCGCCGCACTCAACGTGATCGTGGCATCATCATCGACAATGGTGAGGAGCGAGTTCGGCACCGGGATCAGCGCGCCCCCGGCCGGGTTGGCGAGCGTCAGGTTCACGGTCCGGTCGGCATTCGGGAGGGCATCGGGAATGATTCCGACGGTGAAGGTCTTCGGCGAAATATCGCCATCGGCCCAGAAGAACCGGCCGCTCGCTCCCGAGTAATTCGTCTGGTTGACGGCCGTCCCGTCGCTCGTGGCAAAATCCGCAGACACCGGCCCGTAGCTGCCGTTGGTGCGGACCACGGTGATCGTCACCGAGCCCGCCGACTCGGCGACGAAATAATTGGCCGCACTGAACGCGATCTCGCCCGGCCCCGACTCGTTATCGACAATCGTCAGCACCGCCGAACCCTGGGCGGACACGCGTTGAATCACGGCTCTGCCCACCAGATTGGTGAGATACAAATCCAGCGTCCGGTTGAGATTCGTCGTCAGGTTGTCGAGGATCGGCACGCTGAAGGTCTTCGCGCTCAAATCCCCATCAGCCCAGCTCAAGGTGCCACCGACAGTCTGATAATCGCGGCCCGCCAGCGCGGTGCCATCCAAGGAGAAGTAGTCCACGGACACGGCCCCGACCCGGCCACCCGCGCGGCGCACGGTGATGATCGCATTGGTACCGTTCTCATTGACGCTGTAACTCGGCGCGCTGAAACCGATGACACTGTCGTTGTCCAGAATCGTCACCGTCGCCTGGCTTTGGGCGCCGAGCGTCGCAGTGCCGCTCGGATTGCTGAGGACGAGATTGACGATGCGGTCCCCATCGACCAAGGCCGTGTCCACAACCTGCACCGCAAACGTTTTGAACACCTCGCCCGGCAGGAAATCCAGCGTCCCGTTGGTGGCCAGATAATCCGGGTTCGGGAAGAGCGATGACGCCGAGCCGTCCATCGTGGTGAATTGCACGGAATCCGCGCCGAACAAGCCGCCCGAGCGCCGGACAGTGACCGTCACATTGGTGGCATTCTCCGCGACCGTATAGTTGGGAGCATCAAACACGAAGCTGCCTTCGCCGGCGTTGATGCCGCCGTTGAGCCGCACGAGGTAGTTATACGCCAGGCCGTCGAAAACAGTGAACCCGCCCGCGGCGAGAATCTTGCCGTCCGCCTGCAGGGCAAGCGCGGCCACGAAGTCATTGGCGCCCGACCCGAGGTTGATGGAGAGATCAAGCAGGCCGCTCGGCTGGAGGCGCGCGAGGCGGTTGCGGCTGCGGCTCTCGACCGTCTGGAAGCCACCGCCGGCGAGTACCGCGCCATTGCCTTGCACCACGACCGCACTCACAAATTGGTCGGCCCCGGTCGAAGGATTGAAGCTGCCATCCGGCGAACCATCCGGGTTCAACCGGGCGATCCGGCCGCGCGGCACGCCCGAGATCGAGGTGAAGATGCCGCCGATCAACACCCGGCTGCTGGTGTCCACGAAGATGGCGTTGACCGGTCCGTTGGCGCCGGTGCCGGGATCGAAGTTCTTGTCCAGCGAACCATTGGGATTCAAGCGGGCCACGAAATTCCGGGTGACGCCTTCGTATTGGGTGAAGTCGCCGCCGATGAGGATGAGATTGTTGTCAATCGCCACCGAGCGGATGACGCCATTGGCACCGCCCCCGAGATTGAACGTCGCGTCCAGCGAGCCGTCGTCGTTCAGCCGGGCGATGAAGTTTTTGGCCACCCCGCCGACCGCCGTGAAGTAGCCCGCCACCACGATGCGCCCGTCGTTCTGGATCGCCAGCGCCGAGACATTGTTGTTGGGACCGATGCCGGCGTTGAAGGTGGGGTCGATGGTGCCGTCGAGCCGCAGCCGCGCGAGGTTGGTGCGGCCCACGCCGTTGATCGTGTCGAACACGCCGCCAATCAGGACGCGGTTGGCGTTGGTTCCCGCCGCATAAACCGCCAGGGCGCGCACCGTCGAGTTGGTGCCCCGCGCGCTGATGGGGCCGGCGTCAAAGGTCGCGTCCACCGAGCCGTCGAGATTCAGGCGGGCGACGTTGAAGCGGCTGATCCCGTTGAAGAGCGTGAAATCGCCGCCGATGAGAATGGCGTTGTTGGTGGCCACGCCGAGGGCGAACACGGGGGCGTTGGCACCCGTGCCCACATTGAAATTGGCGTCCACGGAGCCGCCCGGACTTTCATTGTCCACAATCCGGACCGTGGCATTGGTCAGGCTCAACGAGGCGCCGCCGGTGACCCCGAACAACCGGACCCCGAAGGCCACATCCCCGCCGTAGAATCCGTTGTCCCGCAGCGGCACACCGAACGTGGCCGTCGTCTGGCCGTTCGTGAAGGTCAGCGAACCACTGACCGCGTCATAATTCGTGCCGGCCGTCGCGGTGATGTTCGTCGTGGTGTACTGGACCGAGACCACCCCCGAGAATCCGTTGGTGCGGACCACCGTGACCAAGGCGTTGGTCAGGTTTTCCGGATAGCTGAAGGTTACGGCCAGGAAGCCCAGCGTACCCGGGCTGGAGTCCACGTCGCGAATCGTCAGCAGCGCCGTGTTGGGCACGCCCAGACTGGCGCCACCCGTCACATTGTTGAGGCTGAGATTGACCGTCTTGTCGCCTTCGACCAGCGGGCTGCGCAGCACGGGCACGGAGACCGTCGCGGTGGTCTGACCGTTGGTGAAGGTGACGACCTGGGATACCTCGGCGTAATGCACGCCCGGGATCGCCGTTCCGGCGCTCGTCGAGAAGGTCACCGTGAGCAGGCCGTTCCGTCCGCCGATCCGGTTGATGGTGACCACCACGCTGCTGTTGGTCTCGGTGGTGACATAGCTGTTGGCGCTGAAAATCAGGTTGCCGAAGGTGGCGATGTCATTGTTGACAATCGTCACGCGCGCCGAGTTGATCCCGCCCAGTTGGGCGTTGCCGGTCGGCGCGGACAAAACCACATCGAACGTCTCACTCGGCTCGGACAGGGTGTCCAGCGTGATCGGGATGGTGAAGCTCTTGACACTCTCGCCATCGCCAAAGGCCAGGAAGCCCGACGTGGCGACATAGTCGGAACCCGCCAGGGCCGTACCATCCAATGTGTTATAGCGGACCGTCACCAATCCGGTCGTGCCGTTGGTGCGGACGACCGTGAGCGTCACGTTGGTCGCCGCCTCGTCCACGATGTAACCCGACTGGCTGAAGTTGAGCGTGCCCGGTTTGAAATCGTCATCGACGATCCGCAGCTCCGCCAAGGAACGGCCCAGCGTCGCAGTGGAACTGGGAGTCTCGGTCGTCGGATTGCTGAGGATCAGCTGCACGCTTTCATTCCCCTCGACCAGCAGGTCATCAATGATGCCAACAAGGAAATAGGCCGTGGTCTGGCCGTTGGTAAACGCGAGCGTGGCATTGGTGATGCCAACATAGTCAGCGCCGGCGGTGGCAGTGAGGTTACTCGTCGAGTAAGTCACCGTCATGTTACCCAGCGTGCCGCCCAGCCGCGAAACGGAAATGACTGCGTTGCTGCCGACGACGCCTTCACTCACGCTGTAAGTCGGGAAGCTGAACGCAAACACGCTGTCATCATCCAGGATCGTCAGCGTGGCATTGGTCACCAACCCGAGTAATCCGGGCGCAGCCACGCCGGCAGTCACGTTGCTCGGGCTGGAGAGCATGTTATTGAGGATCTTATTGACGTTGGTGATCGAGTTATTGGAGATCCCGACGGTATAAGACTTGGCCGCCTCACCCTCCAAAAATACCAGCGTGCCCGACTGGGCCGAGTAGTCCGTGCCCGCCACCGCGGTCCCGTCCTGGGTCGCGTAATTGACGGAGATGCTGTTGGTCAGACCACCGATCCGGCGCACGACGACCTCCGCGATCTGGCCATTTTCATTCACGTTGAAATTCGTGCTGGCGAACTGCAACTGACCGACGCCGGAATTCACGCCGTTGAGCAACTGGGCGATGTAGTTGCGCGGGATGGTATCCACCTCGGTGAAGCCGCCGCCGATCGTGATCAGGCCGTTGGGCACCGGTTCCAAGGCTACAGCCGCGACGAAGTTGTTCGGACCAGTGCCGAAGTTGACACTCGAATCCAACTCGCCGCTCGGGGTCAGCCGCGCCACGCGCGTGCGGGCAAAGCCGTTCACGGTGGTGAAATCACCGCCGATGATCAGGTTGCCCGCCAGGTCCACCGCCACCGAGTAAATCGGCCGGTCCGCGCCGCTGGTGATGAAGCTCAGGTCCACCCCGCCGCTCGGGAGCAAGCGGGTGATCCGGTTGGCCGGCTGCGTGCCCACCGCCGTGAAGTCACCCGTCAGGACAATGTTGGTGCTGGCATCCAGCACGATCGAACGCACCCGTCCGTCCAGTCCGGGATTGAAGGTCAAATCCAGCGCGCCCGACGGCGTCAAGCGCACCAGATACGGCAGCGGCACGCCATCGAAGTAGTTGAAATCACCGCCGACCAGAATGTTGCCGGAAGGTTCCACCACCACCGACCGCACCAGCCCATCGGCCCCCTGCCCCGTCGAGAAGGTCGGGTCGATCGAACCGTCCGAATTCAGCCGCGCGAGCCGGACCCGGGGGGAACCGTTGTAAGAACTAAAATCGCCACCGATCAGAATCCGGTCGTCCGACTGGATGGCCACCGAGAAGACCGGGTTGTCCGCTCCCGCGCTGGGATTAAACGCCGTGTCCAACGAGCCATCCGGGTTCAACCGGGCAATGCGGGCGCGCGGCGTGCCATCGACATTCAGAAAACTGCCACCGATCACAATGCGACCGTAGAGATTCGTGTTCGCGGCATTGGTATGGATCGCCAGGGAATACACCGAATCGTCCGGCCCGCTGCCGAGCTTGGTGAAGATCGCCGTCTCGACCGAGCCATCAAGGTTGAGCAGCGCCATGCCCGGACGGGGGATGCGATCCACGACCTTGAAGTCACCGGCGATGAGCCATTTGCCATTCAAGCCCAGCGCCGGCGGTAGGTTGGTGAGATACGTCACCGCCAGCACGTTGCCATCCGGACCGACCCCGTTGCCGAACGCGGTGTTGACTGATCCCGCGGGCGTGCCCGCCGGCGGTTCGTTGTCGAGAATGTTGAGCGTCGCCGACGTGATGGTGCCATTGGTGGTCGCGCCGCCCGTGGGCAACGAGAGGGTAAGATTTACGATGCGAACCCCATTTGTCACGGTGTCATCCAACACCGGGACGGAGAATGACTGGTTGGTCTGTCCCGGCGCGAACGTCAGGATGCCACTGACCGGAACAAAGTTGGCCAGTGTCGCCCCGGGACCGGCAGAGGCGTCGTAACGAATAGTCACCGTGCCAGTAACCCCGTTGGACCGGACCAGGGAAATCACCGCCGCCGTGGCGTTTTCCCCCACCGTGTAATTCGCCGTGGAGAAGCCAATGTCACCAAACAGAAAGTCATCATCGGAAACCGTAAAGGTCGTGTTCTGCCGCCCGAGCGCGATGCCCACCGGAATGGGGTCGCCCCCCAAGTTTAGAATCGGCGGGTTGGTTGAGTTAAGCCCCGGGATCGAGAGCGCTCCGAAAAAGTTTTCGTTGCCCTCGACAGTCCGATCTTGGATGGGCGCCACCAGCAAACGAGTGTTGCCCCCGCCACCAGCTTGCCGATTGATCTGACCGCCGGAGTAGGGGTTGATCACGTTGTTATTAGGACCCAAAAACGCCGGTGCCAGTTCGTCCCCGAGGATGATCAGGTCGAAAAACACGGACGGCCAGGTTATTGCCTGATTGGTAGCGCCCAAGTAATCCGCCCCGACATTCGCCGTGCCGTTGGTGGTGTTGAAATACAAGGTCGCCGCTCCCAAAAAGCCGTTGGTCCGGGTCACGGTCACAAACAGCGAGCCACCACCTTCATCCATGGTGTAGTCCGGAGTGATAAATTCAACGTTGCCCGGCCCCGGAGTAGCCCCCCCGATCAATCGCACGATGTTGTTACGGAAACTGACATCCGCGCGGGTCACCCGCCGCGGGTAGGCCAACCCGCCACCGACCCGGGTAAACCGGCCGCCAACCATCACCTTGCCATCGGTCTGCAGGGCGAGGGCATAACAGACCGCGCGCGGCATGGTGGTGATCGGTGTGGTAATGCCGGCGAACTGGTTGTACGCCGTATCCATGAAGGTGGTGTCCAAGATACCGCTGGAATACAGTCGCGCGATACCCATCCGGCGGGTCTGATTGTAGATATTGAACGACCCGCCAATCAGTATGGACAGGTCCGGTTGCAGCACCAGGGAGTACACCGGTTGATCCGCACCGCTGCCGGGATCAAAGGTCGCATCCACGGAGCCATCCACATTCAACCGTGCCACCCCCGCCCGCGGACGGAAATCAATCGTGGTAAAGGCCCCGCCCAACAGGATCCGATCATCGGGCTGCACGACGGCGGCATAAACGGGGCCATTCGCACCAACTCCCAGATGATTGAAGACCGTGGTGTCGAGCGTGCCGTCCGGATTTAGTACGGCGACCCCGTTACGCGAAACGCGATTGAAGGTCGTGAAGGCTCCGCCAACGATGATTTTCCCGAAATGCACCGATCCGGCATTGGTGTTTACCGTGATCGTACTTACCCGACCATCGGCTCCGAAACCTGGGACGAACAACCTATCCACCGAGCCATCCGCATTCAGCCGCGCCACCCGGGCATAGTTCAAATTGTTCACCGTGGTGAAGTTACCCGCGATCAGCACCTTGCCATCCGGCTGCAGGGCGATCGCCTGCACTGCGTTGGCGGGGACCGACCCTGAATTAACCCCCGCACCGGGGTTGAAAGATACATCCAGCGTGCCATTCGCATTCAGCCGGGCGATGCCGTTGCGGCTCACCCCGGTGTAGGAACTAAAACCACCGCCAATCAACATTTTCCCATCCGGCTGCAAGACCACCGTATTGATGAAGTTGTCCGCGCCCGACCCGGGGGTGAATGACAGGTCACTTTGACCGTTGGTCAGCATGCGCGCGATGCGGTTCAACGGGCGGGTGTTGAAGGCGGTGAAGTCACCCACGATCACGCAGCGGTTATCCGGCTGGATCGCCACGCCGTACACCACGTTGTTTGCGCCGGGGAGCAGGTTGAAGGGTGGATCGGTGGTCGAGTCATTGTCCAGATTGTGAGTATTGTCCGCCGCCCCCGCCGGCTGTTCCTCCCCGCGTTCATCCTCAAACAAGATCGTCACGATTGCCGTGGTCTGCGAACCCAACGCGTAACCCGTGCCGTTGTTCAACAACGGGTTGGGCGAGGGTGGCGTGGAGGAGTCGTCCAGCGTGACGATGATGTCCTCATTGAACTCCACCGTCGTGTCATTGCGGATCTGGATGCGGATGGAGGTTTGGTTATCCCCATTGGCGGGAAACGTGGCGACCCCGGGTGCCGCATAGCTCGCCAAACCGAGATCATCAATCCCGCCGCCACCGCGGACCAGCGCATAATCCGAGCCGGCCTGCACTCCGAAATTGGCAGAGCTGCCACCGTGGGAACCATCCCCGACAACTGCGTTAATATGATAGTTCACCGTCGCGGACTTGGATTGATCCCCGCCATCACGCCAAAGATCCAGATTGGCACCACCGGACCCCCAAAAGGTCTGGATGTTTTCCGGGACCCGGTAATGAGCGCGGTAAAACTGGATGGTTCCGGCCGAGGACCCTCGACCGCCCAAGGTGTTGTCGGTATTACGGATCAACACGGTCATCGGCGCATAATTAAAGGTCGGCTGCAACGCCGGGGACTCGACATAGTTGTTGCCCGCAATATCGGTGAAGATATTCGTATCCACCACGGCATTGGTCAGCACGACTTCAAAGGTACTGTCATTCGTCGAGAGTGAGTTATACAGAATGCGGATCAGAATGTTGGTACTCATTTGAAAGTCGTCGAAAATAACCACCCCGTTGGTGGCGACATAATCGTACCCGGCCAGCGCGGTCACATCCCGCGTGGCATACCCAAGCGCCATCCGTCCCATCGCCCCATTGGTCCGGGTAATCGTTATCACCGCCCCGTGGGGATCGTAGATGTCATTTACGGTGGTAGAAAAGCCGAAATCCGACTCATTCTCCGTCACCGCATACACATTGGTCAGGCCAAAGAAGAATCGCCCGCTGCCACCGAATCCTCCCCGCTTGCTTGAGTCCCACACCGCTCCGTCCGTGATCGGCCCCATCTGGAACTGTCCCGCCGTGTCACTGATCTTACTCGTCCAAGCCAGGGTGAACACGCCCTGCCGCGGCGTGAAGTTCACAATCCGACCATCGACTGCCAGATAGTAGGTCGTGCCCGCCACCGCGTCGAAGGTGAGGCGATTGGTCACGTTAAACGCCAGATTGGTCACGCCCAGCACGACGTTGGTGTTGTAATAGAAGTTGTTCGTCACGAATCCCAACGCGGCGGTGGACAAGTTGGTCGTACCCGAGTTGTTGGTATAGACCGCCATCAGCATGTTGGTGAGACTGAAGAAAGTAGTAGGTACCACCTGAAATGTGGCCGGCCCGCTCAACGGCGCCGTCCAGGCAAACCAGACCGACGCGCCCCCGGGATCATTGGTGCCCCCGTGGAACGGTTCGCCGACCTCGTTGGTCGCACCAAAGTTGCTGAAAGTATAGGTTCCGAGACTGCCCGGCAGGACATGCGAGTTGGTCAGGACATCATTATCCCATAAACCATACTCGAACTGGAAAAACCCCTGGTTAGTAGTCAGGCCATTGTTAAACCCGTCCACGGCGATCAAGTAAGTCTGACCACCGACAATCGGAAACTGAATCTGGTTGGTGAAACCACCGGGAACTGCATTGCTGGCAACGACTCCCCCGGTCAACGGAGTGTTAAATCCGCTGAAGTTTTGGGCATACGGGAGCGAGGGATAAATCGCAAAGAGATTGGACCGGAACCCACCTTGGTTGGTCACCCGGATGGTCGCCGTGCCGGAAACCTGCGGGGTCCACTGATACCAAACCGACGCCCCGCCCGGATTGCCGGAGTGGTTGGGCTCGCTGGAGAAAAAGCCACCCCCGTTCTTGGTGGCATTGACGTTGTCATCGAAGATCGAGCCGCCAAAAATATTGGTCAAGACGGTGGGGGTAAACCAGTCGTCATTGAGCGGCTGGGCGTGCAAGGCCGACCCGCCCAGACCCAGCGCCAGCCACAACAGACACAGCCATCCCTTCCAGCAAGGGGCCGGGCTTGTAGATTTGTTCCGCGTCATAGCCGGTTGTATTTCGGGTTGGTCAGCGCCCGGACTCCGCCGTCCCCTGACGCAGCTTGCGGGGTGCAATCCCCCGCCAACCGGCCCGTAATTCACGCTTTTTCCCATGTTTTTTGATGGCGTAACCTATCGTTGCGCTTTTCTTCTAAGCAAGCGGATTCGCCCCCGCGCCCACTACAGTTTTCCCCCCATCACCGGTTTCCATGTCGTTCATTCGGAGGGGGAAATGGCGCCCGCCTCGCCATCCGATTCCAGGCAATTCCGCCCACCATCCCCGGAGCAGGGGACGTGACGTGGACAGCGGGCCGTAGCAGGAGAAAGCCATGCGACGAAGAAAGCCGATCACGGCTCGACCACCCGGTAGAAGCCGCGCGGGGAGTTGGTGGCCGACGGGTCGAAGAAGGTCAGCGGTCCGTTGGTGGCGGGGGAATTGGTGCTCACCGGCAGCCAGACGGTCAGGTTGGTGGAGACTTGGAGCACGTAGGTATGACCCACCTGCCCGATGATCGTGAGGCTGTACCCGCTGGTCCGCACCGCCGACGCGGTCGGGAGGCTCAGCAGCGTGAACCCATTGACCGTCGTCACCACCGTGGCCGTGCCGGACGGGCCATTGAGCAGCGGCTCGACCGCCGTCGCGGTCGCGGTGTTGGTGTGCGCACCCGCCGACTGCGGCACGACTTGGATCGTCACCGTCGCCGTCGCACCGGGGGCCAGCGCGCCCAGATTCGCCACCACCACGCCGCCTGCCTGACTGACCGACCCGACCGAGGCGGAAGCGGAGACAAAGTTGACGTTCGGCGGGAGGACGTTGGTAACCATCACACCGCTGCCCGCGGTGCCGGCGCGATTGGTCACCGAGATCGTGTAAGTCAGAGTCGAACCCGCCGTCACCGGATTCGGCGAACCCACCAACCCCAGCGCCAGCCCTTGGTTCACCCCGACGCCGCTGACCACCGTGGAAGTATTGTTGGCCGGGAAGATTTCCCCACCGATGCCCGAGACGCGGACGGTGTTGGTCACAAAGCCCGCCTGTGACGGGGCCACCACGACGGTCACCGCGGCCGTCCCGCCGTTGGTGAAGGCCCCGAGCGAGAACACGATGTTGCCCACGCCGTCATTGAAGAACGTGCCGCGTGAACTGCTGGCCGAGAGGAAGGTGCTGCCCGCCGGGATCGGATTGGTCACGACCACGCCGGTGACCGTCGCCGGGCCGAGGTTGGTAACGAGCGAGACGTATGTCAGCGCGCCGCCCACCGCCACCGGCTCGGGCGAGGAACTCGCCGCAATCGCCAGATCGAACGCCGGCGTCACCGTGGTCAAATTCAGCGTCCAGCCCGCGAGGATCGCGCCGTTGTTGAGCGCCGTGTCATCGACCACATACAACGACCAGGTGCCGTTCGGATCGAAGCCTTCGAACGCGGACATCGTGAACTGCACCGGGCCGGCGGGGGCATTGGTGAACACATCCGCCGGGGGATAATCCGTGGGCTTGAAGGTGCCGCTGGTGAGCGGCGCCTGATCTGGCAGCGAGGCCGTCGCCGCATCATCAAACGTGAGATTCAGCCCGGACACCGGGAAGCCCGCGCCCGCGTCGGACATCAGGATCACCTTCTGCCCCGCGGGACTGACCAGCATGATGTCAATGTCCGCCGGCCAGGTGTGGGTCAACTGATTGAGCCGCACCGTCACCTTGCGCAACACGCCGGTGACATTGGTCACCTGGATCACCGCCGGATACGGATCGGCCGGGCCGGCGCTCGGCACCGTGATGGCGCCGGGGATGTTGATGATGGTGCGGTTGGTGAACGAGTAGCCCACGCCCACCGGGATGTTGAAGGCCACCACGCCGAGGTTCACGGGGCCGTCGAAGAGCTGGAGATTGGCCGTGACGACCGCGTTGGTCCCGACCGTGAAGCTGAACGGCCGCGCCACCGCCGCGCCGCCCGCCGCCAGCACGCCGTAAGCCTGCTGGCCGCTCGGGGCGATGATGCCGTTGGTCTCGATCAGGGTCGCCGTTATGTTGACCGAGTTCACATTGCCGATGTTGCGCAGCGCCAGGTTCACCGTGACGCGCTCGAACGGATCGGCCGCGTTGTTCGCCGGTACAAAGTTCTCGGCCACCAAGGTGACGGGCGCCACCGTGTCCGCCACCGGCGTGAGGAAATCATCCTCGACGATGATCAGCAGCGCGTTGGAGACGCCGTAAATGGCCGAGCCGGTGAGGTTCGTGGCGTTGAAGAGCAGCAGGTTCACCGTCTCGTTCTGCTGCTCGGCGATCACGTCGTTCAGAATCGGAATCAGGAGCGTGGTCGTCACCTGCCCCACTCCGAAGTTCACGGTGTTGGTGACGCCCACGTAGTCCAGGCCCGCCGTGGCGGAGCCGTCCACGGTCGCAAAATCCACCGACACGACCGCATTGGTGTCGCCCGTGCGGTTGATGACGATGATGCCGTTGGTGCCCGACTCGCCCACGAAGAAGCTCGTTGTCGCGAACGCGAACTGCACGTCGTTGTCGATGATCGTGAGCACCGCGGTGGACTGCCCGAGGGCCGTGGCGCCCACGCCGTTCACCGGATTCGACAGCGTCAGGTTCAACGTCTCGTCCCCCTCCACCAGCGCGTCATCGTTGATCACGACATTGAAGGTCTTGGTCACCTCACCCGGCGCGAAATTCAGCACGCCGTTGGTCGGCGTGTAATCCAGCCCCGCCGCCGTCGCCGTGCCGTCGCTCGTGGCGAACCGCACCGACACCGCCGAATTCGTGTCGCCAAACCGCACCACCGGCACCGCCATGAAACCAGCATCCTCGCGCACCGAGTACGTGCTCTGGCTGAAGCCGAAGGTCACGTCGTTGTCTTGGATGATTAGCAACCCGTTCGGAACCCCGTAACTCACGGTGCCGCCCGCCGCGGTCAATCCGCCCGACAACGTCAGGTTCACCGTCTCATCGCCCTCCGCGATCGTGTCGTTGCGCACCGGCACAAACACCGTTGCCGACAACTGCCCGGCCGCAAAAAACACCAGGTTGGACACGCTGGTGTAATCCGCCGAGTTGGTGCTCGACGCCGTCCCGTCGCTGGTCATGAACAACACCGCGGCGGCGTAGTTGGTCGAGCCGCTGCGAATGATCGTGATGGTCGCGCCGCCCAAGGATTCGCCGGTGGTATAGGAGGGCTGGCTGAGGCTGAAATTGACATCGTCATCCTCGATCGTGATGGCCGTGCTGGTGTTGCCCCCGAGCGAGCCTTCGCCGGTCACCGCGCCCAGCGCCACCGTGAAGCCCTCGTCATTTTCGGCGAACAGATCATTCACAATCTGCACCGTGATCTGCCGCGACGACGCCCCCGGCCCGAACACCAAGGCCGACCCCGGCGCCGTGAAGTCGCTGCCCACCACCGCCGAACCATTCACCAGCGTGAAGCCGACCAGCACCGAGTTGCTCAGGTAGCCGGTCCGGTTCACCACCAGCGACACGCTGCCCACGCTCTCCAGCACGTTGGTGCTGACGAGCTGCAGGGTGAACGTGCTGTCGTTGTCGATGATGTTCACCGACGCGGTCGCGAACGCCCCGAGGCTCGCCTCACCCGTCGGCGCGCCGAGCGAGACCGAGAACGTTTTGTTCGGCTCCTCCACCTGGTCGTTGAGGATCGGCACCGTGATGGTCTGCGACGCGACATTGGTGTCGAACACCAGCGTCCCGGCCACCGGCACGAAATCCTGCAACGCCGTCGCCGTTCCGTTCACCGTGGTGAAGGGCACGCTCACCGTGCCGTTCAAGTTGCCCGTGCGCACCACCGTGAACACCACGCTGCCGACGTCTTCGAGCACGTTCGTCACGCCGAACGTGAACTGCAGGCTCGAGTCATCGTCCTGAATCGTGATCACCGTGTTCGTCTGCGCGCCCATGATGAGGCTCACCGCGTTCGTGAGAATCAGTTGAAAAGTTTCCGCCGGCTCGACCGCCTTGTCGCCGGTGATCGGAATCGTCACGGACAAGTTGGTCACGCCGGGATTGAACACCAGCGTCCCGTTGGTCCCCGTGAAATCCGACCCCGCCACCGCCGTGCCGTTCACCGTCGTGAAGCCCAGCGTGCCCTGGCCGCTGCTGCCCGCCAGCCGCACCACGTTCAACGTCACGCTGCCGGAACTCTCCAGCACCGTCACCGCGCCCACGGCCAGTTGCACCACGCCGTGATCGCCGTTGAGCCGCGCCACATGCCCGACCGTCAGCCCGTCCATCGAGGTGAAATCTCCACCCACCACCACATGGCCATCGACCTCGGCCACCACGCTCAGCACCGCGGCGTCCGCGCCCACGCCGACATCAAACGTCGCGTCCAGTGCGCCGGTCGGATTCAGCCGCGCCACCCGGTTGCGCGCGACGCCGTTGAAGCTGGTGAAATCCCCGCCGACGCTCAGCCGCCCGGCTGCATCCAGCGAGAGCGCGCGCACCGTGCTGTTGGGGCCGGAGCCGCTGGTGTAGGCGAAGTCCACCGTGCCATCCACATTCAGCCGCGTCAGGTTCGTGCGCGAGGAGCTGTTCACGCGCGAGAAACTGCCGCCAATGATCACGCGGTCATCCGCCTGCACGGCCACCGCGTAAATCTGGCTGCCCGCGCCCGTGTCGGGATTGTACGGAACATCGAGCGAACCATCGGCCGCGTTCAAGCGCGCCAGCCGCGTCCGCGCGAACCCGTGGAAGTTGTTGAACAAACCGCCGACCAACACCTTGCCATCCGACTGCACGCCCAGCGCGTACACGATCCCATCCGCGCCGCCGCCCACGCCCGCCCACGCGTCGAGCGAGCCGTCCGCGTTCAAGCGCGCGAGCCGCGCCCGCGCCGAGCCGTTAACCGTCGTGAAATCACCACCAATGAGGATCTGCCCGCCCGCGAGCACCACGATGGAAACCACCGGACCGTTCAGCACCGGCGCGAACGCCGCGTCCAGCGTGCCGTTGGTGAGGAGCCGCGCCAGATACGGCTGCGAGGTGCCATTGACCCGCGTGAAGCTGCCGCCGACCAGCACGCTGCCATCCGCCTGCACCGCCAGCGCGTAACCGATGTTGTCCAAGCCCAAGCCGACATTGAACGACAGGTCCAGCGAACCGTTGGTGCCCAGCCGCGCCAGG
>BJHT01000053.1 GCA_014193395.1 Verrucomicrobiota bacterium
TGAGCTTTGTCGGCAGCGGCTTTGGCAGCGACTTCGGTTTTGGTGCTGGCGGCGATGGCGGTTTTGGCGGCGGCTTCGGAATCAGCTTTGAGCTTGGCGCTGGCCTGCGTGGCGGCGGTGAGCGCGGCGGCGAGTTTGGCGGCGGTGGCTTCGAGCGTGGTGACAGCGGCTTTGGCGGCGTCGGCGGCGGTCTTCGCAGCGGCGAGTTCAGCCTGGGCCTTGGTCACGGCGGCTTTGGCGTCGGCTTCGGTTTTGGTCGCGGCTTCGGCCTGGGCGGCGAGGGTCTTGGCGTTGGCGGCGTCCTTGGCGGCGTTGGTGGCGAGGGCGTCAGTGTCGGCTTTGATTTTGGCGGAGTTCTGGCGGGCCTGGTCCGCGGCGGCTTGGAGCTTGGCGAGTTCGGCCTCGAGTTCGGCGAGGCGCTTTTGCGTGAGCGGGATTTGCTCGGCGAGGGGGAGCGGATTCAGCGTGAGGCCGGGGAGCGCGGTGCCGTCCTCGACTTTCCACGCGTGGACGCGACCGGACCAGTCGGAAGCGATGACGCGGGAGCCGTCGTGGCTGAGGGTGACGCGGACCGGGAGATCGTCGGCGAGGGTGAAGGATTTGACCTTGGTGCCGGCGGCATCCCAGACGGCGACGGTTTTGTCGCGGCCGCAGGTGGCCATGCGGCCGTCGGGGAGGGCTTTGGCGAAGAGCGTGCCGCCGGAGTGGGCGGCGAGATTTTTGACGGGCGCGCTTTCGGAGACATCCCAAGTTTTGACGGTACCGTCTTCGCTCGAAGTGACGAGGATCTCGGGGCTGCGCCAACTGATGGAGGTGATCGCGCCCTTGTGGCCGACGAGGACCTGGAGTTCTTCGCCGGTGTCAGCTTCCCAGACGACGAGGCCGCCGCTGCGGTCGCCGGTGGCGAGGTAGGTGCTCGAGGGATTGAACTCGGCGGTGGTGACCCAGTCGGTGTGTTTCTTGCGTTTGTAGAGCTGCTCGCCGGTGGCGGTGGAATAGAATTTCACGAGGCGGTCGGGGCCGCCGAGGGCGATCCATTTTTGATCGGAGGAGATGTCGGCGGCGAGGGCGACGTCGAGTTCCTCGCCGGCGGTGAGGATGCGTTCGCCGGTGGTGATGTCCCAGACGGCGGCGAGGCCTTTGTTCGCGCCGCGGCCGCCGCCGACGATGAGGAGCTTGCCGCTGCGGCTGAATTTGGCGTCGTGCGGAAAGCCTTCGGGGAAAGGCAGGACGCCGGTGAGTTCAAAGGTCTCGGTGTTGTAGAGCAGAATCTGGCGCTGCCCGCCGAGGGCGATGAGGGGCGCCCACGGGCTGGCGGCCATGGCGGTGGAAACGCTGGTGCGCTCGGTGCGGAGGACGGGCTCACGGAGGAGGTCGCCGGGCATGGGCGGCGGGCCGTCGGGCTTGCCGAAGGAGGCGGAGCCGAGGGTGAGATTGGTCTTGGGGCGTTTGGAGACGAGGGCCTTGCTGCCGCTGTTTTCGAGGAGGCCGCCGGCGATCCAGGCCTTGATGAGATCGAGTTCCTTCACGGCCAGCTTGTTGTTCGGCGGCATGGTCGGGTCTTCCGTGTGCATGACGCTCTTGAAGAGCTTGCTACCGTCAGGGTCGCCGCCGAGGAGGACCACGCCGGAACTGCCGCCTTTCATGGCCGCGCCGAAGGTCGATAGATCAAGGTCGCCCTTGGCCTTGTCGGGGTTGTGGCACTTGAGGCACTGGTTGCGGAGAATCGGGACGATGTGTTCGTCGTAGGTGATCTTCGCAGCCGCGGCGGCGGCGGCAGGCGCGGGCGTTTGCGCGGACGCGAGGGCGAGGGTCGCGGCGAACGCGGCGACGGCGGGGACAAGGTGGAGGACGCGGGATTTTTTCATGGCGGCAGAGCGGCCCGGAGCGGCGTCCAGGAAAAGGCCGCCGCGACCGGAGGTCAGTGATTGAAAATGAATTCCTTCGAGTTCAAGACGGCCCAAAAGAGGTCGTTGAGGACGGTTTCCTTGTCGGTGGCGGCAGTGGCGAAGGCGACGAGTTTTTCCTGTTCGGATTTTGTGGGGCCGCGGGAGAAGCAGCGCCAGTAGAAGTCGTCGATGATTTGCGCGGGGGTCTTGCCTTCCTTCAGGAGCGCCTTGGTGAGGCCGCCGGAGGTGATCTTGGAATTGACGGTCTCGCCGTTGAGGAGGTGCAGGGCCTGCGAGAGGTTCGGCTCCATTTTCACTTCGCACGAGCAGACGGTGTCGCGGCTGGCGCGGCCGAAAGTGCTGAGGAAATAGGTGGTGGTGCGGCCGTCCACGATCTCGACGGCGCGCGCACCAAGAGGGAGGCCGCGGAATTTATCCTTGGTCGAGGTGACCTGATTGATGGCGTCGAGCAGGACCTCGGCGCGAAGGCGGCGGATGCCGGCGTGGGCGAAGTTGCGGGTGTCCTCGGCGTTGGTGGGATTGGTCTTCGAGGAGAGTTGGTAGGTGCGCGAGGTGCAGATGTCGCGGACGAGTTTCTTGAAGTTGTATTTGGAATCAGTGAAGCGGCGGCCGAGTTCCTCGATGAGTTCGGGATTGGAGGGCGGGTTGGAAATGCGGACGTCATCGACTTCATCCACAATGCCCATCCCGAAGAAATGCGCCCAGACGATGTTGGCGAGGTTGCGGGCGAAGAAGGGATTCTCGGGCGAGGCGAGCCACTTGGCGAGGCTCTCGCGGCGGTCCATGCCGGATTCGAGGGACGGCTTCGCGCCGCCGAGATATTTCGGAGGCATGTCGCGATTGCCGACGGGATGGCTCACACCGCCGCTGGCGCGATTGAAGACGACGGTCTCGCGCTGGTCCTCGCCGGTCTTGCGGCCGATCTGGGCGAAGAAGGCGGCGAAGCTGTAGTAGTCGTTCATGGTCCAGCGGTCGAAGGGATGGTTGTGGCACTGGGCGCACTGGATGCGCATGCCCATGAAAACCTGCGCGACGTTCTCGGTCATTTTCAGCATGTCGGTCTCGACCTTGTAAAAATTCGCGGCGGGGTTGGCGAAGGTGCCGCCGGTGGCGGTGAGTAGGTCCTGCACGAGGCGGTCGATGGGGACGTTCTGCGCGAACTGGTCCTCGAGCCAACTGTAGTATTGGAGCGCGGACTTGTATTGGAACGTGTTGTTGTCGGTGCGGATTTGCAGCAGCTCGGCCCATTTCATCACCCAGATTTTGGTGAACTCGGGGCGCTCGAGGAGTTCGTCGATTTTCTTGTCGCGCTTTTTCGGATCGGTGCTGGCGAGGAAGGCGCGGGTCTCGTCGGGCGTGGGCAGCGCGCCGGCGATGTCGAGCGAGACGCGGCGCAGGAAGGTGCCGTCGTCGCAGACTTCGGAGGGCTTGATGCGGATCTTCTTGAGCTTCGCGTGGACGAGCGTGTCGATGTAGTTGTTTTCGGCGACGGCGGGAAATTCGTAGGTCGGGTCCTTCGGAATCGAGAGCACCTGCGAGCCGACGGTGTAGGCGTCGAAGCGCGCCATGATGAAGGCCTCGCCGCGTTTGTCGGCGGTGACGAGGCCGGACTTGGTGACCTTGGCCGCGCCTTCGTTGTTGGTGATGAACGTGCAGAGGCGGGTGATGTCGCGGTCGGTGCCGTCGGTGTAGCGGGCGCGCACGGTGAACTGCTGCGATGCGCCGGCGCCTTCGAGCACGGCCTGGGTCGGATAAATCTGCACGTCCACGACGGAGGCGACGTCGCCGGCATCTTTGGGCGCGCCGGCCTTCAGCCACTGAATGACCGTCTGGTAAAGATCGCCGTCGGGTTCGATGCACTTGCCGCCGGTGTGTTGCACGCGGCCGGTCGCCTTGTCGAGGAGGAGGCTGTCGTCGGGGAGCGCGAGATTGATGCGGCGGCCGGGCTGTTCGCGCGTGATGCGGTGATAATCGCCATCGGGATCGAAGCCGAAAACGGAGAGGCGGAAGCCGTCCTTGCCGCGCGCGGAACCGTGGCAGCTCCCGGTGTTGCAGCCGCCTTTGCCGAAGACGGGCATGACGTCGAGCTGGAAGCTGATCGGCGGGGTGAAGGAGGATTTTTCAACGACAACGGGCACGGTGAGCGTGCGGCCCTCGAACTTGAGCTGCAGCTCGGTCTTGCCGTCGGCGAGCGGATAAACGGTGGCCTTGTCGAGCTTCGCGAGCTTCGGGTCGCCGAGGACCATCGTGGTCTGCGCGGTCACGTCGCGTGTGGTGCTGTCGGAGTAAACGGCCTGCACGACGACGGCCTGATAGTCGATCTTGGAGGAGAGGTTGACGTCCGCAGGGAAGACCTTGACGGCGACCAGCTCGGGGGCCTTGGCGAGCGCGACGAACGGCACGAGCAGCGCTAGGGCGGCGAGGAGACGGGGAGCAAACTTCTTCATAGGCTTGGGGCGTTCGGGGTGAGCGAGAGCGGTGGGAGCGGGAGCAGAATACGCAAAGGTGTGAGCAGCGGCGGCGCGGTTATTTCGGGGAACTTTCCGATTTCTTGAGGAGCTTTTTCGCCGGGCCGGCGGCGGCGGGTTTCGCGTCGGCGACGAGCGTGCGCGGCACGTCGATGCGGATCGCGCCGGCCGGGGCGAGCGTTTGCGCGACGGTCTGGCCGTTCAACGTAAGCGACATGCTGCAGAAGACGGAGCGGTGCATGCCCTTGGTGGCGTTGGTGGCGGTGTTGACGTCGAAGATGACGTTCTTGTCATCCTTGGTGAAAAACTTCGGCTCGGCGGTGACGCCGGAGGGCAGGCCGACGAGCTTGATCTCGGCCTTGCCGTCAAAGGGCGTCTTCTGTTCCAGCTCGCAGCGGAGTTTGAACGAGGTGCCGACGAGGGCGTTCGTCTGCACGATCTTGCCGCTGACGAAGGCGGGCGCGACCTCGAGGTCGGCAAGCTGCGTCGAAGCGTAGGCGGTGCCGCCGTTGACTGTCGCGGAACCGAGCATGACGATTTTCCAATTGCGGACCTGGGCGTTCGCGTTGGCGTTGAGCGTGTAGATGGCGGAGTTCTCGCCTTTGGCAATCGTGATGTCGGGCGTGGTGCCGACGCCGGGCGGATTGTAGAGCATCTGCACACGGACGGGTTCGTCGAAGCCTGCCTTGCGCTCGGCGACGACTTTCACATCGAGCGTGCCGCTCTGGACGAGCGGGGCTTTCACGGGTTCGATGCGAATCTTGAAGGGCAGTTCGTCCACCACCACGGCGGCGATTTTGTCGGTCCAGACTTGATAATAAATGCCGTCGTTCCCCTGTTGCACGAGGTCGTAGTTCTGCCAGATGCCGCCGGCGAGCGGAGCCTTCGCATCCTTCGGAGTCTGCACGGTGATGTTGGCCAGCTTGCCCACGACGGGGGCGTCGGCTGCGGCCTCGAAGACGACGGGCCAGGTGGTTTGATCTTTGGGCATCAGGTCGGCGGTCAGGGTCACGCCCGAGGGGAAGTTCTCCATGCCGAACTCAACATCGCCCGAGAAGTCCTTGCGCCGGACATTCATCAGCGAGGCGAAGCGGTTGCCGCGCGCGACGACGATGGATTTGCGGTTCTGCGTGTCGTAGCGGGCGGTGTCGGCGATGTAGGTGGTGACTTCGGGTTCGACCAAGGTGAGTTCGACGCGGTAGGTGCAATCGGGCCCGCCGTTGCCGAGGTGATCGGTGACCTTCAGCGTGTATTCGGCATCGCTGGGGACGTTGAAACGGAGGTAGCTGTCCGCGCCGCCGGAGTCGTCATTGCTCGTGATGGTCTTGCCCGTGGCGTCCGCGAGGACCAGCACCGTGTCGATCTGCGAGCGGATGCGGCGGGCATAGACGTTGATGTCGAGCGTCTGCCCCTTCTTGGCCTTGAAGCGGAACCAGTCGGCGTCGCCCTTCTTCGAGATGATCCCGTTGAACGCCAGCGGCGGCGCGATGGTGGCGGGCGTGGCGTTCGTGGCGGTGTCGTTCGGCTCTTGCTCGATCACGTTCTGCAACTCGGTCACGCGGACGATGTTGGCGGACGGCGCGGTGAGGCCGTTGCGCTCGGCGAAGACGCCGAACTTGTGCTTGGAAACCTGGGGCAGCAAAAAGGTCTGCGTGAGTTCCCCGGCGGCGTCGCCGATGAATTTCACTTCGAGCGATTCCTCGGCCTTGCCGCCGGCAGGGAACACCGCGGAGGGCCGCGGGAAATGACCGACGTGCAGGCGATACGGATTGCCCGCGCCGCCGTAGGAAGTCTCCCGCACCTCGATGATGTACTCGCCATCCTTCGGCGCGAGGAAGGTCGCGTAGGTGTCCTGCACGAAGAGCGCCGTGTCGTCGGCCTTCACGAGCACCTTGCCGCTCGCATCACGGATCGCCACGAACGGATCAAACATCGTCCGCCCAAGTCTCATGCCCTCGACCTCGACCGCGATGGGCTGGCCCTTCTTGGCTTCGATCCGGTAATAGTCCACGTCCTCGTTCTGCGCGGTGCCGAGCACGGTGACGTTCATTGGGATTTTCTGCGCGGTTTCGATGGTCGAGTTCGGCTCCTTCTCGTCGAGCTGCGGAAACGGCCCGACATAAAACGTCCGCAAATCCGAAACCCCCGTCGCCGTGCGCACGCGGACCTTGTGCTCGCCCAACGGGCTGTCGGCCGCAATCTTCACGCGCGCGACGACCACGGTGTCCTTGATCTCCTTCAGCTCGAGCACCTGGACGCCCGATTCGTAAAACAGGATTTCCTTGGCGTCGGCCAAACGCTGGCCGTTGAACTTCAATTCGGCCTCGGTGCCGCGTTGCAGCCCGGTGGGCGTGGTGGTTTGCAAGGCCGGCGCCACCGCACCCGCGGTCGCCACCGACAACGCCAAAGCCAGAAGGGAATGGATACTTTTCATAGGCACAGAAAAACTCGGGGCAATACCCAAGGATATTGCCCCGCAAACTTCAAACCGCTATTTGCACCGCTCCATCATCATCACCCTGAAACTCAGGCGAGCAGATCTTTCTCCACATGCCCTTCGATGACGATGGACTGCGGCCGGCCGCCGGGCGACATGAGGCGCTTCTCCGGGTCAATGCCGATGAGGCTGTACACCGTCGCCGAGTAATTGCTCACCGTGAGCGGATCGGCATCGGGTTCCGCACCGGTCGCGTCCGACGAGCCGTGGATGTAGCCGCGCTTCACGCCGCCACCCGCGAACACCACACTGAAAACTTTCGGCCAATGGTCGCGACCGGCCGTGGCGTTGATCTTCGGCGTGCGGCCGAACTCCGAACTCACCAGCACCAGCGTCGAGTCGAGCAGACCGCGCTCGTCGAGGTCGGTGATCAGCCGCGCAAACGCCTGATCGAAACTCGGCATCTGGCCTTCCATCGCCCGCTTGATGTTGTCGTGGTGATCCCAGCCGCCGTAAGTCATCGAGACGAAGCGTACACCAGATTCCACCAGACGCCGCGCCAGCAACATGCGCTGCCCGGCGGCGTTCCGGCCGTATTCGTCGCGCAGTTTCGCCGGCTCCTGTTCGATGTCGAACGCCGCGCGCGCCTTGTCGGAACTGATGAGGCTGTAGGCGCGTTGATAAAACGTGTCCATGCCGTCGAGCACGTCGGCCTTCTCCAGACCGCTGAAATGCGCATCGACCACCTCGCGCATCGAACGCCGCGTGGCGAAACGCTGATCGTCAATGCCGCCGGGCAACGTGAGATCCTTCACCTTGAAGCCCGCACTCGCCGGGTCCGCGCCGAGGCTGAACGCACCGAAAGCCGAACCCAGATAGCCCGTGCCACCGTAGCCACCCACCGACGGCACTGCGACGTAGGGCGGCAGATTGTTCCGCGGTCCCAGTTCGTGCGACACCACGCTGCCGAAGCTCGGATATTGCAACGCCGGGCTGGGGCGCACTCCGGTCATCATGTTGTGCGTGCCGCGTTCGTGCGCCGCCTCGCCGTGGGTCATCGAGCGGACGACCGTGAGCTTGTCCGCGATCTTGGCGATATTCTTCAGGTTCTCGGAGAAATGCACACCGTCGAGCTTGGTCTTGATCGTGCCGAGCGGCCCGCGGTATTCGATGGGCGCGTACATCTTCGGGTCAAACGACTCCTGATGCGCCATGCCGCCGGGGAGATAAATCTGGATGACGGACTTGGCCTTGCCCTCCTTGCTGGGCTGCACGACGCCGGCCGGATTGGCCTGCGACTTGAGCCGGAACGCATCGCCGAGCGTCAGCCCGAGGCCGCCGAGGGCGCCGACAAACAGGAAATCCCGACGATTCGGGTTCCAGCCGTGTTCCGTGCTCTTGCACCAGTTGAAATCAATATTTTTCCGCATAGCCATGGTCTTGTGGTTGAAAATGAGAACTGTGAGAACCGCGCTTTCCGACTCAGCGAGGCATCTGCTATTCACCCGGCGTTCAGATTTGTCTCGTCAAGTTTCGGCCTCGATCCGTCGGTTTCCAGAACTCCCGCGGATCGCCCAGTCGCGGCGGCGGCAGGCCCGGTTTTGGCGGGTGAACGAGGCGTGCGACTGCGCTCCCGCGACACCGATTTCGCCCTCGCCGCTCCGGGGCGTCGGTCTGTGTTTCGGTCGTGGCGACGAGCCGTCGCCACCCCGATTCCAAGCTTCTGAGCCGGTGTTGGAGCGCGGGAGAATCTCCGGCTCATGGCGGCGAGCGGACACTCGGGGGTGAGCCACTCGTGCTCGGGATGCCTATTTATCTGTGGCCGGATCCTCACGGCTCGGTGAAGGGGCGCGAGGGGGGCGGGGGCGGGACCGGGGTCCAGGTGAAGGTGGGCTGGTAGGCGATGGCGAGGTGCGGGGTCGCGATGCGGATCCCGCCTTTTTGGCGGGATTCGAAGAGGGCGGCGAGGATGCCGGTGGTGAGGAGCGTGCGCTCGACGGGCCAGGCGGGCTTGCCGGTGTGGATCATGGCTTCGATGCCGTGAAGCTGGAATCCGAAGTGCATCATCGGCCGGGCTTCCTGGGTCCAGAACAGGGTCGCCGGCGGCGCGGGTTTGCCGGCTTCATCCCACGCGACGATCCATTCGTTGTTGGCGTCGCGCATGTCATGGATGATCACGGCGCGGAGGCCGTCGCGGTACTCGATGAAAAATCCGGCGGGCTGGCGCACCACTTCCTCGAAGGTTCCCTTGAAGCGATTGGTGTTCTCGCGGCAGTGCAGCGCCGCGTCGAACACGCGCTGGCTGAAGCGTCCCTTGTCGCGCTGCGCATAGACTTCCGGCCCCTCGATCATTTGCACCGCCGCGACGCCGGTCTCGCCGCCGCGACGCCGTTCGACGAGGCATTGCAGGCCCTCGAGCGCGTGGTAGCCGTAGCCTTCGATGGGGCCGTAGGACAGGCCGACCGCCTCGGTGATGCGCACATCGCGGGTTGCTTCGATGGCCGGGCGTCGCCACGTCACCGGGATGGAGGAACCGGCCATCATGGGAATCTTCAGCTCCTGCGCGGTGTCGTACATCCACTTCGCGTCAGCCCAGTTCCACGCGAGGTGTTTGTCGCTGAACACGGGCACGGAACGGCCGCAGCGCCGGAACACCGCGGCCGTCTCCGCGAAGAAGCGGCGGCGCGGATACATGATCTGGCCCGTCGCGGACAGGGGATAAATCCCGTGCTCGCCGATCAACAGCACGCCATCGACAGCGAGGTCCTTGCCGCCGAGCGTGAGCGCGCCGGCGATGGTGTCGAAGTGGCGGAAGCCGTGCTTGCGCGCGAAGGCCTGGCTGATGTCGGCCTTGTCGTATTGATCGACGAAGAGGCTGACCAATTCCAAATCGGGGTGCGCGCCGGTGCCGTTGAGCATGTGACCTTGGAAGAGCCGGCTGACGAGCACGTCGGCGTGTGAGTTGAGCGTGTAATGCGTGACCACCGCTGCGATTTTTTTGCGCACGCGCCGGCCGGGTTCAGCGCCGGTGGCCATCTGCGGCAGGTTCGCCAGGCCGGCGACGCCGAGCGCGGCAGCGCCAAGTTCGGTGGCGAATTCGCGCCGAGTCCGCGCACGGTGCTGAGGTTGGGCGGGGGAGAAAATGTCCGGTGCGGAGGCGGGGGTGAGCATGGTGGTAGATTTTTTTGTGCGGCGTTCGACGCAAGACTGGGCTGCGACCATGCGAGGAATACGGCTGAAAAATCAGGTCGGCAAACGGGAAGCGCGACGCAGGTGGGGGAAGGCGAGTGGGGATGCCGGTGCGGTGTGTGTTGTCCCCGGTAAAAAGTAATATCGAGAAAGCCGGGGCAGGCTCGGATCTTCATGCGAATCGGGACGATCCGTTGCTGCGGCGTCGCCGAGCGACAGTTTTGGAGTGCGGTGACTGGTCACCGCTTTTGCGCAGGCGACTTGTCGCCGTCGAACTTCCGCACGGCTTCGGTAAGGTGGGCGCGCTGGCGCTGGCGCGAGCCGTGAACGCCCCATCGGATCGTCACGCCTCCCGCAGTTCGACGGCGACCAGTCGCCTTGAGAAAGCGGTGACCAGTCCCCGCACTCCACTCTCGGGATCAGTTCGTCACGGTGACGGCGACATTGGTGGAGCGGTCGCCGAACCAATCAACGCCGTCCTGGAGCATCTGCCATTGCATGTTGTAGGTGCCGGCGGTTGCGGGGGCCTTGACCTGGAAGAAGAAGGTGGCGGTGGCGCCGGGCGCAATGGCGGTGCCAAGCTGGACACGGGCGAATCCCCAGGTCGTGTTGTCGGTGGGATTGCGCGAGCCGAGGCGATGGCTGGTCTCGGGCCGCCAGGTGGTGGTGCCGGTGTTCTTGAATTTAAGCGTGACAAAAAAGTTGGAGCCTTTTTTCACGGGCGAAAGCACGGTCTGGCTGACGAACTGCGCGTTGTTGGTGTTGGTGGCGGGTGCGGTGACGACGATGGGGACATTCGGGCTGAGATCGCCAAAGTAGCCGGCGGCTCCCTGCACCATGCGCCATCGGAAGTTTTTTGTGCCGGCGACGGACGGGGCGACGACGTTGAAGGTAAAGGTGGCGTTGGCACCCGGTGCGACGGGGCCGGCGAGCGCGATGCGATTGGTGCCCCAGACCGTGTTGTTCAGCGGATTCTGGGCGGCGAGCGCGAAGCCATCGGCGCTGGTCCAGGTGGTGGTGCCGGTGTTGCGCAGCACGACGGTGACGGAGTTGGTCCGCCCGGTGAGGAGCGTGGCGGGGACGATCTGCGAGACGAAGGCCGCGTCGTTGGTGGGCGGCGGCGGGAGCACGGTGCCGACCTGGATGACGAGGTTGGAAGTGAAGGCCCCGAACCACGCGACGCCTTCGTGAACCATGCGCCATTGGAAATCGTAGGTGCCCGCGTTGGTGGGCGCGGTGACGGTGAAATTGATGACGGCGTTTTGTCCGGGCGCAACGGCGTTGGCCAGTTCGACGCGGGGGAAGCCCCAGGTGGTGTTGTCGTCCGGGTTTTGGGAACCGAGGTTGAAGGCGTCGGCGTTGGGATCAATCGAGGCGGCGGGCCAGGTGGTGTTGCCGGTGTTGCGCAGAATGATCTGGGCGTCGTAGGTGCCGCCGGGTGCCATGCGATTGGTGATGGTTTGCGAGACGAACGCAGAGTCATCGACGGGCGGACCACTGATCTGGACGACGACGTTGGAACTGAGTTCGCCAAAGCGCCCGGCGCCCTCGAGGTTCATCTGCCACTGGAAATTGTAAGCGCCGGCGTTGGTCGGGGCGACGACGGTGAAGTTGAAGTCGGCGGTTTCACCGGGGGCAACGACGCCGGCGAGCGACGCGCGGTTGCCGCCCCAGGTCGTGTTGTTGGTCGGATTTTGCGCGGCGAGATTGTAACCGGCCTGCGGGGTCCAAGTGGTGGTGCCGGCATTGCGCATGCGGACGGTGACGAAGTTGGTTTCCCCGAAGGCCATGATGTCGGGCACGGTGACGGCGACGAACGCAGCGTGGTTGGTCTGCGGCGGGGCGGACGGAACGACGCTGAGGAGGAGATTTTCGGAAGGCTCGCCGAAATAGCCCGCGCCGGTCTGGCGCAGCCGCCACTGGAAATTGTAATCACCCGTATTGGTGGGGGCATCGATGTTGAAATTGAAGACGGCGACTTCGCCCGGCGCGACGGTCTCAACGCTGGGGATCGGGGTGTCGGACCAAGTGCGATTGTTGTCGGGATTGACCGCGGCGAGCTGGTAGCCGGACGCCGGCGTCCAGGTGGTGGTGCCGGTGTTGCGGAAGGTGAGGGACACCGGAACGGTCGTGCCGGCGGTCAGGACGGGCGGGACATTTTGCAGCAAGAAGGCGGCACCGTTGGTCCGGGGCGCGGCGACGGTGATGAGAGTGCTCGGCCCGAGATCACCGAAAAACCCGCTGGCATCCTGGCGCATCTGCCATTGGAAATTGTAGAGGCCGGGCTGGATCGGCGCGGTGGCGCGGAAGAAGAAGGTCATCACGCCGCCGGGCGGGACAGTCGCGGGAAGGTTGACGAAGCTGCCGCCCCAGGTGGCGTTGGTTGCGGGATTTTGCGCGGCGAGCCGGTAACCGTCGGCGGTGCTCCAAGTGGTGTTACCGCGGTTGGTGACGGTGATGGAGGCGAAGAAATCCGCCCCGGCCACCACATTGGTCGGCGCGGCGGGGATGGCGGTGGCGAAGGCGGCGTCATCGCGCGCGGCCGGCGCGGCGGCGAGCACAGCGACGGGCACGGCGGGGGTGGGTTCGCCGAACCAGCCGACGCCGTCATGCACCATGCGCCATTGGAACAAATTCGTGCCCACGACGCGCGGGGCGGTGACGGTGAAGGTCATCGTCGCGGTCTGCCCGGGGGCCACCGGCGCGGCCAGCGTGGTGCGCAGGAGTCCCCAAGCCGGATTATCCTGCGGGCTTTGCGGGCCGAGATGGTAGTCGCCTTCGTGGCTCCAAGTGTTGGTGCCGGTGTTGCGGAGGGTGATCGACGCGGTGTAGGTCTGGCCGGTGATCATTTGGTTGGTGACCGTCATCGCGATAAACGCGGCGCTGTCGCCGCCGGACAACACGGTGATGAAGCGCGGCGTCGTAGGCTGGCCAAAACGCACGTTGCCCGCGCCGAGCATCTGCCATTGGAACGGGTAAACTCCTGGCACGACCGGAGCCGTGATGGTGAAGGGGATGTCGATTTCCTGTCCGGGCGGAACGGCGCCGGGAAGGGCGATGCGATTGGTGCCCCACGTCGTAGCGTTGGTAGGATTGAGCGACGCGAGCGCATGGCCGGCGGCGGTGGTCCAAGTGGTCGAGCCGAGATTGCGCAGGCGGATGGCGACCGGGGCCTGCTCGCCGGCGCCGAGGGTGGTGGGAACGGACTGGGTGACGAACTGGGCATTATCGGGCACGGCCACGACGCGCACGGAGCGGAGCGGAGTCGGTTCGCCAAAGGGCGCAAGGCCGTCCTGTTGCAGGCGCCAGCGGAACGGAAAGGTGCCAACAGTGGCGGGGGCGGTGATTTTGAAACGGAAGAGCGCCAGCTCCCCGGGCGCGACGCTGCGGAACAAGGGGACGTTGCTGACACCCCACGCTCCGGGGACGTCGGGACTGACCGGCACAAGATGGAAGAGACCGCCGGCCCGCCAGGTGTTGGTGCCGACGTTGCGCAGGGCGACCTGCACGTCCGCGGACTGGCCGGGGGCAAGGGTGGCCGGGACGGTTTGGGAAACGAACACCGCGCGGCCGGCGGGTGCGACCCGCAGGACCAAGTTGGGAGTAAGCTCGCCAAAGCGCGCGACTCCTTCCTGAATCATGCGCCATTGAAAGTTGTAATCGCCACTGTTGGTGGGCGCGATGATGACAAACTTGAACACCGCCAGCTCACCCGGCGCGACGTCACCGGTGGCCACGGCGCGGGCAGTTCCCCAAGTCTTGTTGTCGAGGGGGTTCTGCGAGCTGAGGCGGATTTTGTTCACACCTGTCCACGCGCCGCTGCCCGTGTTGCGCAGGGTGATCGACGCATTGTAGCGCTGGCCGGGAACCAAGATGCTCGGAACAGACTGCGAGACGAATGCGGCGTCCAGCAGCGGCGCGAGGACGGTCACCGCGACGTTGGTGCTCTTTTCCCCGAAAAATTCCACGCCTTCCTGCAAGGGACGCCACTGGAAATCATAGGAACCGGGAGTGGTCGGCGCGGTCGCGGGAATGGTAACGACGACGGTGTCGCCGGGCAGGACCGTGTTGGTGATGAGCACCCGGGTAAATCCCCAGTAAGAATTGTCGTCGGGATTTTGGGAGGCGAGACGGTAGCGCGCGTCGGGTGTCCAGGTGTTGGTGCCGACATTCTTGAACGTGATCGTGGCGTTGAAGCGCTGGCCGGCGGCGATGCTCGCAGGCACCTGCTGGTCCAGGACGATGGCGGCATTGCCTTTCTCCGCGACCAGGATGGGTACGCTCGTAGTCGCTTCGCCAAAGTAACCGCTGCCTTCGTGAACCATCCGCCATTGGATATTGTGAACCCCGCCGGGATAGGGAGCCGTGGCGGTGAAGTTCAGGGTGACCGTCTCTCCGGGAGCCACGGGGCCGGGGAGACTGACTCGGTTCATACCCCACATCAGATTATCTTCCGGCCCGGCCGAGCCGAGATAGTAGCCATCGTTGGTGCTCCAGATGGTCGAGCCATTGTTACGAAGAGTAACTTGTACCGGATAGCGTTGGCCGGCAGTCATCAGAGTGAGGAACGATTGTGAGACAAAGACCGCAGAGTCGCGCTGTGACACTGCCGCGCGCAGCATGGCGGTGTAGGTCTGATTGGTCGCCGGAGTGGAGATATTGTGAGTCGCGGTGCCGCCATCGGACCACGAGATAAACTCATAGACCGTGCTGCCGGACACCTGGGCGTCCACGCTGAGGGTACGGGTAACTCCGGCCACGCCGACAAAGGTGAACGGCGCTGTGACTGGCTCGCCATCGAGCGCAAGACGCAGGCCGGGCGGGTCAGTGACCAGCGTGATGGTGGATTTAATGGGTAGAATATCCCGATAGGTGGTGTGGGACAGCCCGGTGGGATCGGTGACGGTGAGATAGACCCGATACCACACGTCATCACTGGACTCCCCGACAGTAGGAATGGTGAAGGTTCCATTGGTCACTCCGACAATGTCAGTGATAAATGGATGGGCATGGTCATGATGCTGGAAATCCACGCGCCATTTGAAGGCCGTGGCGGATAGGTTGCCAACCTCGGCGTCGGTGGCCGTGCCGGAGAAGTCAAAGGTGTCCCCGGCGCGAAACGTGGTACCCGGACTCGGCTGGACGATGGTGCCGACGGGTGGCCGGTCGGAGGTGACCGTGAGCGTGCCCGCGCGGCTGGTGGCCGAGCCGGCGGTGTTCTGCACCACGCAACGGAACTGGGTGCCGGAATCGACGACCGCAGCTTCGGCCAGCGTATAGACCGGCTGGGTGGCCCCGGCGATCGGCGTGAATCCCGAAGCCCCGGGTGCCTGCCGTTCCCATTGATAACTCAGCGGGGCCGAACCGTACGCCGCGATCTGATAGGTGGCGGACTGTCCGATGGAAACATAGTTATTGCCCGGATGAGTGCCGATCTGCGGTGCCAGAATGCCGGTGTACTGAATTTTGTAAACAGACTGACCCGCATGCGCACCATAGTAGAGGCTGCCATCCTGGGAAGTTATCAGATACACCCCGACCGGCCGGAGGTTGCTGGCGAAATCCGCGACTTCGCCCGTCACCGGGTTGAGCGTGCGGATGGTTCCAATGAAACCATCCATGAAAAAATACTTCCCCAGATAAGCCGCCGGAAATTGGTTGGTAGGCGGATTATAGAACGCGCCCCCGGTGATGGCACTGCTACCGGGCGGGTTGAAGGGGTGCTCATAGCTATAGAACGGACTCTGGAACCGGTTGTCGGTCGAGTAGCCTTGATAGGTCGGCCAGCCATAGTTGGCTCCGCGCGAGCCATCATTGATTTCCTCGAATGCGCCTTCGCCCACGTCATTGATGAACAAGCGACCCGTGCCCGGTTGGAAGGTGGCGGTGAAGGGATTGCGCAGACCCATCGCCCAGATGGCTTTGTTGATGCCGCTGGTGCTGTTGTAGAACGGATTGTCCGTCGGGATGGTGCCGTCGGCATTGAGGCGGAGGATTTTTCCGAGCGGAGTCTGGAGTGACTGGGAATTGGCCGGGATATTGTTCTCCCCGACGGCGAGATAGAGTTTGCCGTCCGGACCAAAATTGAGCGCGCCGCCATTGTGCCAGCCGGATTCACCGAGAGTCGGCAGGTCCAGCAAGATGACTTCGCTGCCGGGAACGACCACGTCGCCATTGGCGGTGAAGCGGCTCAGTCGATTGTGAAAGGTGGGCGTCTTGGCTGTGTAATAGATATAAACGAACTGATTCGTGACGAAATCAGGGTCCAGCGTGATGCCGACCAGCCCGCGTTCCTGATACGCCTGCGCATCGACTGACAGGAAAGGGGTGGCGAGAACCGCGTCGTTCTTGATGAGTTTCACATAGCCGCCCTGTTCGCAGACAAAGATGCGGCCATCAGGCGCCTGAACCATCGCGCTCGGTGAGAACAGTCCGTAAATCTGGGTCTCGGTGAAGCCCGGTGGCAGGACGGTCTGCGCAGCCAGTTCGCGGCTCCCGCCGAACAGCAGCAGCAGGCAGCAGGCGATGAACGCCCACAGTGAAAACGAGGCTGTCTTCCCGCAATTCCCGGTCTTCCCGGTATGCGTGTTACAGCGATGGATTGTGCCGCCCCTAAGTTGTTTCATTCTCCAAATAAGCTTCGGCAGGTTTACCACGCGACTGCTGGAGTGTCAAAAGACGGGGGCGAGATTGTCCTGAAAATGGACACTCTTGGGGAACGGGGATGCTATCGCGGAGGTAGCGCGGGCCGATGCGTTGCCGCAGTGGAACCGGCGGAGAGCAGGACCGGGGACGGGTGAACCGGGGGACGAAGACTGACTAGTCCGCAGCGACCAAATCCATGCCGCGCTCATAGTAGAGAATTCGCCCGCAGTGGGGACAGGTGGTGATCTCACCCATGCCCTGGCAGGTCCGCACGGTCTGCGTCGTGAGCTTCATGTGGCAGCCGCCGCAGGCCCCGTGTTCGATGCTGACCACCACGCTGTCGCCCTTGCTCTTGAGCAGGCGCTCGTAACGGTTCAACGCGCTGGCATCCACCTCGGCCACCTGCCTGGCCCGGTCGGCTTCCAAGTCCGCGATCTGTTTCTTGAGATTGAGTTCCAAGGTGGCGAGGTCGGCCACCAGCAGGTCCACATCCCGCTTGCTGTTCTTGGCCTCGGCGGTGGCGGCGGCGATGTCTTTGGCGACCTGGTCCGCCTGCTCCATGAACTCGAGCTGCTGATCTTCGAGTTTCGAGATGGCCTCCTTGCACAACTCGATCTCATGGGCGAGCGCCTTGTATTCCTCGTTCTTTTTGGTCTGGAATTGTTGCAGGGAATACTTGGCGATCTGCGCGTTTTTAGCCTCCGCATCCAGTTCGAGCCGCTTGCGTTCGCTCTCGATTTGTTTGCCCCTCAACTTCACCGCGTCGAGCCTCGCCTGCACGTCGGTGGCCTTGTTTTGGAGGGTCTGGCGTTGGGGGCCGATGCTGCCCAGCTCGGTGCGGGCGCGGTGGAGACGATGATCGCGATCCTGAAGGATCAGAAGCTTTTCAATGATGGGAAGCATGTTGACTTGGGTGCGTCGTTGCAGAAACGTTATGCGCCCGTGAAACTCAAGTCAACGCATCCGCGACCCGCCGGCGCTCCGCCCGCCTCCCCAGCCGGCCCCGCGGCAGGTTCGCGGGCTGTCACCTCCTCCGAAATCTCCTCCGCCTCCCGCTGATTCCTATGATCACCTCGTCACTCCCCGTGCGCTGCCTGCTGCTGGCCGCCCTCCTCCCGTGCTTACTCCGGACCGTGGCAGCCGCTCCGGCGAGCGCTGCTAGCCCGGCATCCCCCGCAACTCCCGCGACTCCGGCCGTCGCGCCGACCGCGGCCATCGACATCGCCCGCCAACTCAACGACGCCTTCATCGAAGTCGCCGACCGCGCCTCCGCCGCCGTCGTCGTCATCAAGGTCGCGCACAAGCCCGATGCAATCCACGCCAACAGCGAGGACAATCCCTTCTTCGAATTTCTGCCGAAGGAATTCCGCAAGCAGCTCGAGGAGGAAATGGAAAAGCAAAAGAAACGCGAACGCTCCGGCGGTGGCCGGCGCGAACCGGTTTTCGACGGCCAAGGCTCCGGCGTCGTCATCCGCGAAGACGGCTACATCCTCACCAACCGGCACGTCGTGGACGGCGCGGACAAAATCAAAGTCCGCTTTCGCGACGGCAAGGAATACGACGCCGAAGTCCGCGGCGTGGACAAGAAGTCCGATCTCGCCGTCCTCCGCATCGCCACCAAGGGCCTCCCCATTTTGAAATTTGCCGACTCGTCGAAGACCCGCGTCGGCGAGTTCGCCATCGCGATTGGCGCGCCGTTCGATCTCGATTACAGCGTCACCTTCGGCCACGTCAGCGCCAAGGGCCGCAACCAGATCATCCGCGATCCGTCGATGGATCAGGACTTCATCCAAACCGACGCCAACATCAATCCCGGCAACAGCGGCGGGCCGCTTGTGAACATTGCCGGCGAGATCATCGGCATTAACACGCTCATCCGCGGGATGCGCACCGGCATCGGGTTCGCCATCCCCGCCAACCTCGCCCGCGACATCGGCGAGCGCCTCATCCTCGAGGGCAAATACGTCCGCTCCTGGCTCGGCGTCGCCATCCAGTCGCTCAGCGAAAACCCCGAATACCGCGCGCTCGTCAAGGGCGTCAGCGACGGCGTGGTCATCAAAGAAATCACCCCCGACGGCCCCGCCGCTTCCTCCGAACTCAAACCCTTCGATGTCGTGACCGCCGTCGATGGCCGCGCCGTGACGACCTCGCAGATGTTGAAGAACGAAATCCGCGGCAAGAAGGTCGGCTCCAGCGTCGTGCTCGACGTCAATCGCGGTGGCAAAAACATCAAGGTCAACGTCAAGCCCAGCGAATGGCCCGAGGCCCCCGAAGTCGCCTTCCGCAAGCCCCAGCGCACCGACGAAGTGGAAGACGCCGACCTCGGCCTGACCGTCCGCACCGCCACCAAGGCCCTCGCCGATGAATTCAAAGTCAAGCTCACCGAAGGCGTGATCGTGACCGCCGTGGAATCCGACGGCATCGCCGAAAAGAAAGGCCTCAAGCCCGGCGACATCATCAAGGAAATCAACCAAACGCCCACGCCCACCACCAAAGCCTTCAGCGCCGTCGTCAAGGCCGCCGACTTGAAAAAGGGCCTCATTCTCAATTTCGTCACCAAGGGCGTGAGCAAATTCGAAGTCCTGCGCGACGACGAGTAGCACGGGCCGTAACCGCCACTGTGCGGAGAAGCCGGGCGCCCAAACGGCAGCGGAGGGGGCCAGCGTACTCCGCGAGCGGAGCGGCGCCGATGGTCCCACAGGAATGGGGCATGGGAGTTATTGGCAAAGGAATGGAGGCAAAGGAATGGGAACGGAAAAACTTTTCATCTTCATTCCTTTGCCTCCATTCCTTTGCCAATTCAGTTTCGGGAATGAGGGTTCAGTTTCATGCACGCCAGGCCGCGTTCGACAGAGCGCTGTCGCCGCCGACGCGCAGAAAATCCGAGCGCCGAAACCGCGCAGCCTGGAGCCAACGCACTCGGCAGACGGATGGCAGTACGATTGCAGGCTGATTCCCGCGCCTTTTGCCTGAGTTGCCTCCGCCTAGTCATCTCCGCGGCTACGCCCTACGCAAGCTCCTCCATCCGCAGAAACGCGCGTCTTTCACACCAAGAAACACCAATCACCGCCCCATTTTTCTGCCCCCATTTTTCTGCCGGCTTCCGTCCCCTTCCCCGTTTTTCTGCCCACTATTTTTCTGCCCCCCTACTTCCCCGCCTTCTGCGTGAACGCGCTCACGTTCTTGATCCCGGCGGTTTTCGCCGCATCCATCACCTTCACAATCTGGCCGAACGGCGCGTCCTGATCCGCGCGAATCGCCATGACCACGGCCGGATTGCGCTTGGCGCGCGCGGTCAGTTCGGTCTGCAGCTTGTCGTACGTCACCGGGATCGTTTCGAGATAGAGGTGCGGTGCGACCTTGGCGATCGTCACCACGACCACGTTCTGATCGCCCGAGCCATCCTTTTGCTGCTTGGACTCCGGCAACGTCAGGCGCACCGCCGGCTGCGTCTTGAAGGTGGTCGTCACCATCAAAAAGATCAGCACCACCATCAACACATCGATCAGGGAAACGATGATGACGGCGGGCGGCTGCCGGCGTTTGCGCTCGCTGAAACGCATGGTCAGGGTTTTTTCCGCGTCCGCTCCAGCCGGCGGAGCAGCTCGTCACAGATGGTTTCCATCTCCACAGTCAACGTCTCAACTTTCCGGCTGTAGTAGCTCCACGCGATGAGCGACGGGATGGCCACGAGCAAGCCCAGCAGCGTCGCGTTAAGTGCGAGCGCGATGCCGGCGGCGAAGGCCGAGTTGTCCGCCAGCCCCTTTTCCCCGAGCGCATTGAAGAGCTTGATCAGCCCGTAAATCGTGCCGACCAGGCCCATCAACGGCGCGATGCCCGTGGCGATTTCCAGCACGATCAGGCCGCGCTCGAGCCGGATGATCTCGTGGCGCGCCCGCGTCTCGAGGGCGTCCTTGATCTCCTCCATCGGCACCCCGAGATGATCCACCGCCGTGATGAGCAGCGCGCTGAGCGCCGAGGGATTCGCCGCGCACGTTCGGCGCAAGATCGGCGCGTCGGCGGTCGCGCGGCAGTTCTCCACCGCGTCCTCGACCGCCGCGGGAATGACCCTGTTCCACCGCAGGGCGAGACCGCGCTCAATGATGAATGTCAGGCTGATGATCGAGGCGATCACCAGCATGGCTATGATTATTCCTTCCATCGCAATGCAGGTAGTAAGTTGAAAATCGAAAATGGCACCGCCCACCGGACCGGCGCGCCGGATTCAAGACGCGCGCGATTGAACGAGCCACCCCCGCCAAACGCAAGCGGGAAGCGGGGCGGAAACGGACAGCGCGGGCGCATTGCTGCGCGCGAGGCCGGAAGCGATGGCATTGAAGCTCAAGGGAAACACCAAGCCTCAGATACCAAGCATCGCGCGGTGGTATCCGCGAACCGGACAAAACCTCAACACTGACCGCCGCTTTCTCAGCCCGAAAAAATCCTAGGTCCTCGCCCGCCGCCTTGGTGCTTGAACCGTTCCCTTGAGCTTTGAGCTTTATCCTTGGAGCTTCCGCCCCCCCGCTCACTCGTAAAAAAACGTGAACCGCACCTCGCGATACTCCGCGCCGAGCGCCAGGCGCATCTCGCGCGGCCACGCATCGAAGGGCGCGGGGCGCTGCACGGCGAGCGCGCACATCTGGCCGTAGAGTTCGCCGACTTCACTGCTCGTCACGGAGAGATGCGAGACGCGGCCATTCGAGTGCAGCCAGAACTCGATGACAACCTTGCCGATCGGCGTGAGCCGGTCCGCGAGCAGGTTGTACCACGCCTGTTGGATGGCCGCGATGATCTTGGCATCGTACGCGCCGAAGGGAGAACCGCGCACGTCCAGCGCGATGCTGCCGCGCCGCTGCACGCCGCCGTCCTGTTTCATTTTTTCGCCGATCAACATGCCGCCATCCATCCGCGCGCGCGCATCGGCGAGCGTGCGGGGACGCTTCACCGGAACCAATTCGGAAGGCTCGCCAATGCCGCCCTGATTCGGATTCAAGCTGGTCGAGGGCGGGGCTGGCGCGGGCTGCGGCGTCGGTGCGGGCGGCGGCAGCGGGCGGGCCAGCGCGAGGTCGCCGACGGTCTTCAGGTCTTTACGCGGTTCATCGAGGGGAATTTTTTCGAGCTTCGGCGTGGGTGGTTTGATTTCCGCATACTCGGCTTTCGGCGGCGCGGGCTGAGTGGGATCGACCAGCGGCGGCGGCGGTTTCGGCGGCGTGGGTTTAGGTGGCTCGGGCTGCGGCTTCGGCGGCTCGACGCGGGCGATTTCCGGCTTGGGCGGAGCGGGTTTCGGCGGGTCCGGCTTTTTCACTTCGACCTTGGGCGGCGCGGGCTGGGGCGGTTCGGGTGTGGGCTGGGGCGCAGCTTTCGGCTGCGGGGGCGCAGGCGTTGGCGCGACCTTCACCGCTTCGATCGTCTTCACGATGCGCGTTTGCTTGCCGTCGATCTGCGGGTCGCGGGTTGCGACTTTGGGCGGCTCGGGATTGGCCGCGCGGGTGCTCTGGGTGGAATAATATTTCGCGTCCTTCGGCGGCTCGGGGACGGCCTGCGTGGCGTCCACTTCGACGAACGCGAGATTCAACACGCGCTCGTCGTCGGGGGGCTTGAGAGCGTCGGGTTTCGGCGGCGGAGGCGTCGCCGCGATCATCGGGAGGAGCTTCTGCACCCAGCGCGGGACGGGCGGCAGCTCTAGGCCGAGGCGTTTGGCGACGCGCATCCCGCCGTAAATGCCGAGGTGAAGCAGAACGGAAATCAGCAACGCCGACAGCACGCGGTTTTGCTCCGCCATGCGCCGCCAGGCCTTTGCTTCAGTCATCACCATGCGGCGGCGAACATGGCGGCGGCGTGGGGGAGCGGCAACCAATTGTTAAGCGGCTGCCGCGCGCCGCGGAACCCGCACCGGAGTGCGCCCGTCCCCGGGCGCAGCGAGGTGGAGCGCAGTGAGTCGCGGGTAAATCCCACCCGCCAGCGTGCGTGCGGACGTCGCTGCGGCCGAGGACGGCCGCACCCCGCCAACACACTGGAGTGCGCCCGTCTCGGGCGCAGCGAGGTGGAGCGCAGTGAGCCGTGGGTAAATCCCACCGGCCCGCGTGCGTGCGGACGACCCTGCGGCCGAGGACCGCCGCACTCCGCCGCTCCCCGCCAGCTACTTCCGCTCGTGCGCGAGAAACCACTCGAAGAGCTTGGGATTGTTATACGCCTCCGTCCACGAATCGTGCCCGGCGTCGGGATAGATCGTGAGCTGCACGTCCTTGCACCCGGCGTTCTTGACCGCGGCGATCATGCGCTCGGATTCGGCGGGCGGCACGACGTTGTCCTTAGCGCCGTGAAAGGCCCAGATCGGCAGCGTCTTCAGCGCCGCCTGTTTCTTCGTGTCGGGCAGCAAGCCGAGAATGAGATCGCCGCCGCCGCAAATCGGCGCGATGGCCGCAAAGCGTTCCGGGTGCGACAGCCCGAGGCTCCAGGTGCCGTAGCCGCCCATGCTCAGACCGGTGAGATACACGCGGTTCGTGTCCACCGAGTGCCGCGCGATGACGTCGTCGAGCAGCGCGAGCAGCGTGTCATTGTCCCAGCGCCGGCCCGACGGGCATTGCGGCGAGACGACGATGAAGGGCAGATCCTGCTTAAGCTTGGCGAGCTTGGGCGGGCCGTGGGCGGAGACTTTCGCGAGGTCCGTGCCGCGCTCGCCCGCGCCGTGCAGGAACAGCATGAGCGGCCATTTCCGCGCTTTGTCAGCCGGTTGGTAGTCCTTGGGAAGATAGAGGAGATAGCCGAGGCTCGCGGCCTTGGTGAGCTGGCTTTCGAACTTGCATCGCTTTTGCATGAGCTGGGGATCGGTGTCCTCCGCGCGCGCCGCAACCGTCGCGAGGGCAAGCACGCCGAGAACCAAGTTTAACAAACGCATGAGGTTTCCTTTCACAAACTGCTGTTGACGGGCCGGACACTGGGTGAAGCGACAGTGGCGGGCAAGGGCGTTTCAACGGGGGACGGGATGCCCTGAACGCACCCCGAACCGGGTGCAGATTTCTTTGTGAAAATGGTGCGCGATACAGGGTTCGAACCTGTGACCCCTACCGTGTCAAGGTAATGCTCTACCACTGAGCTAACCGCGCAACCCCAAGGGCGCGGTGAACGTAGGTGAGGTCCGCCACCGGTGGCAAGCCGTTTCGCGGATTCGCTGAAACGTCCAAGCCGCCCGGGGTTGGCGACGGATCCGCGACCGTTCGCGCAGAAAGAAAAGCTCCAAGCCTAAAGCTCAAAGCTCAAGGGAAGATCCAAGGCTCAAGCACTCCAAAATTCTTGGCGACCGCGGCGACTGTTCAATTGGTGCCGCGAGGAGAAGGCAGATGCCAGCGGCCGAAATGGCCTCCAGATTCCAGAGCACGCACCGCTGGTCCTTGCTGCTTGGCGCTTGGTGCTCCTCCTGAGTAACAGACCGCCGGACCTGTTCGCCACGGCCGCAACGATTGATCCCGAACGATCGCGATTCTCCGCGGCAGCTTCCGCTCCGCTCTCATTAGCACCCGGTTTCAACCGGGTGTTGACGGGCGGACGACCGAAAAAACCGTTTGAACGGTTTTTCCCCCGGCGTGGGGAAAACCGCTGAAGCGGTTGCGGGTCGTTCGCTCGCCTACACCCGGTTGAAACCGGGTGCTAATGAGAGGGCTGCACTGGCGCACGCGGCCCAGTTATTCTCCCGCCGTCACAGGTCCGCCGTTCCGCCTGTTCAGGTGCTTCCCTTGCGCTTTGAGCTTCGAGTTTTTTTCTCATTTGCTGCTTGGCGCTTGGCGCTTCCCTTGAGCTTTGAGCTTTAAGCTTTGAGCTTTTTTTCTCATTTCGCCGCTTTGAGGAACGCCAAGAGGTCCGCGAGTTCCTGACGCGTAAGCACCTGATCGAGGCCCTGCGGCATGATCGAGACGGATCCGGGGCGCAGTTCGGCGATGTCTTTGCGCGCGATGCGTTGCTCGGTCTCGGGGCCGGTGGCGAGGATGACTTCCTCGGGCGCGTCCTTGCGCAACACGCCGCTGAATTCCTCGCCGCCCTTGGTGAGCACCACGAACGGCTCGTAGCTGCGCACAAAACTGGCGCTCGGATAAACGATGGCCTCGAGCAGGTCGCGCTCGTTGCGCGCGCCGCCGATGCGCGTGAGGTCGGGACCGAGCCGCCCGCCGAGGTAGCCGATGGCGTGGCACGTCGCGCACGCGGACTTGGCGCTGTTGAAAACGGCCATGCCACGGCGGATGTCGCCGTCCTTGAGCTGGCCGAGCAGGTCGGTGAGATGCGCGGCTTCCTTGGCGGCGTCGGCGTTGAGGAGTTTCAACAGTTCGTCGCCGAGCGTTTGCACGGGTGGCGGATATTTCGCGAGGAGCGGTTTCAAGAGGTCGGTGCGCAGGCCGCGCCAGCCGGTCGAGCCTTTGAGGGACGCGAGGAGTTTGCGGCCGAGCGCCTCGGTGGGCGCGCGCTCGAAGGCGGGGAGCAGCTTCGGCAATTCCAGCGGGCCGATGGTTTGGAGCGCGGCGGCGAGTTCGAGCTGCTGGTCGGCGGTCAGTTTCGCCTTGGCGAGCGTGGTGGCGGCGGCGCTGCGAATGGTGAGCGTCTGCGTGCCCGCGAGATTGGCGCGGAGGAAATCGAACAACGCGGCATCAATCTCGCCTGCGCCCGCGGGCAGCGTGGCGAGCGCGTCGAGGCGGATGTCGGCGGGCAACGCGGCGTTGCGTCCGGCGGCGGCGAGGGCGGCGACGACCTCGGCACCGGGCTGCTTCGGATTGGACACGGTGCGGAGGGTCGCGACGGCGCTGCGCGCGAGGGTTTCGTCAGCGTTGCCGAGCAGGCGGGCGAGTTCGGTGAGCCAGGGCGCGGGGGTGTCCTTGAGCGCGGCGGCGGCCATCGTGCGCATCGCGAGCAGGCGTGTGTCGCGCGTGGCCTGGGCGTCGCGCAACGTGGCGGCGAGGAGGTCTTGAATCGCGGCGTGTTTCGCGAGCGGGGCGAGCTGGCCGGGCAGTTCGGATTGTTCGGCGGGGCTGAGGGTTTTCGCGCCAAGGCGTTCGCGGAAATAGCCCGCGACATCGGCGCCCCAGTCGGGCCGGTGGCTGATGATCCACGCGGCGGTTTGTTTCATCGCGGGCGCGGTGGAGGCGAGGTGCGGGACGACGTCCTCGGGCTTGAGTCCGCTGTCGGTGATCTGGTCGAGCGCGATCAGAGCACCACGCTTGATTTGTGGATTGGTCGAGGTGCGCGCGTGGGCGAGAAGCTGTTCGCGGTCGGCGAGTTCGATGAGCGCGTAGAGCAGAGAGTGTTGCAGAACGCGTGCCGCGGAGTCAGTGGGCGAGCCGGTGGCGGAGACGGGCGATTCGGGGAGACGGCCAAACGCTGCCAGCAGCACGGGCACGGCGCGTTTGTCGCCGAGACGTCCGAGGGCTTCGGCGGCAACGCGAGCAAGCGACGCGTCTGCACCCGACACCATTTTCTCCAGCGACTCGTATGCGGCGAGATCGCGCCAAAGACTCACGGCGTGCGTGGCGGCGTGGCGGATGGTGGTGTTTGTATCGGCGAGTGCGGAGCGGACTGCGGCGCGGGCTTCGGGCGAGTTGATCCGAGCGAGTGCCCAGATGGACTGAACTCGCGTGGATGCGGGTGCGGCAGGCGACGCGACGGTTTCGCGCAGCGAAACCACAGTGGATACACCACGCTTTCGAATTTCGTTGAGCGCTTGCTTTTGCACTACGAGGCGTTCGTCGGCGAGCAGCGCGATGAGATCCGCGGACTTGAGTCTCCCCAACGAAAGCCCGAGTCCCCGCGGATCCGCGGGCGCGGTCATGCCGGTGCGGCGGACGCGGTAGATGCCGCCGAGGACGTCGGGTTTGGCGAGTTGCGAGGTGGGGCAGCAGATTTTGTACCAGCCGCCGGTATCGACGATGAGCAGGCTGCCGTCGGCGTCCTCGAGCACGTCGGTGGGATGGAAGTCGTGGCTGTCGGACGTGACGAAATCGAGGTCCTTGGTTTTGAAGGTCGCGCCGTCGGGCACGAGGATGTGGCGCACGACTTTGTGCAGATTGAAATAGCAGGCGAAGAGGTTGTCGTAGAAATCCAGACCGAGGCCACGCGAGCGGTAGGTGGTCAGGCCGCAGGGCGCGGCGGCGCTCATGTGGGTCATCACCGGCATGAGATCGCCGGTGCGTGGATGGTCGCGGAGGACGTCGTGGTCCTTGCCGTACACGCCGCCGTAGATGGCGTGGATGAGACCGTCGCGTTTGCCACCAGCGGGGTTTTGGAAAAACGTGCAGCTCAGGAAACGCTCGCCGTCCGCCGTGTAGGTGAAGCCGACGGGATTGTCCATGCCGCCGGTGAGCACCGGCTCGATGCCCGTGCCGTCGGGCCGCGCGCGGAAAATGTGCGAGGCGCGGGTGACGAAGGGCTGCTGGCCGGGGCGCTCGTAGGTCTGCTGGGCGAACGCGCCTTTGCACCAGTAAAACCAGCCGTCGGGGCCGAGGTAGGGGCCGTGCAGATCGTTCGCGCAGCCGGTGAGCGTCTTGCCATCGAACCACACCTCGCGTTTGTCGGCGACGCCATCGCCGTCGGTGTCGGTGAGTTTCCAAATCTGTGGCGGCGCGGCGACATAGACGGAGCCTTCGTAATACAGGCAGCCCTCGGGGAACATCATGCGGTCGGCGAACACAGTCGTGCGGTCGAAACGGCCGTCGCCCTTGGTGGATTCGAGGCGCAACACGCGGTGCGGTTTGGCAGCGAGCTGCTTGTCCGCCTTGTCGCTCATACCCGCCGAGTCGGTGACGTAGAGGCGGCCCTGTTCATCGAAGGACGCCGAGATCGGCCGCGGCACGACGGTCGGCGGCGCGACGAGTTCGATCTCGAAACCGTCCGGCACGGTGAGGGTCTGGCCGCGGAATTTGAACTGCGCGGCACCGAGCGGCGGGAACGTGGCGGTGGCGGCGAGCAGCACGGCGGTGAGGAGCGCAACGGCGGGGAGCGGGCGAGCGAGAGTTGGCATGGGAAACATGGGATGTTGGTGGCGGAGATTACCTGCCGCGTGCCCGAGGGCCAGCCGGGAGATTGGTGCGGGCTTCGACGGACGTGCGGGCGGAGGCTTCGAGGCAGGTGGCGGCGCACACGCCCCGGAGTGCGGCCGTCCCCGGCCGCAGCGACGTCCGCAGGCCCGGGCACTTGTCGACCAACCGGGCCGCTCACTGCGCTCCACGTTGCTGCGCCCGAGGACGGGCGCACTCCGGCGGCGCACCCGGAGTGCGGCCGTCCCCGGCCGCAGCGACGTCCACACGCCCGAGCGCTTGTCGACCAACCGGGCCATTCACTGCGCTCCACGTTGCTGCGCCCGAGGACGGGCGCACTCCGACAGCGTACCCGGAGTGCGGCCGTCCCCGGCCGCAGCGACGTCCACACGCCCGGGCGCTTGCAGACCAACCGGGCCGCTCACTGCGCTCCACGTTGCTGCGCCCGAGGACGGGCGCACTCCGGCGGCGCACCCGGAGTGCGGCCGTCCCGGCCGCAGCGACGTCCGCAGGCCCGGGCACTTGTCGACCAACCGGGCCGCTCACTGCGCTCCACGTTGCTGCGCCCGAGGACGGGCGCACTCCGGCAGCGCACCCGGAGTGCGGCCGTCCCCGGCCGCAGCGACGTCCGCAAGCCCGGGCACTTGACGACCAACCAGGCCGCTCACTGCGCTCCGCGTTGCTGCGCCCGAGGACGGGCGCACTCCGGCGGCGCACCCGGAGTGCGGCCGTCCCGGCCGCAGCGACGTCCGCATGCCCGGGCACTTGTCGACCAACCGGGCCGCTCACTGCGCTCCACGTTGCTGCGCCCGAGGACGGGCGCACTCCGGCGGCGCACCCGGAGTGCGGCCGTCCCCGGCCGCAGCGACATCCACACGCCCGAGCGCTTGCAGACCAACCGGGCCGTTCACTGCGCTCCACGTTGCTGCGCC
>BJHT01000054.1 GCA_014193395.1 Verrucomicrobiota bacterium
CCCGCGGACCGCGTAAACGCGGGACTCCAAACTCAGGCCTTCGCGGCTCAAGGGACTTTTCAAACAGCCATCCTCAGCCCAGCGGGCGAAAGACAGTAGCCCAGCACTTGAGTGCTGGGTCCGGTTCGGCAGCGAAGCAAGTCCCGGCAGGGACGAAAGAAACCGTGCGCCAGCCCGCTTCTTCCGTCCCTGCCGGGACTTTCCGGATCTCTGGCCACCAACCCAGCACTCAAGTGCTGGGCTATTTTCGGCCGTCCCTGCGGGACTGCCCCGACGCGCCCGGTCTGCGCAAGAAACCGAGAACCTGTTTGAGAACCCCCGTTTGAGTCCCGCGTTTACGCGGTTCGGGCGTCGTCCGCCCTGCGGACCGCGTAAACGCGGGACTCCAAACTCAGGCCTTCGGGGCTCAAGCGACATTGCAAAGAAGCTCTGAGATACCACCCCTCCTGACCAGCCGCCGATTTGTCCACGCTTGAAGTCGCTCAGCGGGCATGGGATTTTGCCACCATGAAAACACTGACCGTCGATAACCAGCAGCGCATTCGGATGCCGGATGCGAAGCCCCGGCAGGTCTTCGCCTATGAGAATCATGGCGATGGCCATGTCACGCTGACGCTGGTGTCGGCGGCCAACACGGAACCCTTCCCCAAGGGCAGTCTCCGCAAGTACGTCACCGCGGAGAGCAACGCGGAACTGTCGGTGCTCGCGCGGAGCAGTTCCCTGCAATTGCCGGAGTGAAAGACCAGTTCGACATCTGGCGCTTCGATTTTCCCGGCAAAGGAGAGCATTCGGTCGTCCTGATTTCCCACCCGGATGTGTGTGCCCACGCGTCGTTTGTGAACGTGCTCTATTGCACGAGCCAGCGCCAAAGCCGCCCGCCCAAACCCTACGAGGTGATGCTCAACGGCGCCGACGGGTTCGAGTGGGAAACGTTCTGCGACTGCAAAACTATCTACCTCGTCGAGTCCGCGAAGCTCTTCGGCCGTCGCGGGCGCGTGAGCCAGGAACGACGACGAGCCATCCGCAGCAAGCTGCGCGATGTCTTCCGGCTGGCGGCGACGGATTGAAGCCAAACTCAGTCCCCTTGCCCGGCTTCACGATTTCCATGTGCTGCCCGTCGGGGAAAAGGGGGCTGTCGTGACCGTGCGCAAATCACAGATCGAGCCGCTCACGGCTGATGAACGGCTTACGGTTCGCCCATGCGCCGGGGCGATCCGGTAGCTTGCTCGGACGCTTCCTCCGCGCAGGATTGCGCACCGCTTGCGATTGCGTCGTCGACGGTTTCAATCTTCATCGCCGTCGGCGCTGGCGTTCCTCGAGCACTGGATTCGGAACCCGGCGAGCGGCCTTGACCTTCTTCTGCTCGCGCCAGACCTCGCCCAGGATCTGATCCCAACCGGGTTGTCCGGCGGCGGCCCGCAGTTCGCTGCGCCCGCTGGCCCGGCCATTGCGGGTGATGACCAAGGATTCGCCCGGTTCCAATTGGTTGAGGACGGCCTTGGTTTCCTGATGCAACTGTTTTGCGGTGATCGTGCTCACGGGCCGAGAAGTAACACCTTGAAAGTGTCACCACAAGTTTTCCGTGTGGTCCTCCGCCGGTCGGATGCATCGGCACCGCAACCGATGGCAACGGTGATTGCCGGGAAGCGGGACTGGCTGTCAATCTGCGGGGATGCCCCTTTTTCGGATCGGGTCAGGGGCTTCATCTCGCCAGCGTGGAGGAGCGCCTCGAACAACTGGGTAAACCACGGCGCGTTCGCCGGCACGGCAGTGGTGTCATTTCCCGCCCGGCTTGACAGGTCGGGTCCTGGTAATACCGTCTTACGCATGACGACGCTTACTTTCAAAATCGAGGACGACGAGGCGCGGAGCCTGCGGGCGGCGGCTCGGCGGGCGAATCTGACGCTCTCGGAATTCGTGCGCCGACGGCTCCGGGTGAACGCCGCGCAAACGAAGCCGGTGGGGCAGAGCAAATGCCGCCACACCGGGGCCATGATCTTCGCCCCGGCCCCGCAGCATCCGCCGCTGACCACGGCGGCGGTGAAGGAAATGCTGGCTGATTTCCCATGAAATACCTGCTGGATGTGAACGTGCTGGTGGCCTGGGGCTGGGCCGATCACGCGGAGCATGACCGGGTGGCGCGCTGGATCGGCGGGGTGAGGAGAAAGGGCGGAACTGTCCTGCTGACTTCGGCGGTGCCGCAGTTGGGTTTTGTGCGCGTCTCGGTTCAGCGCACGGGCGGGCAGGTGTCACCCGAGGCGGCGGGCCGGGTGTTGGCGGGCATGTTGCGTTCGCTGGCGGGCGGGCACGAGTTTCTCCCGGACGATCAGGAGGCGTCGCAATGGCCGGAGTGGTGCCAGTCAGCCGCCAGAACTACGGACGCCCACTTGATCGCGCTCGCCAAGGCACACGGGGCGGAACTGGCGACGCTGGATCAGGGAATTCCCGGGGCGTGCGTGATCCCGTGAGGCGGCGGCAGGAAGCCGGACGAAGGGCCGGGAAGCGAGACGTGCGGTCAGTCTGCCGGGCTGCCCCTTTACGGATCAGGTCAGGGGCTTGGTCTCGCCGGCGTGGAGGAGCGCCTCGAACAACTGGTAAACCACAGCGCGTTCCCCCGCGAAGATGACCTCGATCTGCATTCCCGGGCGGATGGCGAAGAGGTAGCGATAACTTCCGACCCGCAGCCGGTAATAGCCCGCCAGTCGTCCCTGCAAGGCGAGGATGTCCCCGCGCCAGAGATTGAGGTTGGTCAGCGCACGCTTGCTTTCGTACCGCCGGGCGGGCGGCAGGCAGGAGACGAACTCGATCACCTGCCGGGCGGGTTTAATCGGGTATGGCATCGAGCGAGCCGAATTTCGTCCGGCGAGCTTCGTATTCTTTCAACGCCCGCATGGCCTTGGGATCGGCGAGAATTTCCTGGGTTTCCAGTGCTGCGGCCATGAACTCCTTGGAGACGATGAAACAGGCCACCGCGCCGCGATTGGTGACGGTCACGACGGATTTGGTTTTCGCCAGCTTGGGGAACTGCGCCTGCGCCTGCGCGACCGGATACGTAACTGTAGCCATGCGAAAGCTGTAGTCTCCTGCCGGCCCGCCGTCAATCGCGGTTCGCTGCGCCCGATGTTCCGGCCATGGCGAGTGATGACCACTGATCCATGTCTCCCCGCGGTTGAGCTGCTCGTTTCAGAGTTGAGCGCCCGCTCGAAACCGTTCACCGGGGACCCGCGCGAGTTTTCAACCTGAACTGCCGCCGCTATCTCCAAAGCGCAGCGGCGCCGCTGGTCCCAACGCGCCCCAGTCGATCACGCCGCGAGCAACCCGCGCCGGATGGCGAAGCGCACCAGATCAGTTTGTGAGCGCAGGCTCAGCTTGCGCATCAGATTCGCCCGATGTTTCTCCGCGGTGCGCGGGCTGATGAACAATTTGGCGGCGACCTCCGGGCTGGTGTGGCCTTCCGCTGCCAATTGCAAAATCAGGCGTTCGCGCTTGGTCAGCGTGTCGAAGGCGTCGAGGCTGGGGGTGTCGCGGTTTTCCATTTCCGCCGCGAGCACTTTGCCCGCCAAATCCGCCGGCAGGTGGCGACGGCCCGCGATCACGGTGCGGATGGCGGTGACCAGTTCCGCCGCGCTGCCGCCCTTGAGCACGTAGCCCTGCGCGCCGCTGCGCAACGCCTCCATGACGTACGGTTCGTCGTCGTGCATCGAGAGCACGATGCCCTTGGTCTTCGGACTGTCTTTGCGGATGCGCCGCAGCAGATCCAGCCCGTGCAGCCGCGGAATCATCAAGTCCAGCACCAGAATGTTCGGCTGCAACTCCTCGACCAGGCGCGCCGCCTCGAGGCCGTCGCCCGCCTCGCCCACGACTTGGAAATCTTTCTGCCCGGCCAGCAACAGCCGGAATCCCTGCCGCACCATCTGATGATCCTCTGCGAGCACAATGCTAATCATAATCATTCTCCACCATCTCCGCCTCGTTCTCCGCCTCCGCCGTCGGCAGCGGAAACTCCACCGTCAGTTGCGTTCCGGCCCCCGGCGCCGACTCGACGGAAAATTCACCCTCCAACAACAGCGCCCGCTCGCGCATCCCCGCCAGGCCGCTCGACATGCCTGCCGCCAGCGCGCGCTCGACGTCGAAGCCCTGCCCGTGGTCTTCGATCTGCACGCCCAGCCGCCCGCCCGCCTGCCACACCCGCACCACCGCCGTTTTCACGCCGGCGTGCCGCGCGATGTTCGTCAGGGCCTCCTGCACAATCCGGTACACCGCCGTCTCGAGTTTTGCCGGCCACCGTTCGGTGACCGGCGTGTGGCGGAACTCGACCTGAATGTCGCACTGCTTGGAGAACCGCCGGATGTGCGCCTCCACCGCCGGGATCAGTCCGAAGTCGTCCAGCATCGGTGGGCGCAGATCGAGCGACAGCCGCCGCACGCGGCCGATGAGGTCATCCACCAGGGCCTTGCTCTCCGTCAGTTCCTTCCGCACCGGCTCCGGCAGGCCGGGCAGGGACAATTCCAAGCCGAGCTTCAGCCCCGTCAGCAACTGTCCGAACTGATCGTGCAACTCGAGCGCCAGCGCCCGGCGCTCCTGCTCCTGCACCTCCACCAATCGCAGGGACAACGCCCGCAGCCGCTCGCGTCCCTGATACACTTCCTCCAGCAGCCGCGCGTGCTGGATGGTGATGGCCAGTTGCGACGCCAGTTCGTGCGCAATTTCCAAATGCTCCTCATCGAACGCGTTCACCGCGTCACTCGCCAGATTCAGCGCGCCGATCAACTTGCCCCGCGCGATCAATGGCAAATCCACGATCCCCTCCCACGTCTTGCCATGCAGATGGTGCTGCGGGTCGGGCACCTGAAACAAATTCGCCGTACGCCGCACGCGCCGCGGCTTGCCCAATTGCAAGGTTCGCGACAGCCGTAACTGCTCCTCCGTCAACGCCCAGCTTCCCCCTTGCGCCACGCCCTGATTATACGTCGCCAGCACGATCGCCCGCTCGTGTCCCGACGTCAGTTCCACCACGCTGGCTTGCCCCAGCGGCAGCAGGCGATGCAGGCCGGACAAGGCCACCTCCGCGATCATCGTCGGGGCCTGCACTTCCAGGATTGCCTGATCAATGCTGCGCAAAATCTTCAGCCGCTCCGCATAGCGCCGCTGCCGTTCCGCCGCGGCCTGCAATGCCGCATTGGCCTGCGTCAATTCCTCCGTGCGTTCCCGCACCCGCTGCTCCAGCTCCCCCTGCGCCCGCCGCAGCGCCAGTTCCGCCTGTTGAATCCGCACCAGCGAATGCACCCGCGCCACGAGTTCCCGGTTCTCGATGGGCCGCGCGATATAACCATCCGCCCCGGCATCCAGCCCCGTCGCCTGCTGTTCCGAAGCCGTCTGGACCGAGGACAACAGCACCACAAACGTCCCGCTCAACGCCGGGTTGGCCTTGATCCGCCGGCACAGCTCGACGCCGCTGCAGTCGGGCAGCACCACATCCAGCAGAATGAGATCCCGCACCCCTTCCGTCGCCAGCCACAACCCCTCCGCGCCCGTGCGCGCCTCGGCGACCGCATACCCCGCCGCACGGAGCAGTTGGGAAAGGCCCAGCATCACCACGGGGTTGTCTTCGACCAGGAGTATCTGTACCGGTTCACTCATTGCTTTGTAATTTTTCTAGCCGTGCTGGGACCAGGCGAACCCGGGTTTGCGCTGTCTGCGGATGGTGGCCTTCACTTACGTCGTCACGCCGCGCCGCAGTTCCAGTTGCCGCACCACCTGCCGCCCCAGCCGCGCCAGCGCGTCGTGTTGCGTCGGCGTGAGCTGCCGCGGCACCCGGTCAATCACACACAGCGTCCCCACCGCCAGGCCTTCCGGTGTCGTCAGCGGCATCCCGGCGTAGAACCGGATATTGGGGTTGCCAGTGACCAGCGGATTGTCGTGGAAGCGTGTATCCTCGAGCGCATTGGGCACTTCAAAAACCCCGTCCTCGTGAATCGCATGGCCGCAAAAGGAAATGTCCCGCGGCGTCTCCGCCGCCGCGATCCCGACCTTGCTCTTGAACCACTGCCGGTGCGCGTCAACCAACGAGATGAGCGCGATGGGCGTGCCGCACAGCTGCGATGCGAGCTGCGTGAAATCATCGAACTCCGCCTCGTCGGGCGTATCCAGAACCGCGTAGCTGTTCAGCGCGGCCAGGCGTTCGGCTTCGTTGGCGGGGAGCGGGGCGGCGATCATGGTTCGGCGGAGTCCGCTCTGCTAGCGGAGGGATTGCATCGGGAAGCGGTTGGGCAACGCCATAATTCGCACGGGTCTAAACGAGCGGCGGCTACCCTGTCGATTAGTTTTGGCCCGCTCCCGGCCAAATCCGTAGAAATACCCAGCCCGCCCGCGGAGTGCGGCCTGCCGAGGTTGCACCCCGCTCACTCCCGCGCCAGCCGCCCGAGACTCTGAATCTCCTCGATCGTCCCCAGCACGATGAGCTGCGACTCCGCCTCCAGCACCATGTCCGAACCCGGCCGCGTGTTCGTCTGCCCGCTCGCCGATTTGCACGCCAGCACCGTCACGTCCATCTGCCGCGCCTCCCGCGCCGCCGCGATGGTCTTCCCCGCCAGCACCGAGCGCGCGCCGATCTTCACCTGATCCAGCACCAGCTCCAGCCCGCCCGCGTGCGAAACCTCATCCAGAAAATCCGCCACGTCCGGCCGCAGCAACATCGTCACCATCCGCCGCCCCGTGATGTGATACGGCAGGATCACGCGGTTCGCTCCGGCCCGCCGCAGCTTCGGCTCCGACTCCTCGTAATCCGCCCGCGCCACAATCGACAAATCCTGCCGCAGACTCCGCGCCGTCAGCACGATGAACACATTGTCCGCATCCGACTTCGCCGCCGCCACCAGCCCGCGCGCCCGCTCGATGCCCGCTGCTCGGAGATTGCTCTCGTGCGCCGCGTCCCCCTGCACGCACAAGTAGCCCGCCTCCTGCACCGCCGCGATCTTCTCCGCGTTGGGATCGATCACCACGAACGGCAGCTTCTCCTCCAGCAAATCATTGATCACATTGCGCCCCACCCGCCCGTAGCCGCACACGATCACATGGCCCGTCAGTTTTTTTAACATGCGCGTTTGTCGTTGGTTCTGCCAATGCACCCGCCATTCACCCGAAAACAAAATCTCCGCCGCCTGGCTCAGCGCATACGCCAGCACCAGCATCCCCATCACGATCAGCCCCATCGTGAACACCCGCCCCGCCGCCGACAACGGATGCACCTCGCCATACCCCGTCGTGCTCAGCGTGATGATCGTCATGTACAACGAATCGAGGAACGACCAGCCCTCGATCAGTCGATACCCCAGCGTCCCCACCGCCGGCATCACCACCAGCGCCACCAAGATCGGCAACAATTGCTGAAACGCCTTCCGGGTCGTTGATTTTTTGGGGTTCATGCACGCCGCAGCGCATCGGAATCGCCGCCGGTATTACGGCCCCCGCCCCAAACCCGCAAGCGCGCTCGCTCTCAGTGAGGGTCCAAGCTCAAAGACCCGGCGTGCGAGCGGGCGTGAACTACTTCCGGTTTGTAATTGTGAGCGTCATGGGTCGAGGTCTAAAGGCCAAGCTCCGACGCGGGCGGCGAACAGTGAGGTCGGAATTGCACACAGCGACCGTCAGCCTGCATTCGGGGCAGCACTCTTGTTAAGTGCCAACCTTTTCTCAAAGACTCGAACTGTCCTGCTCAAGTCTTCTGGAAATCCCACGAGGACGAGCAAGAATACGTAACCGCCGTAACAGCGAGCCAAGTTCAAATCTCGCATTCGTTTGACCTCATCAAACCACGCTGTCATCGGATCTCCGTCTCCCACTTGCTGTTGCCGTCGAATCTCGACGCTGGCGTTGTCCACTCGGTCGTGCCACGTCTTGGCATCTGCTCCGTAAGTGCAAACCCAAGCATTGTTCTGGCGCACGACCTCCAGAACACAGCGCTCCACATCCGCTTGGCTCGCAGACCGGTGAACAAAAATCCCGCAATCGAACCGTCGCCTTCTCCATGGCAGCGCGCGCAAACAGCCCGGCGCGTAGCGCACGGCGTAGTAGCGTCTGTCGGTTCCGTCCTGTCCGAGTAACTTCATTGCTGCGGCCTAACTCCTGATCACTGACCACTTCTCACTAATCACTAATCACTAATTACTAATTACTAATTACTCTCCCCGCACCCTTCCGACCCCAAACTGATCGCCATTCCTCACCGGCACTCCGCCCGCGAAATCAATCTCCAGCACCTTCTCACTCTGCACCGCCGCGCCCTTTTCATCCGTGAGTTGCGTCACCACCTTGCGCGTCGCCACGTCGATCACCTCGCCCGTCGAAGGATACCCGAACCGCCCGTCGATGCTGAACGTCACCCAGCCCGACTCGTCCCGCGTCACGATGCTTGTGACCAGCTTCGGCACGCGCGCCGGGTCCGCCGCCATTCCGCGCACGTCGTACACATGCAGCCGCTTGTTCGCCGCGTCCGTCACCCACACCTCGGACTCATCCGGCGTCAGCCCGACGCCGTGACTCGGGCAGCCATGCCGCTTCACCGGCCCCTTCGCGAAACCCTCCACCTCCACGCGATGCAGCTTCTTCCCCGTCCGCAAATCCCCCACCTCGAAACCCAGCAGCGCATTGATGTTCACGAAACACAACGTCCCCTTCCCGTTCACCGTGAACGGCCGGATCGCGCTCGCGAACGGCCCCACCTCGCGCACGATCTCGTGCGTCTTCGTATCCGTCACCCGCAGCCACGGCGACCGCAACCCCGCCAGATACGCGTGCGCCCCGTCCAGTCCCACAATCGTGTTGTGCGACCCCGACAACACCGAAATGGTCTTGATGATCTCCCCCGTCGCGCCCGCCACCACATGCCAGTGATCCCGCTCGAGCGACGGCAGATAAATGAACTTTCCATCCGGCGCGATCGCCATCCGGTCACACCCGCCCTCGAAGCGCTTCTCCCACAAAATTTTCTCCGTCACCAAATCGAAGCACGTCAGAAACCGCAGCGTGCTCACATACAACCGCCGCGTCGCCGCGCACGCGCACACGCCCTTCACATTCAGCGGCTTCCCCTGCTCATCCAACCCCGCCGCCGCGATCCGCTTCACGAACCGGTGCCCGTTCTCGATGTCGAACACCAGCACCCCATGCCCGCCATACTGCAGCTCATTGCGCACCCCCGGCACCGCCGCATACAAAAACTTCCGCTCCGCCGCCTCCGCCCCGCTCGCGCGCTCCGCAACCACGCCCAACCCCACCACCGCCGCCAGCAAACCGCACACGAGCGCACGAGATGAATTCGGAAAATGATTTTGCATGGCCGTGTCTATCCCCACCTCGTTCGCACTTCAACGCCCGACCAGCCCGCCGAAATGAGCGATCCGCATCCAAACAAAATCTGGCGCCCGCGGTGCCGTGCTGAAGGGGCATGAATGCCATGCTCCCTGCGCCTGCGCGCGGCCAACCGGGTGGGCGCGTTCCAAGATCAGGAAGCTTCCAGTTCGGTGGAGCGGACTCGTGGGCGTGCCGCCCGCGCGCCGGCCGCCGGCGTTCGTCCGCCAACCACCTTGGGCTGCGCCGCGTCGCCAGATTGTCACGAAATCGCAGTTGTGCGCGGCGGTTGGCGGCCTAAGCTCAGCCCGTTTTGAGTGTCAGTAGTTCGGTTTCTCGCCGGGCCAAAAAAGCTACGACTATGACTACTACGATTGCCCGCGCCGCGCGTCGCGCCCGACGGATGGCAGCGTTCACGCTCATCGAATTGCTGGTGGTCATCGCGATCATCGGCATCCTGGCGTCCATGCTGCTGCCCGCGCTGGGTGCCGCCAAAAAGAAGGCGGGGGCGACGACCTGCCTCTCCAACCTGCGCCAGTGGGGCCTGGCCGGGGCGCTCTATTCCGACGAGCAGGACGATATTTTTCCGCACGAAGGAAACTCGACCGCGATCAACGCCGGCAAGAATCTCACGGCCTGGTTCAACACCGTCACGCGCTACGCGAACCAGCCCCGGCTCGACGAAATGTACACCAACGGAGTGCCGCCGGTGGCCGGGACCAAATCCATCTTCTCCTGCCCGCAAACCGTGACGAAACTCGCCGCCCCACCCACCTTTGCCACGGCGTTCTTCATGATCGGATTCAACAGCGCCATGGACCCGAACGACTCGGTCGCCGGGGTGAACAACAATTATTTCCGCACCGTGCAGGTCACCCGCCCGACCGAGACCATCATTTTCTCTGAGAACAACGAGGGCACGTTTCCCTCGGTGAACGGCCAGTTTGCGCCCGCCCGGCACAGTTTGCGGGGGAATTTTTCCTTCGCCGACGGCCACGCCAGCGCGGTGAAGACCAACGACTTTGTGCGCACGGCGGCGGAAAGCGCCTCCTCGGTCACGGAATGGGCGACGCCACGGGTGCTCTATTGGTATCCGTTTGATGGCGCGCCGCAGTGACTTGCGAAACTCGTGGCCGTGTCGCTACAGTGAGCAGCGCCGAGAGAACCACCGCGGTGCGCTGATCGTATTACCCACATGAAACACTCCCTCCCACTCGTCGCCGCAACTTTTGCCGCCGGCATTCTGTTGGTCGCCTCACTCCCAGCGCTGGCTCAGGAAAAAACACCGAAGCCCGCGGACAAAACCAATGCGGTGCCCGCCGTGCGCTTCGATCCGGTGCTGCGCGACCTCGAAGGCTGGAAGGTCCACGTCGAGCCGACGCTGCTCGACGGCGAGCAGCGCGAGGAGGGCGCGAAGGCGCTGACCATGCTCGCCAATCATTTGCAGCGGATCAAAATCCTCGTGCCCGCCGCGGCGCTGGCGAAGCTGCAGACCATCGAGATCTGGATCGAGCATGACCATCCCCGGATGCGCGCGATGCAGTATCATCCGAGCCAGAGCTGGCTCGTCGCCAACGGCCACGATCCGCGCCTGACGCGCAAGGTTCACATCACGCAGGCGCGCGAGCTGTTCTCGCGCGGGCAGATGCTCAAGCATCCCGCCGTCGTGCTGCACGAGTTGGCGCACGGGTATCACGATCAGGTGCTCAGTTTCGATCATCCCGAAATCATCGCGGCCTATGAAAAAGCGAAGGCCGCCGGCTCCTACGAAAGCGTCCTGCTCTACACCGGCAAAAAGGTGAAGCACTACGGCCTGACCAATCACAAGGAATACTTCGCCGAAGGCACCGAGGCGTTTTTCTATCGCAACGATTTCTATCCCTTCGTGCGCGCCGAGCTGAAGGAACACGACCCGACGCTACACGACGTGCTGATGAAAGTGTGGGGCGCGACGAACTGAAATCGTAGCCGCCGACGTTAGGAGGCGGACGGGCAGCTCCATCATTGTAGGAGTCGAGGTAACGAGACTCTAACTTCTTCAACGCGAAACGCGGACTGCGTCTCGCGGGTCTGACCTGGCCAAAGCGCATGGGACTGGAACGCGGTTTCACGACGCGCCGTGTGGGCGCTTTGGGCGGGCCTCTCGCAGAAGGAGGTTAGAGTCTCGTCACCTCGACTCCTACAAGGAACGGGAGCGCGGGCGGCTCCTCGGAGACGACGTGCGGAAGCGCGGAGGCGCAAGTTCCCACTTTGTAGAAGTTGAGGTTACGAGACTCTGACCTTTTCCACGCGCAACGCGGCCTGCCTCTCGCGGGTCTGACTTGGCCAAACCGCATGGGACTGGAACGCAGTTTCACGACGCGCCGCGTGGGGCGCTTTGGGCGGGCCGCCCGCGGAAGGAGGTTAGAGTCTCGTTACCTCGACTCCTACAAGGGACGGGAGTGTGGGCGGACGACCTCGCAGCGCGCACGCCGCCGCCGCCTCGTCAACTCGGCGGCTACGATTATTTCGCCGCCAACTTGCCGCGCTGGAAGTCCGCGATGGCCAGCCCCAGGTTTTTCCCCACGGCGCGGTAGCCCTCGGTGGTGCAGTTTTGGTAGTTCCAGATGGTTTCGAGGCAGAGACTCACGGTGTGCGGGTTGCCGTTCATGCAGCCCCAGTTCGCGCTGATGTTGCGCCACAAGGGATGATAGCTCGCGCCGGTGGTCTTGGGCTGGTTGCTCATTGGGATGAGCGGTTTGATTTTGCTGATGCGACCGTAGGCGAACTGGATGAAGCGGTCGCGCTGCGTGATCATGGGTTCCTTCAGCAACGCGTTGTCCAAGGTGTAGAAAAATGTGGGATCGCCGGGGCCGGGGTTGTGGAGGTCGAGGAAGATGTCGCAGCGCCCCGCCTTGATGAACGCGCGCAACTGCTTTTGCGCGGCGGCGACTTCGGGATAGACGGGCTGGTCGTCCCAGTCGCGGTTGTGGTCGCGCGGGTTGGCCTCCTTGCCGCCGTTGCCGGTGGCGACGTTGTCCACGTCCATGATGGGCACGATGAAAAGCTCGGCGTGCTGGCGCAGCCATTGCGCGTCGGCGTCGGCGCTGACGAGCCACTCGACGAGGCCGCGGGCGACCCAGCTCGAACCGCTTTCCCACGCGTGCTGGCGGGCGTGAATCCAGATGCCGGGCGGCGCGGCGTTGGTGGCTTCGCTCACGCACAGGCCGCGCACGGGACGGCCCTCGCGGGTGCGGGCGAGGTCGAAGGGCCGGGCGGCGGGCAATGTTTTCGCGGCGAACGCGAGCAGGTCGTCGGTGTCGCGCGGGGTGAAGGGCGGTCCCCACGCAATCCAGAGCGGGCCGCCGTCACCGGTGATTTCGTAGCGGATGCGGCCGTCGTCGCGTTTGCCGGGCGCGGTGTGACGCCACGTTTTGCCGTCGGTTGAGAATGTCGCGCGCTCCGGCATGGCCCAGTAGGCGGCGAGGGGTTTGCCGGTGCTCTTGCCGTTGTTGCGTGCGGGCAGGTTGCTGCCGGCGAGGTCGAGGGTGAGGCGTTCGTTTTGCGCGAGGCCATCGACGCGCAGATACCACCAGCACGGCCAGCCGCGTTCCGGATCGCCGCCGGGCATGAAACGGATGATCCGCGCGGCCTGATCGATAGACTCGACGCGGGCCGAGCCGCCCTCGAAATCGGTGGTGACGCGCAGGTCGGCGGCGGAGAGATGGCCGCAAAGAACGCAAAGAGACGCAAAGAGAGGAAAGAGATTTTTCATTGGGAAATGTGGGGCGAGGCTTTTGGAAAACGTGCGGTGGTCTGTCGGCGCGGGTGCTTGTAGGAGACGACGTGAGGAGGCTCTAACTTCTTCTTCGCGAGGGGCGTGGGGTCGGACGGAGGAGGTTGGAGCCTCCTCACGTCGTCTCCTACAAGCTCGCTTCACACGCTGGATTTATTTCGGCCACTCGCCATTCGCGATCGGCCGCGTCTCCAATTTCGCCGGGTCGATGACGACGTGTTTCACCTTCTGGCGTTTCCAGGTGTAGGTGGTGTGGAGGAGGCCGTCGCGGGTCTGGATGATGGCGGGATAGCTGTATTCGCCGGGGGTGTTTTCGAGGACGAGCGCGGCATTCCAGGTCCGGCCGTCAGGGCTGATAGCGAGGTTGAGCGGCGAGCGGCCTCTGGCGGTGTGGTTGTAGATGAGCAGATGGCGGCCGTCCTTGAGCGTGACGGCGTCGGTGCCGGAGTTGGGGTTGGGCAAATCCAGCAATGTGGTCGGCGTCCAAGTGCGGCCGCTGTCGGCGGAGGTGGTGGCGAAGAGTTTGCTGGAGCGCGTGCGGCCGAGGGCCATGAGTTGGTCGCCGCCGAGTTGGAGGATGCTGGGCTGGATGGCGGACGGGCTGTTCGTGGGCTGCGGCACGGTGATGAACTGCCACGTTTTGCCGTTGTCCGTGCTGCGCTCGAAATGAATCTGCCACGACGGCGGCGGGTGCAATCCTTCGGCGCTGCTGCCGGAGAGGAGGGTTCCGTCGGCGAGTTGCACGGGTTTGTTTTTGACGGGGCCGAGGATTTTGTCGAGCAGGCGCGTGGCGTCGCTCCAGGTCTGGCCGGCGTCGGTGCTGGTGCGGAGCATGCCCCACCAGGTGCTGGGCGAGGGGCCGACTTTGTAGAAGAGGAGGAGCGCGCCGTCGCGGGGTTGAAAGAGGACGGGGTTCCAGCAGGGGTGGCGTTTGCCGTCGGCTTGCACGCCGGTGGCGAGTTCGACGGGGGCGGTCCATTTGCCCGCGACGAGGCGCGCGGACCAGATGCCGACATCGCTGCGGCCTTCGGCGGTGCCGCCGAACCACGCGGCGACGAGCGTGCGGTCGGTGGTCTCGGCGAGGGTGGTGGCGTGGCAACTGGGGAATGGCGCGATGTCGTAGATGAACTCGGTTTTTAACACGCCCGCTTGGGGCTGCGGCTGGGGCTGGGAGTGAGCGGGGGCGGCTTTGGTCCAGTTCCACGAGGTGAGTTCGTGCCGGCCGTTGAGCATCCGCCAGACGACGGCTTCGGCGGTGCGCGCGGTGTTGGTGGCGTCGGTGATGTGGAGCGTGAGGCGGTAGTTCATGCCGGCGACAACCTGCTCCGCGGCCCGCTCGAGGCTGACGAGGATGAGCTTGGGGTCGTGGGTGGTGACGGCGAATTTGGCGGCGGCTAGGGCTTCGGCGTCGGTCGCGGGGATGGCGCGGTAGCCGCCGACAAGCTGGGCGGCGAGGGTGGAGAAGAGGGACATGGTGAGGAGCGTGAGGGTGAGGAGGGTTTTCATGGGAGGGGATGGTAAAAGGTGATGGGGTAAAAGATAACGGGAAGGAAGCTTGGGGAGGGTTGGTTTCAATTTTGTAGCCGCCGACGTGAGGAGGCGGACGGACGCGATCATCGCCCGATCCGCCTCCTCACGTCGGCGGCTACGAGTGCGTCGGCCAGTTGGCGGTAGTCGGTGTAGATGGGGACGAAGGCACGGGCGTTTTTGGGTTTCACGATGATCTCGCCTTGGCGCGTGACCATTTTCTTGATGGCCGTCGCGGCGTCGGGAAAGGCGCGGGCGGCGAGCGCGCCGAGGATGGCGGCGCCGAGCGCGGGGCCTTGTTTCGAGGGCGGGATGACAATGGGTTCACCGAGGGCGTCGGCGCAGAGCTGGAGGAAGAGCGGGTTGTTTTGCGGCAGGCCGCCGGTGGCGACGAAGCGGCGCACGGGCACGCCGCCTTCACGCAATGTGTCCACGATCCAGCGCAGGCCGCAGGCGCTGGCTTCGAGCACGGCGCGGAAAATATGCTCGGGGCCGTGGTGCAACGTGAGGCCGGTAAACGCGCCGGTGAGCGCGCCATTCATCAGCGGCGTGCGGCAGCCGTTGAACCAATCGACGCAGCGCACGCCCTCGGCACCGTGCGGCAGCGCGGCGGCGCGCGCGGTCAGGGTGGTGAAATCGCGCGCGCCGAGCAGGCGGCGGGTCCAGTCGAACGCGTCGCCCACGGCGGCCTGGCCGGTTTCGTAACCATGGAAGCCGGGGAGAATGCCGTCCTGCACGACGCCCGCGACGCCGGGGACGAGCTTGGCCGCGGTCGAGTTGAGCATGTGGCAACTGCTGGTGCCCATGACCATGACGAGCGTGTCGGGTTCCGCCGCGCCCGCGCCGGGCACGCCGGAGTGGGCATCAATGATGGCGGCGCTGACGGGCGTGCCGGCACGCAGGCCGAGCGTTTTCGCCATCGCCGCGGTGAGCGTGCCCGCGGCCTCGCCGGGCGCGAGGAAACGGCCGGGCATTTTTTCGGCGACGACATTTTCGAGCTGTGGATGCAACGCGCGGAAAAAGGCGGGCGAAGGAAAACCATGCTCGCGGCTCCACATGGCCTTGTAGCCCGCCTGACACGTCGAGCGCGGCAGCGACGCGGCGTCACCGCCGACGAGCTGCCACACGAACCAGTCGCCGGCTTCGAGCCAGACGTCGGTGGCGGCGAAGACGCGCGGGGCGTGTTCGAGGGTCTCGAGCATTTTCGGAAAGAACCATTCGAGGCCGATGATGCCGCCGTAGCGCGCGAGCCAGGGTTCGCTGCGTTCGCGGGCGATCGCGTTGATGCGGTCGGTCTGGGCCTGCGCGCCGTGGTGTTTCCAGAGCTTCGGCCACGCGAGGGGTTCGCGCGCCCACTTCGGAACGCAGCAAAGCGGCGTGCCGTCGCGCAGCGCGGGGAGCATCGTGCAACTCGTGAAGTCCACACCGATGCCGATCACGGCGTCGCCCTGCGCGCCCGCCTGACGCAGCGCGGCGCGGGTGGCTTTGGCGGCGGAGTCGAGCCAGTCCAGCGGATGCTGGAGGGCGTAGTGCGGCGGGAGTTTTTTGGTGGAACCGGGGAGCGTGTGGATGATCTGGCCGTGCGCGTATTTGGCGACGGCGGAGCCGCGCTCACGGCCGTGCAGATCCACGAGCAGGGCGCGGACGGATTCGGTGCCGAAGTCGAGGCCGAGTGACAGAGGGGACATAGCGGCAGAAAAATGGGGGCAGAAAAAGTTTTTGGAAAGCGCGGGAATGGCGGCGACAGCATTTTTCTCCGCGCGCAGCTTGGATAATTGGTGACGGCGGCGGAGCGGGGCGTGATTGGTCCCTGGTCGCAGCGCGGGAGGATTTTGCCGCTGCGCTGACCGCCAGCAGACCGTTGAAGAATTGTCACCGACGCTTTGCTCTTCGTCCCGGAGGGACTCCGAAGGAAATTAGCCGGGGGCAAGCCCGCACCAGCGGGCGCGGCCCCCGGTTGCCTCGCCAAAAAGGGCATGCCCCAGCGGGGCATCGGAGAAGTCTTGGGCGTCGTCCGCTTGGCAGGATCTCCATCACCACTCGTCGCCTCGGCCCAATCGGTCCGCCAGCTATCGGCTAGCATCGCGGACTGTTTTCTTCGATGCCCCGCTGGGGCACGGAGCGACTCAGCACCGTTTCCGGGGGCGGCGTCCGCCGGCGCGGACTTGCCCCCGGCTAATTTCCTCCGGCGTCCCTCCGGGACGGGAAGCCGGCATTGACCTACTGAAAGCGGAAAACCGCGGCGCGGGGATTGCGATTCACACTCTTCCGTCGGCGATTCCGCCGTGCTGTGTTCATCGCGGCGTGGCGGTCTTCTTCGAGGTTTTCACAGCAAAGAAACCGTTGAGAATCACGCGAGGTGGACGGCGAAGGCTTTTTGCAACGCTTCGTCCGCGCGCAATAAAATCAGGTCGATCGGCAGTACGACGCCGTTGCCGTCTTTCACGAAGTTGCCGGGGTGGGCATCGAACGCGGCGACTTCATCAAGGTCGCGGTAGAAGGCCAGCGCGCCGGGACGACCGAGGGAAAGGCCGCGCAACGGAGCGAACCAGAGCTTGGCCATGAAGGCGGTCATTTCGGCGTCGGACAACGCCTCGCCCGCGATGTTTGGTTGCGAAGTGAGCAGCACGGTCTTGCCGCTTTCGCTGGCAACGCCCTCGAGTCTGAGCTGATCGCCGAAGAGGGAATTCTGGAGCAGCAGCCGTTCGAGATATTCGAGCGGCGTGGCACCCGTCAGCTCCAACGAACCGTCGGGAAGCGCGACAACTGTGAAGCCGAATCGTCCGGGATGGGTGGCCTTGAAGTATCGCTGGCTGGCGGGGTCGAGCCAGACCCGGTGTTCCTCGCCGCGATCGTCGATGCGGGACAAGTAGGTGAAGGAATCAATCAGGCCGCGACCTTCACGCGCCCAAGCGAGGAGGTCGCGCTCCTGGCGGCCGCGGAGAATTTCTCGGTCGCGTGCTTGAGCCGTTCCCGCTGGGCGCGGGCTTGCTCGGAGGAGACGCGTGGCTGATTCAAGCGCACCTTCAGCATCTCCTTCGGGTCGGTCAGGTAGATTGGCGGTTTCATGGGGCATAGGCTAACACCCTGTATTTGCGGGTCAAACGATGCTTCAACGGGTGCGCGGGTTTTTCAAATAGTAAACCCGGCCGTCCTCTGCGCCGCCGAGAAAATCGGGGATGCCGTCGCCGTTGAAGTCCACGATGGCGGGGCTGACGTCGTGGCCTTCGATGTTTTGTTTTTCGAGCGGACCCAGGTCTTTGAAAAACCATTTGCCGTCGCGGGCATCGACCTGGCGGAGGAAATTCGCGTTCGCCGAGTTGAGGAGGAGGTCGAGTTTGCCGTCGCCGTCCCAGTCCACGACGCAGAGTTTGCGGCGACCGCTTTTTCCCGCGAGGCCGGAGTTGAGGCGCAGGGGCTTGCCATTTTCATCGCAGAAGACGCGGCGCGGCGGGAGGAGGATGAGGTCGGAACTCGCGGGCGGGCCGCTCGCGCTTCTCGCGCTCGGGGCGCGGCGGGCGCGCTCGAAGGAGGCGAGGTAGCCTTCGTGATCAAGCATGACGAGGTCTATGAGGCCGTCGCGGTTCCAGTCCACGGCGACGGGAGTGGTGCGCCATTGCGTGAGGAGCGCCTTGCCCTCGGGCCGGAGCCAGCCGTAGGCGAGCGTGGGTTGCGGGCCGTTCCACTCGACTTCGATGGGCTGCGCGGCGGCGAGTTTCGGCGCCCGGCGTGTGCCGATGTTTTTGAACCAGATCACTTTTCCCCAGATCGAGTTCACGATGAGGTCGGGCAGGCCGTCGCCGTCCCAGTCGGCGACGGAGAGCGTGGTGTAGCCCCATTTGGCTTCGCACGGTCCTTGGATGCTGCCGTTGGGGCCGGCCATGATGCGGATGATTTTGCCGTCGGCCTCGAGCAGTTTTGGCGCGGCCCACTTGGGTTTCTCGACGCCGGGGCCGCTGAGATTTTCGATGAACGCGATGTAGCCGGCGGTGTTGCCGCAGAGGATGTCGATGTCGCCGTCGCCGTCCCAATCGAAGCCAAAGGGCGTGGCGAGCGCGCCGAATTTCACATCATCGGCCTCCTGCTGGAAATAAACGGGCGGGAGAAAAATCGGCGTGTGGTCGGCGGTGAATTTGCCGGTGTTCTCGATGAACGCCACGCGGCCGTCCTCGTCGCCGACGATGAGATCGATGTGGCCGTCCTTGTTCCAATCGATGGCGGTGGGCGTGATCATCTGGAGGTCCATCACGAGGGGTTTGCCGTCGGGCGTTTGCAGGCGGCGGCCGGACGCATAGCGCGGCGCGGTGCGGGTGCCGACGTTTTCAAAATAGGTGAAGCCATCGAGAAACTCGCCGCAGAGCAGGTCGAGATCGCCGTCGCCATCGAAGTCCGCGAAGTTCGGCGACGGCCAGCCGAAGGTCTCGATGGCTTTGCCGTCGGCCATTATTTTCACGGGCTGGTCGTAAGCGGGCGTGGCGGCGGTGCCGATGTTGCGCGCGAGATAGACGAAGCCGCGCAAGGGGCCGTTGGTCCACTGGCCACCGGGCGTGTAGGCGTTGTCCCAGCCGTAGTCGGTCCAGTCGCCGACGCCGATGATGAGGTCGGGTTTGCCGTCGCCATCGAAGTCCACGGAGCGCCACATGTTCGCGCGGACTTTGTTGGGATGGATGTTCGCGGGGAGCGGCAGTTTGCGCCCTTTTTCCAAACCGGTTTTGAGGAAGTCGGGATACTCGGTGCCGGGCGAGAGGACGAGCGGCGCGCCGTTCACAAAGCTGACCTGGACATTCTGCAAGCCCCGGCTGATGCGGCGGGCGGGCTTGAAAACAGGGAGTTTGTTTCGCGCCGTATCGCCGCTGATGTTCTCGAAAAAATAGACGCCGTTGTAGGGTTTGTCGGGGCAGTTCACGACGAGGTCGAGGTCGCCGTCGCCATCAAAATCCATCGGCAACGGCCACGCCCACAGGCCGACGCCGAGGTCCACGGTGAGGCCGGGGTGATTGTATTTGAGGCGCTCGAGGCCGGCGGCGGGGGCGAGTTGGGCGACGGAGAGAAGGAAGGATAGGGGGACGGCGAGATGGACGAGGAAGGTTTTCATGGGAGGCAGCGCATGCGGCGAAGGTCGGGGAGAGGTCGCGCGGAGAAGTTACTTGCTGGTGAGGAGTTCGAGCCGCAGGCCGGCGGGGGCGAACTGGCGGAAGCCGGGGTCGAAGGTGACGAGCGAGCAGTCGGCTTGGATGGCGAACGCGGCAAGGTAGGAGTCCATCCAGAGTTTCGGCGACGCGGCGGGGCGGGAGCTGAGTTGTTCCCACAGTGCGTCGATTCCCTCTGGCTCGGACAGAAAACCGCAGGTCGGAGCCGACGCGAGCTGGCGGTAGATTTTCCACGCCTGCGCCTGGGTTCGCGGGGGGAGGTCGTAGGGTTCCAAGACAGCCGCGGTCGTGAGCAGGCGGAGAAAGCCCTGCTGGGTGCTACGGCAGAAAAGTGCGCGCTCGGTGGTCAGGCTTTCCCACCACGCGCGGGCGACCGGGTGGTGTTCGTGCGGCGGGAGCACGAGCGCCAGCCAGAAGTCTTGATCGCACAGATTCATGTTTTGGTGCGCGCCCATGTGGCTTCATGGGCCAGCAGGAGCGCGGCGGTTTTCTCCGGGGTCATGCCTTTGCCGGGGCGCGCGGGACGGCCGCCGGTGATGAGGGGGAGCGGCACGCGCCGGGGGGACTTGACTGCCCGGGGATTGCCGGCGAGCAGGAGGTTCAGGCCCTCGGCGACGAGGTCGGAGACGGTGCGTCCGGTTTCGGCCGCCCTGATTTTGGCGCGGCGGTAGAGGGTGTCGTCGAGATTCAGGGTGGTGCGCATATCGGCAGATTGGCAGATGTATGCCATGCAGGTCAATGGCAGGCGAAAGGCGGGTGTCGGCTCCGTCGCAGCCCAGTTTGTGGAACTTCTTATTGAGGCTCGGGCGTGGTGGTGGCCGGCTGCAAGGCTGTCATCAGCCGGCGGCTCAAGAAATCCGGCATGCACTGGACCGAAGCCGGCGCCGAAGACATCCCGGCTGGCTTCTCCAATCCCGTCGGGATCGGGGATGCCCCACCGCTGGCGCGGCGAGAGCGCAGCGTTAACGCCGCTTCAGCGTACGGAGGTCGCAGCACGCTCGGACCGGCCCCTAGCGCCCCACGGTGAAGCGGCATGAATGCCGCTCTCCAGTCGCTCCGCCAATATTAGTCGTTCCCTCCGCCCGCGCCGCCCGCTAGTTTTCGTCCATGTCCGGGGAAACCCTTCAGATCAAAAACACGTTCGCCACGGTGCAGGATCACTCGCGGCAGTTCAGCGATTTCACGTTCGTTTATCCGGTCATCTCGCGGCGGTCGCGCGGGCTGTCCATCGGCGTGAACCTCAACCCCGACAAGATTTGCAACTTCGACTGCATCTATTGCGAGGTGGACCGCCGGCTGCCGGGCAAGGTTTCGCAGGTCGATCTCAAGCAGATGCGTGATGAACTGGTGGCGATGATCCGCTTCGCGCGGGACGGCGGGCTGGCGAAGGAGCCGAAGTTCAACGAGGTGCCGTGGCTCACGCGCGACGTGAAGGACATCGCGTTCAGCGGCGACGGCGAGCCGACGATGATCCACAACTTCGCCGAGTGCGCGCAGGTCGTCGCCGAGGTGAAACAGCAGGAGGGCCTCGCCGCAACCAAGCTCGTGCTCATCACCGACGCCGCCGGCCTCGACAAGGCCGACGTGAAGCGCGGCCTCGCGATCATGGACGCGCATCAGGGCGAGGTCTGGGCCAAGCTCGACGCGGGGACGGAGGCGTATTTCCGGCTCGTCAATCGCACGAGCATCAAGTTCGAGCGCATCCTCAAGAACCTCCTCGAGACCGCGCTGGCGCGGCCCATCGTCATCCAGAGCCTCTTCCTCAAGGTCCATGGCGAAGCGATGCCGGCGGCGGAACTCGACGCGTATTGCCAGCGCCTGAACGACATTGTCCGCGCGGGCGGGCGCATCAAAGAGGTCCACGCCTACACTGTCGCGCGGCCGACGCCCGAGGCGTTCGCCACGAAATTGTCGGCGGAGGAGCTGCAGGCCATCGCGCGGAGCATTGGGGAAAAGACCGGGCTGAAGGTGCTGGCGTTTGAGTAAGGCTCCGCGAGTCGGCGGGATCCTCTCTGCGTTCCTTCCCATCTCTGCGGTGTTCTGATGAGCGCTTCGGGCGGGGGAGCGGTTCCACTGAACACCGCAGAGATCGGAAGGAACGCAGAAGGGGACGGAAGCGGAATGCGCGCGGCTCGGGCCGCGGCGACGCGACTTCGTGGAGCTTGAAAAATCCTCTGGCCGAAAGCCGGACTGGCGTCTGGCGTCAGCTTGTCGCCGTTCCGCTTGTGGCGACGAGCCGTCGCCACCCCTGACTGCACTGCCTACACCGTCATGATCTCTTTTTCCTTGTGGGCCAGGTGGCCGTCGATCTTCTGGATGTAGTCGTTGGTAAGCTTCTGGATTTCCTTCTCGGCGTTTTTCTCGTCGTCCTCGGTGATGCCGCCGGCCTTGGTTTCCTTCTTCAACGCCTCGAGGGAATCGCGGCGGATGTGGCGGATGGCGATGCGGCCGTCTTCGGCCATTTTCTTGATGGTCTTGACGAACTCGAGGCGGCGCTCGGTGCTCAGGTCGGGCAGGACGATGCGGAGAAATTTCCCATGCACCGCGGGATTGAGGCCGAGGTTGGCCTTCTGGATGCCCTTCTCGATCGCGCCGATCGTGCCGGCGTCCCACGGCTGCACCATCAGCATCCGCGGCTCGGGCGTCGAGATGCCGGCCAGCTCGCGCAGGCGCATCTGCGAGCCGTACACCTCGACCAGCACGTTCTCGATCAGCGACGGCGACGCCTTGCCGGTGCGCACGCTGGTGAACTCTTTGACCACGTGCTCCTCGGTCTTGAGCATCTTGTCTTCCGCATCCAATAAAACATCGTCCAGTGCCATAGGGGCGCATGTTTAGCAAAGCGGGTGCGGGATGTATAGGGTTGTGTGATTTGCGCGCGGAGGGGAGGAACGAAGCTCAAAGTACAAAGCTCAAAGCTCAAAGCTCAAGGGAAGGACCAAGCGACAAGGAGCAAGGGGGAAGCGGTTCACAGGGTCGGTGCGCGGGCGTGCGGCTCAGGTGGGGCGCGGCAGTTATACCGCTTCAACGCGGGGTGCTCTGGGCGCGTGCGGACTCGATAGGACGAGCGATCGCGGAGTGCGGCCGTCCCCGGCCGCAGCGACGTCCGCACGCACGGAGGTTTGGGATGGGCCAGGCTCTCCCTGCGCGCCACCTCGCTGCGCCCGGGGACGGGCGCACTCCGATCCGGCGTGCGGGAGCAGTGGGGAGATGCGGACGCCAAACGGCGACCGCGGAGTGCGGCCGTCCCCGGCCGCAGCGACGTCCGCACGCACGGAGGTTTGAGGATTGGCCAGGCTCTCACTGCGCGCCACCTCGCTGCGCCCCGGGGACGGGCGCACTCCGATCCGACACGCGGGAGCAGTGGGGACCTGCTGACGCCAAGCAGAGGCCCCGGAGTGCGGCCGTCCCCGGCCGCAGCGACGTCCGCACGCACGGAGGTTTGGGGATTGGCCAGGCTCTCACTGCGCGCCACCTCGCTGCGCCCGGGGACGGGCGCACTCCGTCCGAGTGCCCCGAAACGCCGCCGCGCGGCCCGCAGCGTTGACTTCGCGGGGTGGCGCAAAAATAGTGCGAGCATGGCGCGGGTTTTCGATCTGGTCATGACGCACAAGCTCGACGCGGATGATTTTTTCATTCATCGGGTGCAGCAGGAGTGCGCCCGGGCGGGGCTGAATTTTTTCCTGATCGAACCGTTGTTTGTCGAACGTTTCCTCGAACTGCTCCGCACCGACGAGGTCTGGCCGCGTGTGTTGATGAACATGCACAGCGAGCATCACGACGCCGCGGATGTTTATCACCAACTCGTCCGCCTGGCGCATGAGCGCGGAACGAAGGTGATCGATCCGCCGGACCTGGCGCTGGCGGCGTTTGACAAGGCGGCGTTGCATCCGCGCCTCGTCGCGGCGGGCTTGAACGTGCCGCCGACGGTCATCGTGCCGGCGGAAATGGTCGGCAAATTCGAGCTGTCCGCGGCCGAGCGGGAGGCGCTGGGTACGCCGTTTGTGATCAAGCCGAGCCTCGGCTACGGCCGGCGCGGCGTGCTGCTTGAAGCGACGGGCGAGGCCGATCTGGAGCGCTCGCGCACGGCGTGGCCGGACCCGCGTTATCTGCTGCAGCGCCGCATCACGCCGCGTCTGGCGGGTGCGGAGCCGCTTTATTTTCGCGGCTATCACGCGTTCGGCCGTGTGTGGCTGTGCTGGTGGAATTGCTTCACCGACCGCTACCGGCTCGTCACCGCCGCCGAGCATGTGGAATGGAAACTCGACGCGCTGGAAACGCTGGTGCGGCGCGTGGCGGAACTGACGGGGATGCAGTTTTTTTCCAGCGAAATCGCGGTGACGGACGCGGGTGAACTGGTGCTGATCGACTACGTGAACGACCAGTGCCATCTCCTCACGCAGTCAGCGAGTCCGCAGAACGGCGTGCCCGACGCGCTGGTGGCGGCGCTCGCCGAACAACTCGTCGCGGGCGCACAGGGATTGATCGCGTTGAAACCATGATCTGGCGCGCGTGCAACTTCGAGTTCCGCTTCCCGCGCCCGACGCTGGTCATGGGCATCGTGAACGTGACGCCCGATTCCTTTTCCGACGGCGGGCGTTTCCTGGCCGCCGACGCGGCGGTGAAGCACGCGCTGGCCTTGATCGCCGAGGGCGCGGACCTGATCGACATCGGCGGTGAATCCACGCGCCCGAACGCCGCGCCGGTCGATGAAGCCGAGGAGTTGCGCCGCGTGCTCCCCGTCCTCGAAGCCCTCGCGCCGGTGGTGAAAGTCCCGCTCTCGATCGACACGCAGAAGCCCGGCGTCGCGCGCGCGGCCCTGCGCGCCGGGGCCAGCGTGGTGAACGACATCGCGGCCAATCGTACCGACGACGCCGCGGCGATGTGGCGGATCGTCGCCGACGCCGGCGCGGGCTATGTGGCGATGCACATGCAGGGCACGCCGCAGACGATGCAGCGCGAGCCGGTTTACGCCGACGTGGTGGATGACGTGCGCGGTTTCTTTGCCGAGCGATTGCCGCGTTTCCAGGCGGCCGGGATTCCGACAGAAAATGTGGTGCTGGATGTCGGCATCGGCTTCGGAAAATCGCTGCGGCACAATTTGGAGTTGCTGGCGGGGTTGCCCGGTTTTAGAAGCTTCGGGCGACCACTGCTCTTGGGCGTCTCGCGCAAGTCGTTTATTGGCAAACTGCTTGGCGCGGACGTGGAACAACGCCTCCCCGCGGCTCTCGCGTGCGCCTGCCATGCGGTCGCGGCGGGAGTGCCAATCATCCGCGTTCACGACGTCGCGGCCACGGTGCAGGCGGTGCGGATGACCGAAGCCATCCACCAGTGCGGCAAGCAATGGACTGGAACAGTCTCATAAACTTATGGCGCCCGGCCTTGGAGATCACCGTGCTCGCGGTGGTGATCTACCACGGCTACAACTTCCTGCGCACCACGCGCGCGGCCCCGGCGGTCGCGGGCATGTTCTTCCTGCTGGCGCTGACGGTGCTGACGACGGCGCTCAAACTCGAGGTGTTGAACTGGCTGCTCCGCGCGTTTTTCGCCGTGTCCACCATCGCGGTGCTCGTGATTTTCCAGCCCGAGCTGCGGCGGCTGCTTACCGAACTGGGCAACCTCTCGCTGCGCAACATCACCCGCGAACGGCGCGAAAACATCGAGGTCATCATCCAGACCGTCGAACGCCTGGCGGAGGTCCACATCGGCGCGCTCATCGCCATCGAGCAGACCATCCCGGTGCATGAGGATGTCGAGTCGGGGATCGTGGTGGATTGCGAGGCGACGCCGGAAATGCTCGAGACGATTTTTTTTCCGAACAACGCGATCCACGACGGCGGCGTGATCATCAAGGGCAACCGCATCACCCACGCGGCGTGCATTTTCCCGCTCACGCCGCGCAAGGATTTGAGCAAGTCGATGGGCACCCGGCATCGCGCGGCCATCGGGTTGAGCGAGGAAACGGACGCGCTGGTCGTCGCGGTGTCCGAGGAGACGGGCGCGATTTCGTATGCGTACAAAGGCCAGCTCACGCGGGGAGTGACTTCCGAGGCCCTGCGCGCGTTCCTCACCTCCGTGCTGGTGCCCGCGACCAAGTCGCGCACCTGGGCCGAGACCCTGAAGGCGCGGCTCGACGTGCTGTTGAAACCCGACGCGGGGACGGCAACGGCGGGGCGCGACACCTCCATCTGACCGGCCATGCGCGATCTGATCTTTACCAATTTCAAGACCAAGTTCCTGTCGCTGCTGGCCGCGACGTTTCTTTGGTTCTCCATTCATCAATCCACGCCGCCCGAGACCACGCCGGTCGAGCGCGACTTTCCCGGCCTGCCCATCGAGCTAAAGGTGTCGTCCGGCGAGCCGTACAGCTACAAGGTGGAGCCGTGGACGGTGCAGGTGAGACTGCGCGGAGACCCGGCGGTGCTGCAAAGTTTGCGCGAGGATCAAATCGAGATCTTCGTCAGTCTGACCGATGTGAGAGTGGACACCAAGGGGCAGCGCAAACGCATCCAAGTCCGGGCTCCCGAAGGCACGCGCCTGATTTCCATTGATCCCGAGGAAGTAGTGGTTGAGCGCCTGTCCACGACCGGAACAGAACTACGGGAAAGTGACGGAACAAAAGTGAAATGAGCACCAAAAACAACAAACGCATCTTTGGCACCGACGGCGTCCGCGGCACCGCCAACATCGAACCCGTGACGGCCGAGACCGCCCTCAAGCTGGGCCGCGCCGCCGCGCACGTTTTCAAAAACCTCGAGACCACCTCGCGCGGCAAGGGCCGCCACAAAATCGTCATCGGCAAGGACACACGCCTCTCCGGCTACATGCTCGAGAACGCCCTCTCCTCCGGCGTGCTCTCGATGGGCGTCGATGTCCTGTTCATCGGGCCGCTGCCCACGCCCGGCGTCGCTTATGCCACGCGCAGCCTGCGCGCCGACGCCGGCATCGTCATCACCGCCTCGCACAATCCGTACGATGACAACGGCATCAAATTTTTCCGCGCGGACGGCTACAAGCTCGACGACACCGTCGAGAAATCGATCGAGGACCTCGTCTTCAGCGGCGACATCGAGACCATCCGCCCGACCGCCAAGGAAATCGGGAAGGCGATGCGTATCGACGACGCGCTGGGCCGCTACATCGAGTTCGCCAAGGCCTCCTTCCCGCGCGGACTCACCCTCGAAGACATCCGCATCGTGGTCGATTGCGCCAACGGGGCGGCCTACAAATCCACGCCGTGCGTCCTGAGCGAACTTGGCGCCGAGGTTTTCGTGTACGGCAACCATCCCGATGGCACCAACATCAACAAGGAATGCGGCTCGATGCACCCCGAGCAGCTCCAGCGCAAAGTCCGCGAACACGGCGCGCACATCGGCATCGCGCACGACGGCGACGCCGACCGCCTCATCCTCTGCGATGAAAAGGGCGAACTCATCGACGGCGACGACATCATGGCCATCGCCGGCCTGGACATGCTCGCGCAGGGCACGCTCGCCAAGAGCACGCTCGTCACCACCGTGATGAGCAACGCCGGTCTGGACGCCGCGATCAAGGCTGCCGGCGGCCACGTCCTCCGCACGCCCGTCGGCGACAAATACGTGATCGATGAAATGCTCCGCCACGGCTTCAACTTCGGCGGCGAGCAGAGCGGCCACATGATCTTCGGCGACTTCAGCACCACCGGCGACGGCCTCGTTTCCGCGCTGCAAATCCTGCGCATCATGAAAGCCCGCGAGTCGTCGCTCTCAAAACTCGCGCGGTGCTGGAAACGCTTCCCGCAGCGCGTCACCAACGTCCGCGTCCGCGAAAAACGGCCCTTCGACAAATTCCCCGACGTGCTCGAACTCGTCGCCCAGGCCGAGGCCGAGGTGACCCCCGACGGCGGCCGCGTCCTCCTGCGCTACTCCGGCACGGAACCCAAGGCCCGCCTGCTCATCGAAGGCCGCGACGACCGTGTGCTCGAGTCCTGGTCGCGCAAAATCTGCGAGGCCATCAAGCGCCACGTCGGGGAGTAAGCGCGTAGCCGCCGATGTGAGGAGGCGGACGACCGGGACACGGCGTGCGCCAATCCCCCGGCGCTTTCCGCCGCGGCGGCGCGGGTCAGGGCTGGCGCTGAAACAGAAAGCGGGGCCAGGTCGAGCCGAGGAAACGCGCGCCATATCCGACCCAATACCAGTAGTTGAAGGCGCAGCCCACCAGGAGCGGCGCGAGGACCAGTGCGCCGATGCCCGGCAGCACGCTGGCGGTCAGGATGGCTGCGAGGGTTACGCTTGTGAGATTGGAAAGCAACACGGCCCAAGTGACAGGAATTCGGTTGCCCGTGGCGATCAGCATCCCCCAGGCGGACAGGTGTGACTCGAGGAGCGCGTTGATGGCCAGCAGCGCAAACCAAACGGGTGGCAGGACTTCTTTGTTCGAGCCAAGCCAGCGGAGGACGGGCTGGGCGCAGGGGACGATGATGGCGGAGAACACTCCCATGGAGATCAGTTGCCGCCAGAGCCGGGGCTGGAACACCCGACGCATCGCGGCGTGGTCGCCACGCGCGCAGTGCTGGGCGATCTCGGGCCATTTGACCAGTGTCCACGCCGCAGCCATGCCTTGCCCGGCAGCCATGAGCTGTACGGAGAGGCCATATTGCGCATTGGCGGCGAGACCGAAGAATTCAAGACAGAGCAATGCCATTGTACTCGA
>BJHT01000055.1 GCA_014193395.1 Verrucomicrobiota bacterium
GTTCTGGCGGCGGTGCAGCCGGCGGATGTGATCAATGTGATCGTGAAAAGCTGTGTGCCGGCGGCGTTGACGGCGACGATTTGCGCAACGGGCGGGCTGAGCGCCACGGGTTCGGCGGCGGCGATCCCGGAAGCGACGAAGGATGCGCTCGGGCGGTCGCTGGCGGCGGTTTTTATCGTGTCGGCGCTGGTGTCGGCGCTGACGTACTTTTGAGGAACGATGACTGAATCGGAACCCATTCTGCGGTTTCAGGATGTGACGGTGGCCTCCCAGCCACCGTATGAATCGGCGATTTGGAAGATGAGTTTCGACCTGCTGGCGGGCGATTTGCTGTTGTTGCGGCTGGAGGAGGAATTCACGGAATTGCCGCTGGCGGATGCGGCGGAGGGATTGGTCGCGCCGACGGAAGGAGCCGTGCAGTTTCTCGGACGGAATTGGACCGGCTTGTCGGCGCGAGAAGCCGCCGGGGCACGGGGACGGATCGGGCGGGTGTTCCTGGAGGAGGGCTGGCTGGATGACCTGGGCGTGGACGAAAACATCATGCTCGCGCAGCGACATCACACGCGACGAACGGAAGCGGAGATCCGGCAGGAAGCGGCGAATCTGGCGCAGATGTTCCGGCTGCCGGGGCTGCCGTTGTGGCCGCCCGGCCGGGTCCGCCGGCAGGATTTGCGGAAGGCGGCGTGCATCCGGGCGTTGCTGGGACGGCCCCAACTGATCCTGCTGGAGAATCCCACGCTCGGGGTGTACGCGGATTTGATCGCGCCGCTGGTGAATGCCGTGAACGCGGCCCGACGCGGCGGCGCGGCCGTGGTGTGGGCGACGACGGAGGCGCGGGTGTGGGATGATCCCGGCTTGCGCGCCACCAACCGCTGCAAGATGTTCGGCTCGCAAATGCACAGACTCACCCGCTGAACGATGCAGCAGCGTTTTCATTTCCGGTACGTGAACGAACTGGTGGGCGCGTTTGTGCTGCTGGCGCTGGTGCTGCTGGTGGCCGGGATTTTCCTCACCGCGCGCTCGCAGGGATGGTTCGCGCCCCGGTATCGGTTTGAACTGTTGCTGCCGGAAAAGGGGACGGCGGGATTGAGCGTGGGGAACGACGTTTTCATCCTCGGCCAGTCGGTCGGCAACGTGGAGAACCTCCGCGTGGCAACGGACGGGCGGATGCGCGCGCGGGTGCGGATCAAGGGGGATTTTCAGCAATTCGTGCGGACGGACTCGGTGGCGACGATCAAGAAAACCTTCGGCGTGGCGGGGGATTCGTTTGTGGAAATCTCCCGGGGGGCGGACCAGCCGCTGCCGGTGCGTGATCCAATGATTACGGCGGTGTCGTCGGACGAATTGCCGAACATGATGGAAAAGGTGCTGGAAGAGTTGCGCCATGAGGTGGTGCCGGTCTTGAAAAAAGTCAGCCTCGGCTTCGAGGAATGGACAAAGGTGGGGCAGGATATGCGGGGCGTGGCGGTGGGCTGGCGGCAGTTCGGGGAGCGGCTGGACCGGCTGGCGGCGGGGCTGGAACAGGGCAAGGGGACGGCGGGGGCGCTGCTCTCGAACACGGCGCTGCTGGATGAAACGCGGCAGGTGGCGGTGCGCGCCAACAAGTCGATCGACGAGTTGAATGTGATTTTGAAGAACTTGGAAAAAGGGTCGGCGCGGGTGCCGGAGATCACCGACAAGCTGAGCGGCGAAGCGCGGGATTTGCCGGGGACGGTGTTGCAGGCGCAGAAGACGTTGCACGAAATGGAGCGGCTGGTGGAGGCGTTGCAACGGCACTGGCTGGTGCGGAAATACGTCGAGCCGTCCGCGACCTCGCCGCGGATTGCGCCGGGCCGGCTGGAGGGAGGACGACCGTGAGGCGACTGGCCGCGGGCGCGGTGCTGTTGCTTTTACTGACGGCGTGCTCCTCGGTGCCGAAGCCGGCGACGGTGCGGGTGCGGGATGCGGAACTGGCACGGCTGGATGACGGGGCGCGGCACGCGTTCGAGCGGGAATCGTCGGCGCAGGCCGTGAACTTGTACGCGCAGGTGCTGCGGCGGGCGCGGGCGCTGGATGATGCGGAGGAGGTCGGCAACGCCGCGTACAACCTGGCGGTGTGCCTGGTGGCGGCGGGGCGGTACGACGCGGCGGAGGGTTTTCTGCGGGAAGCCGCGATCGAACTCGCACGGGCGCGGGCGAATGTGGCGGACGTGCTGCTGGTGCAGGCGCGGGTGGCGCAGTTGCGGGGGAATGCGGAAGCGACGCTGCGGTTTGCGGGCGAGGTCTTCACGCATCCGTTTTCCAATCCGGGGCCGGGCCATCGCGCCGAGGTGGCGTTGCTGCGGGGCGACATCGCGTGCGACCGGAAGCAGACGGATCAGGCGCGGGCGTTGTGGAGCGAGGCGCGGGCGTTGTCGCGAGCCAGTCCTGACGCGACGCTGGTGGCCGGCGTGGAGCGGCTGGGCGGCCGCATTCTGCTGGTCGAGCGACGCTACGAAATCGCGGCGCAGGCCTTTGATCGCGAAGCCGTGGCGCGCCGGGACGCGCGGCAGTTGCACGAGCTGGCGCGGGCGCTGGGGCGCGCGGGCGAGGCCTGGGAGCTGGCCGGGAAGCCGCTGCTCGCCGCGGACCGGTATTTTCGCGCGGCGCGCAGCGGGCTGGCGCAAGGCGGCCGGGACTCGGCGCGCCGGTGGCAGCAGCAGGCGGAGCAACTCGCGGAACGGGCGGGCGATGCGCAGCGGGCGCGCCAGGCGCGGGCGCTGGGCGCGGAGATTCTGCCACCGGAGCACGCGGTCGCGGCGGAGCGATGACGGCGGCGGAGATTTCTTTTCATGAGTGATTCACCAGCAAGTTCCGCCGTGGCACCCGGTTCGCAATGGGTGGTGTTGCTCGTGGATGACCAGCAAATGGTGGCGGAGCGCATCACGTTCATGCTGTCGCGGCAGCCGGAGTTGAAGGTGGTTTACTGTCGCGACGGGAAGGCGGCGCCGGACATGGCGCGGGCAAGCCGGCCGTCGGTGATCCTGCAGGATCTCGTGATGCCGGATGTGGACGGGTTGACGGTGGTCCGGGAACTCCGGGCGGACGCGGCGACACGAAACATCCCGATCATCGTGCTGTCGGGCAAGGATGACGCGCAGACGAAAAGCGATTCCTTCGCGGCGGGGGCGAATGATTACGTTGTGAAGCTGCCGGACAAACTGGAACTGGCGGCGCGGGTCCTGTATCACGCGCGGGCTTACCAGAACCAGTTGCAGCGCGACGAGGCCTACCGGCAGTTGGAGCAGGCGCGCGAGGCGGCGGACCGGCTGTTGTTGAACATTCTGCCGGCACCCATCGCCGAGCGGTTGAAGCGGGGCGAGACGAACATCGCGGACACTTTTCCCGAGGCGACGATTCTCTTCGCCGAACTGCACGATTTCGGGCGCCTGACGGCGGGGATGCAGCCGACGGAGGTCGTTGCCTTATTGAACCAGTTTTATTCGCAGTTCGACCAGTTGATCCAGCGGCGGGGGCTGGCGAAGATCAAGACCGTGGGCAATGCCTACATGGTCGCGTCCGGCCTGCCGGAGGCGCGGGCGGACCACGCGCAGGCGGCGGCGGAGGTGGCCCTGGAGATGCAGCGCGTGACCGCCGAATGCGAGGGATGCGGGGGCGAAGCGTTCACGCTGCGGATCGGCTTCCACAGCGGGCCGGTCGTGGCGGGCGTGATCGGCACGACGAAGTTCAGCTATGATTTGTGGGGCGACACGGTGGAGGTGGCGCTGGAGCTGACCACCCACGGAGCGCCCGGTTCGATCCAGGTGGAGGAGACAACTTACGAGCGCTTGCGGGAGACGCATTTGTTCGAGGATCGCGGGGAGTTTTACGTGCTGGGCAAGGGCGTGATTCGCACGTTTTTCCTGAAGGGGCGACGGGTGCCCGAGGACGCGCAGACGCCCCGCACGGGAACCGCGGGACGATCGCGGCGCGGGCCGCATTTGCCGGTCGGGATGTGACCTGCACCACCGCGCCAGCGGCGCTCGCCCGCTGCGTCCGCGGTGAGCAACTTCAACTCACGCTCCCGTCGAAAACCGCACTTCATGCGTGAAAATCCGCCGGGCATCGGCAAACTTCCCCTTGTGACTCTTTCGCAATTCCCCCGCCGCGCGCGTCTCCTCGCGTCGCGCTTCGCCGTCGCCTGTCTCGTTCTCCTCACCGTCGCTGCGCGCGCGGCCGAGCCGGTCGATTATCTCAAGGACATCAAACCCGTCCTCGCCGCGCACTGCTACAAGTGCCACGGCGCATCGCAGCAAAAGGCCGGCCTGCGGCTCGACACCGCCGCGCTCGCGCTCACCGGCGGACGCACCGGCCCCGCGCTCAAGCCCGGCGACAGCGCCGCCAGTCTGCTCGTCCGGGCCATCACCGGCACGCACGCGGAACTGCCGCGGATGCCTTTCAAAAACCCGCCCCTCGCCGACTCGCAGATCGCCCTCGTGAAAACTTGGATCGACCAAGGCGCCAAAGCCCCCGCCAACGAAGCCCCCGAAACCTCCAAGCACTGGGCCTTCAACGCGCCCCAGCGCCCTGCCCTGCCCTCTCTCCAACAAACCGCGTGGCCCCGCACCGCCATCGACCACTTCATCCTCGCCCGCTTGGAAAAAGAGAAAATCGCACCCTCGCCCGAAGCCGACCGCGTGACCTTGATCCGCCGCCTCAGTCTCGATCTCATCGGCCTGCCACCCAGCCCCGCCGAGGTCGATGCCTTCGTCGCCGACCGCGCGCCGGACGCCTACACGCGTCTCGTCGAGCGCCTCCTCGATTCCCCGCACTACGGCGAGCGCTGGGGCCGCTGGTGGCTCGATGTCGCGCGCTACGCCGACTCCAACGGCTACTCGATCGACGCGCCGCGCCAGATTTGGAAATACCGCGACTGGGTCATCAACGCGCTGAATCGCGACCTCCCCTTCGATCAATTCGCCGTCGAACAACTCGCCGGCGACATGCTCCCGAACGCCACGCTCGACCAGAAGATCGCCACCGGTTTCCATCGCAACACGCAGATCAATCAGGAGGGCGGCATCGACAAGGAACAGTTCCGCATCGAGTCCGTCATCGACCGCGTGAACACCACCGGCACCGCGTTCCTCGGCCTCACCGTCGGCTGCGCGCAATGCCACGACCACAAGTTCGATCCGATCACGCAGAAGGAATTTTACCGCCTCTTCGCCTTCCTCAACAACGCCGAGGAACCCGAGCTGCCCATCGCCACGCCCGAGGAAATCGCGCACGAAAAAGAATCCAACTCCAAGGTCGCCGCCTATCTCGCCGCGCTGCCCGCCAAGGATCCGACCATCTACCCGCGCATGGTGAAATGGGAGGTCAGCCTCAGCCCCACGCAACGCCAGGCGCTCTCGCAGGCCATCCGCGAGGCCTTCGACAATCCCTTCGAGAAGCGCACCGACGCGCAGAAACAATTGGAACTCGCGGCCTTCATTGAACAGGCCCCGGAGAACAAGGCCCACAGCGCGGCGATCAAAAAATTGCAGAAAGCCAAATCGAGCTTCCCCACCACGCTCGTCCTGCGCGAGATGCCCAAGCCGCGCCGCACCTACCTCTTCATCAAGGGCGACTTCACCCGCGACGGCGGCCCCGTCGGCCCCGGCGTGCCGGCGATTCTGCATCCGCTGGCCGCGGGCGAGACGACCAACCGCCTCGACTTCGCGCGCTGGATCGTCAGCCCGCAAAACCCGCTCCTCGCGCGCGTCACCGTCAACCGCGTGTGGCAGCAATACTTCGGTCGCGGCCTCGTCGAGACCGAGAACGACTTCGGCACGCAAGGTCTGGCGCCCACGCATCCCGAGCTGCTCGACTGGCTCGCGACTGAATTCATGAATCCGGGTGAAAAGGTTGAAGAGTTGAAGGGTTCAACCGGCAAAGACGCCCCCGCCCCCGCTTCAACCCTTCAACCTTTGAACCCTTCAACCCCCTGGTCCCTCAAACACCTCCACCGCCTCATCGCCCACTCCGCCGCCTACCGCACGTCCTCCAAAGCCCGCCCCGACCTCGCCATCACCGATCCGAACAACAAGCTCCTCTCCCACCAAAACCGCCTCCGCCTCGACGCCGAGGCCGTGCGCGACACCGCCCTCACCGCCAGCGGACTCCTCAGCCCCAAGCTCGGCGGCCCGAGCGTTTTCCCGCCCATTCCCGACGGCGTGATGTCCCTCGGCCAGGTGCGCCGCGAATGGAAAGTCAGCACCGGCGAAGACCGCTACCGCCGCGGCCTCTACACGTTTTTCTTCCGCGCCACGCCGCCGCCCGCGTTGAACGTCTTCGATGCTCCCGACGGCTTCAGCACCTGCACCCGCCGCATCCGCAGCAACACGCCGCTCCAGGCGCTCACACTCCTCAACGACGCCGCCTTCCACGAATTCGCCGAAGCCCTCGCCGCGCGCGTGTTGAAAGAGGGATCGCAGGAAAACTCACCGCGCCTCGACTACGCCTTCCGCCTCTGCGTCGCCCGCGCGCCGAGCGCCACCGAACACGCCCGTCTCGAAACGCTCCTCCAACAGCAACTCGCCGACACCCAACCCAAGGCCGCGTGGACCACGGTGGCGCGGGTGCTGTTGAATCTGGATGAAACCATCACGCGCGAATGAGCGAACGCGAAGCATGAATGCGATCACTCTCATTAGCACCCGGCTTCGTCCGGGTGTGAGCGGTATCTCGAATTGGCGAGCCGTTTCAACGGCTTCCGGTCGGTTCAGCGAAGCTACTCAAAAACCGTGTCCCAAAATCTATTAAGCCCCATCGCGCATCCTACGTAGAAATGAGCACACATTGCGACGACGATACGACGGAGATTTGGAAGCCACTCCTCATAGGCCTGCTAATTGTCGGTGGCCTCTTTGTTGGCTTCGGCATTTTTCTATTCTATTGGCTACATCACGGAGGATTTCCAAGCAACATCGACAAAGCTGGTCAGTTCGGCGACAGCTTTGGTCCGCTTACGTCGCTGTTCACTGGTCTTGCGTTCGGTGGCTTGATTGTCTCACTGATACTGCAGCGCCGCGAGTTGCAGGCATCTTTGCGCGAGCTTCGGCATTCCGTTGAGGCACAGCAGCAAATAGCTCACGGAGCAGCGCACGAGCGACTATATCACCACAATTTGGAGTGGCTCCGCTATCTTGCCGATCACCCAGAGCTTCGACCACATTTCTACGACAACAAGCCGCTTGATGGGTTGACCGAGCTAGAGCGATTTCGAGTGCTCTGTGCGGCGGAGATGCTAGCAGGATTTCTTGAGTTGATAGTTTTACAGTCGAGAGAGCTTGGCCCAGTGTTTCCATTTTGGGAGCGGTTTCTCCGGGACATCTACCGCACGAGTCCATCACTGCGAGAGTATTTTGCCGCCCACGGCCAATGGTATGTCCCAGACTTAATGAGATGTTTGAAGAATGAGAGTTGAGACGATTTGGCCTAACCATGCCCAGCAGCGAACTCGGCCATCGCGCTCCGGTTGCAATCGAAACATCATATGGCCCGGGGCACCGAGCCTGGTTCGTGGGCGGCTTCCAGCGTCATGACCATTCCAACATCCGAGTGCTTCGCGGCATACCCGCACGGGACAGATTACGAGTGGTATGCCAGCGACGCTGTCGGACACGTCGCGGTCTTCACAACTGCAGGCATCGGCCCCATGCCGAGTGACTGTCCTCGGTGACTTGCCGCTGGCGGATTCCCTCAGGCTTGCTGTCCCGTGCCTGCCGGAGCGTGGGCGTGCGACCATGCTAATTTCCCTGCCACGTCCCGACGACTTCATTCGCTTCGCAAGTCGCGGTTTGTTTGCCTACGACTGGGAGGACGTTCTTCGCACCCGGGGGTTTAGCAACCGCTACGAGATGCTGTCCCGGCCAGATACCCCGATTCACCTCTCGGAATTTCCGGAGGAGTTTCACCCGTTGCTTAGCAGCACGGCGTTGCCGGGCGTGCGGTTTGCAGATAGCCTCACAATTGATGTGCGAAGATTTTTTCGCTGCGAGCCGGTCGCCTGACGATGGGCTTTCGATTTGAGCCGCAATGAACGAGCCAGCCAAACCGCGCGATCCGTGGGGTCCCTACGCCAACCCCGACGACATCGCGCGCCTCGTTTACGACCGCATGATGTGGCGGCTCCCCGACATGCGCGCGCGGATGCTCGCGCACTGGCTCGACGACCGCCATCCGCACTCCGAACGTTTTCAGGAACGCGGCGCGCTCATCGAAGACCTCCTCACCAGCACCGAGTCCGACGCCGATCTCGACCTCCGTCTCCGTGCGCAGGGCACCAGCCTGCGGGCCGCCGCGCGTGATATTCCCTCCGTCTTCGGCAGCTTTTTCTAATCCTGTATCCGAACGCGAACCATGAATCCGCTCCTCCGTCGCGCTGACGAACCCACCCGGCGTCGCTTCATCGCCCGCACCGCCAGCTCGCTCCTCGGCGTGGGTTTGCTGCCGAATTTCCTTTCCCGCGACGCGCTGGCGGCCGACCCGGCGAAGGCGGGCCGCGCGAAGAACGTGATCTATCTCTACATGGATGGCGGGATGAGCCATGTGGACACGTGGGATCCGAAGTCCGGCGCGGTGATGGGGCCGACCAAGACCATCAAGTCCAGCGCGGACGGCGTCCTGCTCGGCGAGTATCTGCCGCGCACGGCGAAGCAGATGCACCACGGCACCGTCGTGCGCTCGCTCACCTCCACGCAGGGCGCGCATGAGCAGGGCAATTACTTCATGCACACCAGCTACCAGTTGCGCGGCACCATCAATCACCCGTCGCTGGGCGCGTGGCTGCAACACTTTCGCGGTGTGGGCAATCCGACGCTGCCGGGTTCCGTGTATGTCGGCAACGCGAGCCGGCATCCGGGCGCGGGCTTCTTTTCGCCGGAACTCGCGCCGCTCTTCGTGAACAACCCGGAGAACGGGCTGAAGGACATCGAACTGCAAAAGGGCCTGACGAAGGATGCTCACTTCGCACGCATGAAGCTCGCGGGCGAGCTGGACGCGGAGTTCGTGCGCACGTTTGGCAAGCAGCGGAACGTCGCCGCCCACACGGGCGCCTACGACGGCGCGTATCGCATGATGGCGAGCGCGGACATTGTGGCCTTTGATCTCACGCAGGAAAAAGCGGAGCTGCGCGATGCCTACGGACGCGACCCGTTCGGGCAGGGCTGCCTGCTGGCGCGGCGGCTCGTGGAGCGCGGCGTGCGCTTCGTGGAGGTGAGCCTGCACGGCTGGGACACGCACTCGAACAACTTCACCGCCACGCCTGACCTGTGCGAAAAACTCGACCGCGGACTCGCCACGCTGGTGAGCGATTTGCACGGGCGCGGGATGCTGCGGGACACCTTGGTCGTGGTGGCCACCGAGTTCGGTCGCTCGCCGAAAATCAATGGCAGCCTCGGCCGCGATCATTATCCGAAGGCGTTTTCAGCCGCGCTCTTCGGCGGCGGCGTGAAGGGCGGCTTCGTCTTCGGCGCAACCAATCAGACCGCCGAAATCGTGAAGGACGACGAAATCACCATCCCGGATTTCAACGCCACCATCGGCCACGCGCTCGGCCTGCCGGTGGACGAAGTGGTGGTCGCGCCGAACGGCCGTCCCTTCAAGCTCGCGGACAAGGGCAAGCCGATTACTGGGGTGTTCGCGTAAATGACGGGGTGCCCCGCAAGATGACTCCCGCCATGAAAACGCTCCGCTTCCTTGTGCTGTTGGCTGCGCTGGCTGCCGGCCCCATCGCCGCCCGCGCAGCCATGCCGGCCCAACAATCCGCCGCTGAGATTGATGCGCTCCTCGCCGCACACTGGAAGTCCGCCGGCGTCACGCCCAACGCGCCGATCAGCGACGAGACCTTCGTGCGCCGCATCTATCTCGACCTCGCCGGGCGCATCCCCACCGCGAGCGAGACCGTCGCTTTTCTGGAATCCAAGCAGCCAAACAAGCGCGCGGCGCTGATCGGCGACCTGCTCGCGCGCGAAAGCTACGTGTCGCATTTCTACAATTTCTGGGCGGACATCCTGCGACTAAAATCCTACTTCGTGAACACGGCGAACGTCGTGCCCGCGGCCTACGCAAAGTTCATCAAGGAAAGCCTCCGCACGAACAAACCCTACGACCAGTTCGTGCGCGAGTTGCTCTCGGCGCGCGGCTACGCGTGGGACAACGGCGCGGTCGGCTACTACGGGCGCGACCCGGAGATGCCCCTCGACAACATGGCGCTCACCACGCGCATTTTCCTCGGCACACGCATCGAGTGCGCGCAGTGCCACGATCATCCGTTCGACAAGTGGAAGCAGACCGAGTTCTACCACCTCGCAGCCTACACCTACGGGAACAAGGCGGTGAACGAGGCATTCCACGGCGCGCGCGATGCCATTCGCGCGCGTCAGGATGCGATCAACGACGACTTCAAAAAGGAGAAGGCCGCGTCCACCGACGGCGGCAAGGCGGCGGAAAAACGCAAGCAGGAGCGGCTTGATGCGATGGAGTATCGGAAAATCGTCGGCATCATCAAAGGCCCGGTCGGCCAGCTCTTCAGCCCCATCGGCCTCGAACGCAAGGCCGATGCCGTGCTCAAGCTGCCGTTTGATTTTCACCAGGACGACGGCAAGCCCGGCGACGTGATGCGACCCACGCCGATCTTCGGCATCGCGCCAGAGCTGAAGGCCGGCGAGGACTCCGCCGAAGTCTTCGCGCGCTGGGTGACTTCGCCGGAGAACCCCCGCTTCACCCGCGTCATCGTGAACCGGCTCTGGCGAAAACTCTTCGGCGTCGCGCTCACCGAACCGCTCGACGACCTGCGCGACGGCGCGAACGCGATGGTGCCCGCCGTCGAGCAGCGCCTGACGAAGCTTTTTGTCGAGCAGCGCTACGATTTGAAGGCGTTTCTCGCCGTCGTGGCGAACACGCGCGCCTATCAGTCCGCCGTCACGCCCGGCGAGTTCAACCGCGGCGAGGAGACGTATCACTTCACCGGCCCGCTGCTCCGCCGCATGAGCGCCGAGCAGATTTGGGATTCGATGGTCGCGTTGGCAAACCACGAACCCGATGCCCGGGACCTTCAGCGCGAAGCCCGCGACGACCGCCGCATCGCCGTCTCGCACATGGCTTGCGACGCCTATCTCAATTTCGACGGCACCAAACTCGTGGAAATGGCCTACGCGCGCTTGCAGGCGGAACTGGACCTGCAAAAGCGCGACGCCGCTGTGAAGGAGGCGCTCATCGTCGCCAAACGCGCCGGCGACAAGCAGAAGGAACTCGAGCTGCGCCGCAAGGAGGGCGCTCTCGACCGCGAGCGCGGCGAGACCTTTGTGAAGGATTTCATCATGCCCATCCTCACGAACCTCGCGCAGAAAAAGGCCGGCCCCGACGCGAAGGTCACCGTGGACGAAACCTACAAGATGAACCCCAACCCCCGCGTGCTCCCGACCGAAACGTGGAAGCGCCTGCACGTTCCCGGCTACGGCCCCGCGCCCAAGACAGCGGCGCAACTCGCCGCCGAAACGCTGGCGGAAAAGCAGCGCCTCGCCGGGCTGGCGTTGAAGCTCGGCTACATCGAGAAGGACTGTGCCGGGTTCGTCGCCTACTGCGAAAAGGCCGCAGGGGAATGGCGGCGTGCCTCCGAACTCGACAGCCCCGCGCCCCGCGGACACTTCCTGCGCACGATGGGCCAGAGCGACCGCGACTTCGTGGAGAACGCCAACCCGAACGCCGCCATCCCGCAGGCGCTGGCGCTGATGAACGGCGAACTCCTTTCGCCCCGCGGCCTGCTCTCGCCCTACTCGCCCGCGATGCACGGGGTCGAGCGCGCCACGGACAAAGTGGAAGCCGCCTTCCTCGCGTTGCTTTCCCGCAAGCCAACCGCCTCCGAGCGTGCCCGCCTCGCCAGCACCGCGCCAGCCGACCTCCTTCACGCGCTGCTCAACACGAAACAGTTTCTGTTCATCCAGTAAACGCTCGCCATGAACCTCCTGCAGATTCAGGGCGACCACAGATTAGTTTTCCCATCTGCGGTCGCCTTGAATCGGCGGGACAAATCCTGCGGCCCACGGTCCCCATGCACAGTTTGCAAACCGAAGCTTCTCCTGCTGTCGGTGCAATTGGGCGCACGCAGCTTCCCGGCTGGCCCAACCTCGCGCCGCGTTGAGGTCGCCGGACAACTGCCGCACCCTCACCCCAAGTTATGAAACGCCCGCTCCTGCTCCTGCTCCTGCTCGCTCTATCTGTGCTGACCTCCGCCGCGCGCGCCGCCGTGCCGCTGGCAACGAACGATCTCGTGCTGTTCTACGGCGGCGGAATGGTCGAGCGCCTGCTGGAGTCGGGGCACTTCGAAGCCCACCTCCAACTCGCGCAACCGGACCTGCGCCTCCGCGTGCGCAGCCTCGCATGGACGGGCGACGAAGTGGGCCATCGCCTCCGCCCCGAGGGCTACGTCGAGCATTTGAAAAGCCTTCTCGCCAAGTGGCCCGCCAACGTGGTCGTGCTCAGCTACGGCATGAACGAATCCTTCGCAGGCCGCGCTGGTCTCGCCGCGTTTCGCACCCAATACGAGGCGTTCCTGCGCGAAGTCGCGCGGCTCCATCCGCAGGCGAAGCTCGTGCTGCTCTCACCCGTCGCCGTGCAACCGGACGGGCCGCGCAACGCCGATCTTGCGCTCTATTCCGAAGCCATCGCCGATCTCGCCCGCAGCCGAGGCGCTCTGTTTGTGGACCTGTTCACCGCGAGCCGTGCCGCATCCGAAAAGAACGCCGCGCCGCTGACAACGCAGGGCGTTCACCTCACAGATGCCGGCTGCCAGGAAGTCGGACGATTCATCGCGCGTGCGCTGGTGGGCGAGCCGGCGGCGGCCCGCGTGCCCACCTGGCGCGTGGATGACGTGGCCAAGGCCGCGGCGCAAAAGTCCCGCGCCGTCGCCGACATCGTGCGGCCCAAGAACGGCGTGGTCTATTACGGCGTGCGCAAACGGCCCGAGGAATACGCCGCCGAAATGCCGCGCTATCACCAGCTCATCGAGCAGGCCGACCGGATTCTGCACGACTTGGTGAGCAAGCCATCCGCGCACTTCGCTGACTTTCCCGCGCCGTCGCTGCCGCCCATGCCGGAGGGCCAGAGCAAGGCCGATCGCTTCGGCGGCGGTGTGGTCAAAGCCCCGGCGGAGCAGCAGAAGGAGTTCAAAATCGCCGACGGTTACTCGCTCAACCTCTTCGCGTCCGAGGTGGATTTTCCCGATTTGAAAAGCCCGGTGCAGATGGCGTTCGATGCGCGCGGACGTTTGTGGGTCGTGACGATGCCGTCGTTTCCGCACACCGTTCCCGGCGCGCCGCCGCGCGACAAAATCCTGATCCTCGAAGACACGAATCGTGACGGAAAGGCCGACAAATGCACCGTGTTCGCGCAGGGCTTCGATGCGCTCGACGGCGTCGCCTTCCACGAGCACGGCGTCATCGTCTCCGCGCAGCCACGCCTGCTGCTGTTGCGGGATCGCGACGGTGATGGCCGTGCCGATTCGCAGATGGAATTGCTGCGCGGCGTGGACGTGACCGACTCGCATCACGGCGGGATGGTCGCGACGGACCCGCTGGGGCACGTGCTCTTCTGCGACGGCGTGTTTCACCGGTCGCAGTTCGAGACGCCGTTTGGCGTGGTGCGCGGGATTGATTCCACGACCTACCGCCTTGATCCCGTCACCGGGCGCGTCACGACCGAGTGGCAGAGCATGACGCCCAATCCGTGGAAAATCGCCTTCGACCGCTACGGCAACATTTTTCAGCGCTACGGCGGCGGGCATGTGCTCGACGGCCTGCCGCTCACCTGGACGCCGCTCGGGGCCTATCACACCTACGGCCACGGAACCGTGGTGAACTACGGCAAAGGCTCGGCGTTGAGCGTCATCTCCAGCCCGAACTTTCCTGCCGAGTATCAGCAGGGTGTGGCGTCCGCGACGTTGCTGGGCAATTACGTTGTCTCCATCTCGAAAGCCAGTGCAGACGCCGGACCGGTCATCGGCACGGACCGGCTCGATCTCGTCAGCTCCACCAACGCCGCGTTCCGGCCGGTGGACTGCGAGTTCGGTTTCGACGGCGCGCTCTACATTTCCGACTTTAGCAGCCGCATCATCGGCCACGCGCAGCATCCCATGCGGGACCCGCAGTGGAACCACGAGAAGGGCCGCATCTGGCGCGTGGTTTACAACGCGAAGCCAGTCGTCAAGGACTGGCCGAAAATCGAAGGCGCGACCGTGCCGCAACTGCTCGCGCTGCTCACCCATCCGCAAGACATCGTGCGCCATCACGCGCGCATCCACCTGCGCGGACTGGGCGGCGCGGTGGTCCCGGCGCTCGATGCCTGGACCGCAGCCCTGGACCGCACGCAGTCTTCGTTCGGCCAATCCGCACTCGAAGGCTTGTGGGTGCTGCACGCGCTTGACGAAGTGCGTCCGGCCGTGCTCGGCGAACTTCTGCGCACGCCTGATCCACTCCACCGCGCCGCCGCCGTCCAGCTCATCCGGTTTCAATCTGAGCGCTTGCCCGGCGCGCTCCCTTGGCTCACCGCCGCCGCGCAGGACACGCATCCGCGCGTGCGCATGGCCGTGGTCAGCGTCGTTGCGCACCTACGCCAGCGGCAGCCGCAGTTTGAAACCGCGCTCGCCAAGCTAAACGCCAGCACGCCACCCGTGCAGCAGATGGTCGCTGATTTGAAACTCGGCACAAAGCCGCTCAAAGGTCGCTCGATTCCCGTGCTGGAAGTGGCACCCGAAACCCTGGTGAACCAGTGGCTCTTCCTCGGCGAGAGCACCCTCACCGAGCCCGGTGCCGTCCCGGCCGCCACCAACCCGAAGAAACCCAAGGTCGCCCCGATCAAGGCGCGGACCTACCGCACCTTTGTCGAATCCGAGAACGCCCAAACCGCGCTCCTGAGCGTGAAACACGGCTTCCTCGACATCCTCGCCAACGGGGTGCAGTTGCTAACTGCCGACAGCCAGTGGAGCTCCGAGCAGCAGGTGCAGGTCGAGTTGCAGCGTGGACTGAACAGCATCGAAATCGTCTTCCGCCGCGCCAAGGCCACAATGCCGCCCGTCTTCCTCTACGACCCGCTCGGCCAGCCACTCGCTGGCGCACGACTCGCCACCGACCAAGCCGGGCTGAAAAACTTCGCCGCTGCCTGGGACAAAGCCCACGCCGCCGACGCCAACGCGCTCCGCGTGCAGGCCGTGCCGAACCTGATGCAGTTCGCGCCGCGCGAACTGCGCGCCAAGCCCGGCCAGTCCGTGCGCATCATTTTCGACAACCCCGACTCCATGCCGCACAACCTCGTTCTCGTCGCCGCTGACGCCGGCGAGGAAATCGGCCGGCTCGCCGACGAAATGGCGACGCGGCCCGACGCGCTCGCGAAGAATTACCTCCCCGACTCGAAGAAGATTCTCCAAGCCACGCGGCTCGTGAATCCCAACGGGCGGGCGGAGCTGAACTTCACCGCGCCCACCCAGCCCGGTCGCTATCCCTACCTCTGCACCTTCCCCGGTCACTGGCGCATCATGCGCGGCGTGCTGCTCGTTGCTGACAACGTGGATGCGTTTCTCGCCCAGAACCCGGAGCCGACGGTGAAGCTCACCGAGTGGAAGCTCGCCGACTTCGCCGACGACCTGAAGCGCGTCGGCACGCATCGCAACTTCGCGCGCGGCCAGCAGCAATTCACCGCGCTCGCCTGCGCCCAGTGCCATCAGCTTGGCAAGGAAGGCGTCGCCTTTGGCCCGAGCCTCAGCGAGGTGGTGAAGAAATACCAAGGCGACGCCAAGCTGGTGTTGCAGGAAATCCTCGAGCCTTCCAAGAGCATCGAGGAAAAATATCGCAACGTGACGCTGGACCTCGGCGACGAAAACTCCCCCTCCGGCCTCATCCTCGCCGAGGACGCGACCACCGTGACCATCCAGACCGGCCCGACCGCGGCACAAGTGCAGAAGGTCGCGAAGAGCGCCATCAAGTCGCGCAAACCTTCCGCGCTCTCCCTCATGCCCGCCGGCCTGCTCAACGCACTGGACAAGGAACAAATCCTCGACCTCCTCGCGTATCTGCTCGCCGGCGGCAGCCCCGACCACGCCGCCTTCAAGCACGTCCACTGAGCTGTTTTCGGGGTGGCGACGCCTCGTCGCCACAAACTGGACGGCGACAGGCTGCCACCACCCCGCAAACGCAAAACAAACCTCCACCGGTAAAAGGGAAGCGCCGCCCACGGTTGCCAGAACGAAAGGACAGTCAGCCCCGGCCGTTGCTGCGTTCGGTCAGCCCCCTGAAACCAAGTCCGCCACGGGATGCAGAATCGTCTCGCCCGAGATGCGCGATGGCAGCGAAGTCAGAATCACGCACGTTGTATCCGTGGCCGGATCAGCCCAGGCCAGCGTGCCCGTAGAGCCGCTGTGGCCGAATGCCTGCTCGGAGCAACCCTTGCCGAAGCCCGCTGGTCCCAGCGCAAAGCCGAGACCGCGCCGCACTCCCAGACCGGGCGTGTGATTTTGAATCATGAGCCGCGCGGTTGCCTCGCGCAGCACCTTTCCCTGCGGATGCAGGAAGCTGCGCAGGAAAATCGACAACTCCGCCGCCGTGCTGTGTGCGCCGCCCCACGGCGCGGCAAGGTTGCGCCAGTAGTCGCTGTTCCAATCCCAGTCGCGCGCTTTCGGATCGCCCGCGCCGGCTTCGGGCGCTGCGTGTTCCGTTTGCACCGGCACCATGTCCGCCCGCTTGAACCGGCCCAGCCCGAGCACCGTGCGCGTCATGCCGAGCGGGGAGAAAACGTGCTGCGCGAGAAACTCCGGCAGCGCGGTCTTCGTGACGCGCTCCACGATCTCGGCCGCGAGCAGGATGCCCATGCTTTGATAGTGATACTTGGTCCCCGGCGCGAAGAGCAGCGGCGTGCGCACCGTGCCCCGCACGAACTCCGCCAGCGTGGCGTGCCGCGCCCGCAGCGCATTGTTGTCCCCCAACTGATCGGGCAAACCCGAAGTGTGCGCCAGCAACTGCGCGACCGTGATTTCCGACCGCGCTCCCGCCGAAAACTCCGGGATGAATTTCACCACGCGATCGGTCAGCCGGACCTCGCCGCGATCCACGAGCACCATCACCGCCACGGCGGCAAACGGTTTCGTGATCGATCCCAGCAGGAACATCGCGGCCGGCGTCTCTGCTTTTCCAAAGGCTCGCTCGACCGTCTCCGCACCTCGTTGAATCCGCAGCACCGCCGCGGTCAGCGTGCCCGCGGCGACCTGTTTCTGAATGAGCTGGGCGGCGGCTTCCATGAGTTCAGGCAACGACCGGGTGGCAGCGAAACTGCGCAAGCCGGAACCCATTCCGGCGAGCAGGAGAAGGAGAGATTGGCGGCGTGTCATGGGATTGAAGAGTCATCGTGCAGTTGGGAAATTGCTTTAGCTGTCGGTGTCACGCGAATGGGGAGCGAGCAGATCGGCGGCCGGAAGTGCGAGCGAGGCTCGCGGATGGAATTCCGATTATGGACGCAGACCACCACCGGGAGGATTGCGCCTGCGTCAGGTTCATTGGCCGTGACGCTACGGCCCCATCGGCGACGGGAAAATGTTTTTCCCAGCATTCGACCGGGCGCGCGTTTAACGCCGGTGAACACACGTCGGCAGTTTCGCCCGACACACCGCCCGGCTCGAACTCGAAGGCCTCGCCCTCACGCATCACGACACGTCGCACCACGGCCAAGACGAGGCCAAGCTCAAGCAACTCGCGCTCATCGAAGAGGCCGAGATGAAACTCTTCGCCGGCTTCCTCAGCAAAATGAAGAGCACCGACGAAGGCGGCCGCTCGCTGCTGGACCTGCGCATGTTGCGGCAGATGGGCCTCGCAGCCGAACGCTTCGGGAGCAGCACGGAGATGCTCACCGCCGTGCAGGCCGATCCACGTAAGAAGCCGGCTCCAGCTTCTGTTTCGGAATCGGGAGAAGAGATGAACCACGAAAAATACGAAAGACACGAAAACAAGGGGCCGAATCGTAGTTGGCCGACATCGAATTTTCTGCCCCGGCACTGATAACTGCCAAATCCGCAAGGACCTCACCTTTCGTGGCGGCGCGTCCCAGTTTCTTGCACATGCTCCGGCTCGCGGTCCCAGCCCGGAGGGCGAAAGACAATAGCCCGGCACTTCAGTGCGGGTTTGCCTCGGGGCCGAGCCGAGTCCCGGCAGGGACGAAAGAAACCGCACGACATTCCGCCGCTGTCGTCCCTGCCGGGATTTTCCGATTCACCGCCCGCGAACCCAGCACTCAAGTGCTGGGCTATTCTCGGTCGTCCCTGCGGGACTTCGCCAACAAGCAAGGATAGTTGCAGGCAACTGAGATGCTCCCCTTTCGTGTTTTTCGAGCATTTCGTGGTTCCAACTCCTTCTGTTCGGGTTGACTGCTCTCAACCACCACAGCTCACCGCACGAGCTTCAGGTCATAGCTCGCCCCGTGCTGGCAGATGATCTCCACGACCGTCTCCGTGTCACTCGCGGACACGGCCCGCACCTTGCTTTCCACGTCCGCGAGCGGCCAGACGCAGGTGGTTCCGTTTGCTTCCAAGAGCCGCCATTTTCCGCGCAGGGTGACTCGCAGTGGCTGTGGCTGGTTCCCGCCATCGGGTCGTAGGTTCAGGTCGGGATCGGCCACGCTCACGTCGAGACCGCCATCCGACGCGGCCTGCGTCATCACGAGGCACGGGCGATCGACGGCTTTCACCGGCAGCATCTCGTTCGCGAACGCGTGCGAGATTTCCCCTTGCGGGGCAAAGAACACGCCGCCCCAGCGCCGCCCGGACGCGTCCCAGACGATGTGCGCCGCGTCGTCGCGCTGGAGGACGCGATAGGGTGGCTGCGCCACGATTTTCTGCATCGCCGCGGGTGTCGCCCGGACGACCGCGAGGTATTCGTAGCCCGCGTTTTTGGGCGCTTTGCCGTGGTCGATCCACGCAGTCAGGAAGTCTCCTTCGGTGTTCTCCCAGTCGTTGACATCGCGGCTCTGCTGATGCTTCCGCGCGATCCCGACCGTCTGTCCGGCGGGCAGGTAGTAACCGGTCTGTTGGACATCGAAAAACCAGTGGGGCTTGGCCGGCTCCAGCGTTCGTTCCGCGGGAAATGCCACGACGTCGGCACCGTCAACCGAGGTGGGGAGAAGCTCACGCGGCTCGGTGTTCCGCAGCGATTTCTGGCACAGGGTCGTCTGCGTTGGATGCTCGGTCACGTCGCACGCGATGCCTGAGCCGAGGCAGAGCACCCGGTCATCGCTGAAGAACCAGCTCCGCTTGCCTTTGATGACCTTGCCGGCCGGCGTGATTTTCTGATTCAACACCATGGCGAAAACGCCCTGCCGACCTTGGTGCGAGAGACCGCCCACGAAGGTTTCTGGTGAGCGCGTCACCTCGCTGTTCGCGGGCCAGGCCCTCTCGAGATCGACCAGCGGCAGTTGCGGAACGGTGGTGCCCTCGAACCGCGCCCAGTTCCATCCCGCCCCGTCGCGTCCGCTCGCTTTCGCAGTGACCGGATTTCCCCCGGCCAGAATCTCGAGACTGCCGATGCTCTGGAAGACCGCGTAGCAATTGCGCCGGGCCTGTCGTTCGCTGCCCCAGCAATAGCGGCTCTGGCCGCGGACGCAGACGAGCCAGTCGTCGCGCCGATGCGCCAGCAGGGCCGCGTATGGCATCACGAACGTCCCGTTCGGCTCCGGCTCTGGTTTGACGCCCAGGCTCAGATACGGCTCCTTCGCGGCGGCTTCGGGTGCCAGCCGCAGATAGGCCGCGGCGACTTCGCGATCAATCGGTTCCTTTCCATCCGGCGATCCCAGCCGCGCCAGTGTGTCCAGGGCCTTGACGCCAGCGGGCAACATGAGGCCGTAGCCCGGCCAGAATGGGCTGCGACCCGTGAGGGACAGCGGCAGGTCAAAGCGATTGGCATAGAACCGTTGGGCGAGCATGGCGCGGCGGAGCTGCTCATGCGCTGCGGGACTCAGCCGCCACGGCGTGTCTTGGAGATCCTTCTGGAATTTGGCGAAGTTCGCGAACGCGCCCTGCGCATACGAATGATAGTGCCCGCTGTGATGATACGCCGATCCATCCACCTTGAACGCACCGGACGGCTGACGCAGCGACTGTTCCATCATCGCCGTCCACGCGTTCAGCCAGCGAACCTGGTCGGTCGTTTCTGCCGGAACGAAACACAGGTCCATCAAATTGCGCGCGTAGTGGGAATAGAAATCCATGTTGGACCGGAGCGGCGCATCGCCGATGACATAGAAAGAATCGCCGCCGCGCGAACGCACCAGAGCCTCGAAGTGATAGTCGAATCGTTTCGCCTGGGTGAGCACGTCGCGCATGAGCGTGATGGCGTCGGCGGCGAGCGTTTCCCCTTGATCCTGGAGATAGTCGGCCAGGAGCAGGAAAGCCTCCGCCAGCCGGCGGCGTTGCGACTCGTCGTTGCTGGCCTGGTAGGCCGCGGCGAGCTGTGACGCCAGCGCGGTGAATGATTTTGGGTTCGCCATGACGAGACCGTTCGGACCGTGTTCGTCCGGCCAGAAGCGGATATCCTTCCCGCCGTATTCCCCAACGGCGGCGCAGTAATAACCCCTGGCATCCAGGCCCGGACCATGCACGCCGTGTTCATCGCGAGTGACGCCCAGTTCCTTCGGCTTGTCACAAAGCTCAGTCACCTTCGCCTCCGCGAGGCCCGGCGATTTCCGGGCTTTGGGAGCGGGGCCTTTCAATTTGCGCAACCCCTCCAACTCGGCCTCGCTCACCCGCGTGAGCACCGGAAAACGCTGCTCGTCGAGATAGGGACGTGCCTGCCGCGGGATCAACTTCTCGGGGTTGATCGCGGCCGAGGGATAGGTCAGCGAGTTGAACGCGATAAGATCGAAATACACCACGCCCCGCGCCACGTCCGCCGGCGCGGCGATGCGGATGTTGTCCACCCGCGACGTTGGCTTGCCGCTGGGAAAATCGTCGTAATGCAAACGCACCGGCCGCCAGCCGGTGAACTGCATTGGAAAACGGAACGAGCCCGTGACTTGCTCGCCCTCGCGAAACTCAAACACCAACGCCCCATCGTGCGCTTTCTCCAGATACACCCACGCGGCAAAGGAAGCCCGGCAAAGGAAGCCCCCCGTGCGCGAAACCTCGCCGAGGTCGTGGCGAATGTTCAGTTCCCCGCCCCTGGCCCATTCCCACCGCAGCGAGTTCGTGCCGTGCTTGCTGTGCCACGGAGTAACACTCAAGCCGCCTGTGCGCGGTGCGGCGATGTAAGCCGGCAAACCATTCTCGAATGACTCGTACCCCGCCGGTTGCGCCGCTGCCATGCCGGTGCCGAGCAACAAACACAGGGCGAAGAGAAGGGAGGAAGCCGCTCGAGATATTTCACAGGCGTCCGCACAAAACTGGGTGGCACAGGCTACCAGCCTGTCCCGTCCCGCGACTCGCCGGACGAAATAAGTGTGACGCGACGTTTGCCCATGCGCGCTCGAACCTAGACACGTTTCCCTCCGTTCCGCCGGGCCAGCGGTCCGGCGGCACGGGCGAGTCGCCCGTGCCACCCTTTGACTAAGTACGATCCGGGCCGACCTCCGCAACCGCTCCGAGAGCCTGATTTCCGTGGGGTGAGATAAGGATGTTGCGCGATTCATAGGAGCGTTGGTTCGTTGCGAACATGGGCATCCGCTCCGCAGAACCAAGCCCTTTTCGCAGCAGATTCGTGAGCGGGTGGGGCGAAGCTGAGCCGTAGCTATTCAGTGAGGGCGGCAGGAGCGCGGCCTTCACAGGCTGTGTGAAAAAATCCCTTTGCGCGCCGTAGCCCCCCAGGTGAGGAGGCGGATTTCCCCGTAGTTCGCGTGGGTTTCATCCGCCTCCTCACGTCGGCGGCTACGGTTTAACACCGTCTGTGAAGCCAGGTGCCGATGAGACGCGCAAGAAGCTGTGCTGCGTTTTGGCGGCGAATGAGGCGCAATCCGGGCTGGCGTGAGCACGGCGGCGACCGCATCGTCATCGCCAAGCCGCAACGATCTGATGAACATTTCAATCACTCTCCACGCCGCGATCGCCGTCACCCTCGGCCTGCTGTTCGCGCCGCCGGCGCGCGGCGCAGACCGCCTGCTCTACAATCGCGACATTCGTCCGCTGCTCTCCGACAAATGTTTTTTCTGCCACGGGCCGGACGCAAAAAAGCGCGAGGCCAAGCTGCGGCTCGATGTCCGCGAGAGCGCCACGGCGGACGGCGCGATTGTCCCCGGCAAGCCGGACCAGAGCAAACTCATCGCGCGCATCACAACCACCGATCCAGATGACCACATGCCGCCGGCCAAGGCGAAGCTGCGCAGCTTCACGCCCGCCGAGGTCGCGCTGCTCCGGCGCTGGATTGCCGAGGGAGCCGAATATCAGGCGCACTGGGCGTTCGTCCCGCCCGCGCCGTCCGCCGTGCCTGCGGTGACATTGGAAATCGCCGCACCCGCTCCCGCGCCGGCGAACAAAACGCCCGCCGTTCCCGCCCCGACTGCGATTGATGCGTTTGTGTGGCGTGAGCTGCAGCGCCGCGGCCTGCGCCCGCAGCCCGAAGCGGATCGCGCGACATTGCTGCGCCGCGTGATTTTCGATCTCACCGGCCTGCCGCCGACACCGGAGGAAATCGAAGCGTTCGCGCGCGACACAGAGCCGAAAGCGTATGAGCGCGTGGTGGACCGCCTGCTCCAATCGGAGCGCTACGGCGAACGCATGGCGGTGGACTGGCTCGATGTCGCGCGCTACGCCGACAGCTACGGTTTCCAGGTGGACCGCGAGCGCGAGATGTGGCCGTGGCGCGACTGGGTGGTGCGCGCGTTCAATCAAAACCTGCCGTTCAACCAATTCATCACCGCGCAGATTGCCGGCGATCTTCTGCCCAATCCGACCGACGAGCAGATTCTCGCCACCGCGTTCAGCCGCCTGCACCAGCAGGAAACCGAGGGTGGCAGTGTGGAAGAGGAGTATCGCGTCGAGTATGTCGCCGACCGCGTGCAGACGTTCGCCACGGCGTTTCTCGGCCTCACCTTCGAGTGCGCCCGCTGCCACGATCACAAGTTCGATCCCGTCACGCAGAAGGAATATTACGGGCTGTTCTCCTTCTTCCAAAACATCGACGAGGCGGGCCTTTATTCCTACTTCACGCCGTCCGTGCCGACGCCCGCGCACATGATGATGGAAGGGGCGGCCAAGGAAAAACTGGCCGCCGTGCGGGAGAAAATCGCGGCCGCTGAAAAGCAGGCGCGCGACGTGCGCACAGCAAGCGTCACGGCGTTCACGGCATGGCTCAAGGCTCGCCCTGCCGCACTGAAACTCGCCGGCGAACTCGCGCGCTACACCTTCGACACGCTGGAGAAAGGCAACAAGTGTACCAACGCCCTTGGCGGCGCGCTGGCTGCCACGCTCGTTGGCGAGAACAAGCTGGTGCCCGGAAAGTTCGGCAACGCGGTGCAGTTCACCGGCGATGATCCGGTGAATCTGGCGCTCGGGAATTTTCAGCGGCACGAGCCGTTCAGCGTCGCGCTGTGGCTGCGCTCGCCCGACCTGAAGGATCGCGCCGTGATCTTCCACCGTTCGCAGGCGTGGACCGATGCGGGCAGCCGCGGCTACGAACTGCTCCTCGAAGACGGCCGGCTCAAGTGGTCGCTCATCCACTTTTGGCCCGGCAACGCGATTTCGATTCAAGCCAAAGCAGTCGTGCCGACGAACACCTGGACGCACGTGGTCGTGACCTACGATGGCAGCAGCCGCGCCGACGGGCTGCGGCTTTTCGTCAATGGCAGCGCGGCGACGGTGGACATCGTGCGCGACAACCTCACCAAGAACATCACCGGCGGCGGGCACGACAACATCTCGCTCGCCGAACGGATGCGCGACCGCGGCTTCAAGGGCGGTGCGATTGATGAGTTCCGCGTCTTCAGCCGCGCGCTGACGCCGCTGGAAGCACTCGCCGCGCACGACGACGCGGCCGCACGCACGCTGTTCGCCAAGCCCGAAGCGACGCTGACCGCCGCCGAAAGCGCGCAGCTTCAGGACTATTTCCTCGCGACTGAAGATGCCGATTTTCAAAAGCAACTCGCCGCCCTGAAAACCGTGCGCGGCGAACTCTCGCAGCTCGCCGACGGCGTGAAGGAAATCATGGTCATGCGCGAACTGCCGCAGCCGAAGAAGTCCTACGTCCTCTTCCGCGGCGAATACAACCAGCGCCGCGACGAAGTGCCCGCCGTCACGCCCGCCGCGTTGTCATCATGGCCCGCGGGAGCGCCGCGCAACCGTCTCGGCCTCGCACAGTGGCTGACCGCGCCCGAGCATCCGCTCACGGCGCGCGTCACGGTGAACCGGTTCTGGCAGAATATTTTCGGCCGCGGCCTCGTGAAGACCGCCGAGGACTTCGGCAGCCAGGGCGCGCGCCCGCTGTATCCGGAGGTGCTGGACTGGCTCGCGCTCAAGTTCGTCGCGAGCGGCTGGGACACCAAGGCGCTGCTCAAGGCCATCGTCACCACGCACACTTACCGCCAGCGCAGCGTCGCCGACGCGACCGCGATGACCGACGATCCCGACAACGAACTGCTCGCGCGCGGCCCGCGTTTCCGCCTGCCCGCCGAGATGATCCGCGACAACGCGCTCGCCGCCGCCGGACTGTTGAAACACCAGCTCGGCGGTCCGCCGGTGAACCCCTACGAGATGAGCGAATCGTTCAAGCCCGCCAACGCCAGCGGCGGCGACGGCGCGCTGCGGCGCAGTCTCTACACCAACTGGCGCCGCACCGGTCCGCCGCCCGCGCTGCTCGCCTTCGATGCCCCGCGCCGCGCCGTGTGCGCAGCCCGACGCGAGCGTACCGACTCACCGTTGCAGGCGCTCATCCTGCTCAACGGCGTGCAATACGTCGAAGCCGCCCGCGCGCTCGGCGAAACCCTGCACCGCGAGGCAAAGGGGGACGTAACGATGATGATTGAACGTGGCTTCCTCCGCTGTCTCAGCCGCCAGCCCGATGCGAGAGAGACTGCAATTCTGAAGAAGCTCTACACGGCGCAGCTTGACCACTTTCAAACGGCACCTGCGGAAGCCGCCCAGCTTCTGAAAATCGGAAACGTAAAACGCGACGAGAAGATTCCCGCCCCCGAAGCCGCCGCCGCGACCGTCCTCGCGCAAGCTCTGCTTAACCACGATGGCTGTGTAGTGAAGAGATGAGGTTCGGGAAGAGTAATTAGTGATCAGTAATTAGTAATTAGTCAGTGAACTGTTTGACACATACTGAAAATCCGACCCTGAACTCAGCCGAACTAAACCATTCCAACAACCAACTAAGTCGTAACTATTCAGCAGGGACGACCGCAATGAACCACAGAGACGCGATGAACACAGAGAAGACAAAGAATTGGCCGGCGGCTGATGGTTCCTTGAATGGTCACTGCCCGGAGCGGACGCAGACCTTGGTTTTCTTCAGTACCACAACTCTTCTGAATCCCCGCGCGTCGCGAGGATTTTTCCGGTGCGCCGGCAGCCATCAGTCCTCTCCAAGAATCGCTGCCCCTGCCGGGCGGTTCGTCCCGGAGGAACGCCGCAGGAAATTAGCCGGGGGCAAGCCCGCGCCAGCGGGTGCGGCCCCCGGCAGCCACAGCAAACGGACCATGCCCCAGCGGGGCATCGGAGAAGCTTTTGGGGGCGGCCATCCCGCAGCATCTTCGCCACCACCCGTCGCCTCGGACGGGGCAGGCCGCCGGCGATGGTCCGGCGTCCCGGTCGATTTCTTCGATGCCCCGCTGGGGCACGGAGCTACTCGGCACCGTTTCCGGGGGCGGCGTCCGCGGGAGCGGACTTGCCCCCGGCTAATCTCCTCCGGCGTCCCTCCGGGACGGCCAACGTGCGACCACGCGCTGAAACAGGAAATGGGCGAGATGGGAGTAGCGTTCCAGACTCGTTCGGTTGAGGCATCGCGCCTCTGTGTCCATCTTATCTCTATGGGCATCCCGACTGTTCCAACTGCATGGCTACGGCTGCTCACTAATTACTAATCACTAATTACTAATTACTAATTACTTTTTTATGCCCCTCACTCCTCTAACTCGCCGCCACTTCCTCAATCGCTTCGGTGCCGGCCTCGGTGGCGTGGCCCTCGCGGAGCTGCTCTCTTCCAAAGTGGTGTCAGCCCCCGCTCCGGACCGCGGTGTCCTCGGCATGCCGCACTTTGCGCCCAAGGCCAAGCGGATCATCTACCTGTTCATGTCGGGCGGGCCGTCGCAGTTGGATTTGTTCGATTACAAACCGCTGCTGAACCAGCGGCATGGTGAGCAGCTTCCAGATTCGGTGCGCGGCGGACAGCGGCTCACGGGCATGTCGGGGAATCAGTCGTCGATCCCGCTGGTCGGGTCGCCATTCAAGTTCGCGCAACACGGGCGCTCGGGGGCGTGGATGAGCGAGTTGCTGCCGCACACGGCGGGCATCGCGGATGAATTGTGCGTGGTGCGATCAATGATTACCGAGGCGATCAATCACGGGCCGGGCGTGACATTTTTCCAAACGGGCACGCAGATCGCCGGGCGGCCGAGCATGGGCGCATGGCTGAGTTACGGGCTGGGGCAGGAGAACGCGAACCTGCCGTCCTTCGTGGTGCTCATCACCAAGGGCAAGGGCGGGCAGCCACTCGGGGCGCATCTGTGGGGCAGCGGCTTTCTGCCGTCGCGGCATCAGGGCGTGCTGTTCCGCGCGGCGAAAGACCCGGTGCTGTATCTGAACAATCCCGCCGGCGTGAGCGCGGACAGCCGCCGCCAGTTGCTCGACAGCCTGCGCGAGTTGCACGAACACCAGCTCGCGGGCACGCCGGACGCGGAAATCCAGAGCCGCATCGATCACTACGAAATGGCGTTTCGGATGCAGTTCAGCATCCCCGAGGTCACCGATCTCGCGCAGGAACCGCAGCCAGTGCTCGATGCCTACGGGCCGGATGTGAAGACGCCGGGGAGCTTCGCGGCGAACTGTCTGCTGGCGCGGCGGCTGGCCGAGCGCGGCGTGCGGTTCATCCAGCTATATCATCAGGACTGGGATCATCACGGCGGCCTGCCGGGCGCGTTGCCGAAGCTGTGCAAGGAAACCGATCAGCCGGCCGCAGCGCTCATCCGCGACCTGCGCAGCCGTGGTCTGCTCGATGAAACGCTGGTCGTGTGGGGCGGGGAATTTGGCCGCACGAATTATTGCCAGGGGAAAATCTCCACGAACTTCGGCCGCGATCATCATCCGCGCTGCTTCACGATGTGGATGGCGGGCGGCGGGATCAAGGCCGGCCAGACCTACGGCGAGACGTGCGAGTTTGGCTACAACGTGGCGAACAACGGCGTCCACATTCACGACCTGCACGCGACGCTGCTGCACCAACTCGGCATCGATCACGAGCGGCTCACCTACCAATTCCAAGGACGGCGGTATCGGCTGACCGATGTGCAGGGGAATGTGGTGGAAGAGTTGGTGGCGTAGCTGCGGCCGTAGTTTTGTAGGAGACGACGTAAGGAGACTCTGACCTTCGTCGGCGGGAGCAGCGCGGCTGGGTAGAAGGAGGTTAGAGCCTCCTTGCGTCGTCTCCTACAAGGATAGGACGCGCCCTACCTCGCCCTTCCCTCTCTGCGTTTCTTCCCATCTCTGCGGTGTAATAATCCGGCCTCGGGCGCGGCCGCAGATCGGGCGCGGAGACAGAACACCGCAGAGATGGGAAGGAACGCAGAGAGGGGGCGGGGGAAATGTCACTCGGAATAGGTGTCGTCGCTGTCGTTCCGTTGTAGGAGACGACGTAAGGAGACTCTGACCTTTTTCGACGGGAGCGGCGTGGTTGGGTAAAAGGAGGTTAGAGTCTCCTTACGTCGTCTCCTACAAGTGTAGGGCGCGCCCTACCCTGCTCTTCCCCCTCTGCGTTCCTTCCCATCTCTGCGGTGTAATAATTCGGCTTCGGGCGCGGCCGCAGCTCGGGCGCGGAGACAGAACACCGCAGAGATGGGAAGGAACGCAGAGAGGGGGCGGGGGAAATGTCACTCGGAATAGGTGTCGTCGCTGTCGTTCCGTTGTAGGAGACGACGTAAGGAGACTCTGACC
>BJHT01000056.1:0-16056 GCA_014193395.1 Verrucomicrobiota bacterium
CCGCGATCACCGCCGGAACCGTCCCCGCCGCCACCGCGGACGCGATGGCCACCATGTTGGACCCCTTGCCCGAACCGAGAATTCCCAGCCGCAATTGCTTCACATCAGTCACGCGCGCGTTGGTAACAGAAGACCCCGACGAAACAAGGGCAAAGCCCCCGCCGCCCCGGAGGGCGGAAGTTCAGAGTTCAAAGTTCAAAGCTCAAAGCTCAAAGTTCAAGGAAAGCACCTGAACAGGCGGAACACTGACCTGTGACGGCGGGAGAATAACAACGGCGCGTGGGTCGATGCTCCCTTCTCATTAGCACCCGGCTTCAGCCGGGTGTTGGCGACCGAGCGATCCGCAACCGCTTCGGCGGTTTTCCGCACGCCGGGGTCAAAACCGTTAAAACGGTTTTTCTGTCTTCCTCCCGGCAGCACCCGGTTGAAACCGGGTTCTTATGAGAGGGGAGCGGAAGCTGCCGCGGAGAAACGTGAAATTTTCGGGATCAGTCGTTGTGGCCGTGGCGAACAGGTTCGGCTGCGTGTTACTCCGGAGGGCGAAGGACCACGCTGGTTCAACCCGAACTCCGAAGTTGCCGCTGCGACCGGGGACCGGTCGCGCGCCGTTTTGGTTGCGGCTCTACAGCGCCCCCCGCGTCGTCCTTGGCCCTTGGCGCTTCCCGTGAACTTTGAACCTTGAACTTTGAACCTTGAACTTCCCTCCGCCCGCTACGGCACGATCTGCAACAACGTCTCGCCGACCTGCACAAAATCCTCGGGCTTCAACTGCATCGCGTAGTTGATTTTGATCCCGTTGACGAGCGTCCCGTGCCGGCTGCCGAGGTCCTCGACCCACAGCGCGCCGCCGTCCACCCACAACCGGGCGTGCCGGCGCGAGACCTTGTCGTCGGGACTGAGGTCCAGGTCCGGCTGTTTGTAGGGATTGCGCCGGCCGACCACGCACTCGGGTATGTCCAACATCACCACCGAGGCGGCGCCGTTGAAGGAAACGCTGATTTTCATGCGGCTTCAGAACAGGACGGCAATTCGCGGCCCGCAAAAGCTCGCGCCGCCGCGCCCGACCGGCCCCGTCCGCAGGCCGGCGCGACTGGAGATTCACTGATGAATTGCCCGTGCATAGGGCGGCGACGGTACCGCATCCGCGGCCGCAGCAAACACTTTTTTGCCGCGGAGGAGCGGCTGCGGATTGCGCCACCCTCGTCCAGCAGACCGCCACCACGCCGAACCTCCGGGACTTGCGACCGAATCAAGCGCCACCGCTGGAGAGCACCACGGACCGCCGAGTGCGAATTCCCGATGGTGCGGGAACCTCACGCTTAATGCGGCAGGAATCACCAGCAGCACCCGTTTGGGCGGATGAAACACCGAAACACGCCCATTTAATCACCGCCAGCCCATTGGCGTGAACTGTGCTCAAGGGCCCCTCAGCTTGAGCAGGCCGACTGGAAGGTTTCAGATGCAGGAGCCTCAAAAACAACAAAACGTCGGTCTATATGAAGAACAACACCCAGAAAAAAATCGGGGCCTTCACGCTCATCGAGCTGCTGGTCGTCATCGCCATCATCGGCATCCTGGCCTCCATGCTCCTGCCCGCACTCGGCAAGGCGAAGGCCAAGGCCAACCGCATCAAATGCGTCAACAACCAGAAGCAAATCGGCACCGCCTTCCGCGTGTTTGCTTCCGACAACGGGGATCTTTATCCCGTCCAAGCCACCGGCAACAGCTACATCGGAACGATGGCGGGCGCCCAAGCGGGCAGCACCGCGGCCACCTGGCAGGTTTTCCAAGCCATGTGGAATGAGCTTCAGTCGCCGAAAGTGCTCCTGTGCCCCTCTGACCGCGCCCGTGCCACGTATAACCGTGTCACCGACTTCGGCGGTCTCGCCGGCGCACCCGGAACCTCCACCGGCACCTCCTCGCTCGGTAACGGCGGCAACCAGAACCTCGCCACCAGCTATGCGGTGAACCACAACGCCGACGAAGCCCGTCCGATCGGCCTGTTGATCGCCGACCGTAACATGAACACAGCGACTGCCGCCACGGCTTCGACGCTGACCTCGTACGCCGCCGCCAGTCGTGCCGCCGTTTCCAGTACGGCCGTCGCCACGGGCACGTACTGGGTTGGTGCCACCGCCAATGCGATTCACGACCTGCAGGGTGACTTGACCTACGCTGACGGCAGCGTCCAGCAGGCGACCGCCACCGTCCTCCAGACCTCGATGAGCAATGCCGGCACCTCCTACGGTTACAGCGGCACCACCGGTCTCGGCGACACTTGGTGGATCGTGCCCTGATTCGGGGCCGAAGTCGGTCAAGAACACCTCTTTCTGCAAAGCACCCGCTCCGGCGGGTGCTCTTTTTTTGCCCTGGCACGGCGGCGATCAGCCTTCAGCCGTCGCTGTAACTCCAAGCCCCCCCTGCATCCGAATGTCGGAACCGGCCGATTCTGCGGGGACATCGCGGCAACCAACCCGCCGTTCAACCTAAACACCGCTATTGAGATGAACCACGAAAGACGCGAAAGACACGAAAAAAGCCTGAATGTGAGTTTGTCCGGCGCTGAAACACGTCACCTGCGGGGTGAACCCTGAGCTTGCAGTAACAGGTTGTTCTTTCGTGTCTTTCGTGTCTTTCGTGTCTTTCGTGGGTTTCGTGGTTCCAACTGCCTTTTTTGGGTTCAAGCCTCTTGAGGGTGGGACAGAGCCAATATCCCCGAAGACTCCGTCACGACCTCACCGCGGACGCAGTCCGAAGCCCGCACGCCCCGGATTAACAACAACCAAACTTTGGATATCGGGCTTCGGGATGCAACGGGAGCAGGACCTGCGGACCGATCAACCCGCTCCCCTTCCTGGACGCAGCCATTCCGCGACATCCACGATGATTTCGCCGAGTCGCCGGCCCGGTCGAAAGCCGGTGATTCGCTCCAGTTTGGCCGTGCTCGGCCGCCGCCGCGGCATTTCTTCAAAGCCCGCCGGATACGCATCTTGATACGGGATGTATTGAATCACCGACTTGGAGGAGAGAGTGGCGACGACCCGTTCAGCCAGGGCGGACATCGAAAGCTCCTCGTCGCCGCCGATGTTGAAAATCTCCCCCCGCGCGGCCGGCAGCCGCTGCAGCCGGAGCAGCGCCTCCACCGTATCCGCCACATGACAAAAGCAACGGGTCTGGGTTCCGTCACCGAATATCCGGATAGGTTGCCCTTCCAGTGCGGCGGCGACAAATCGGGGCAGAACCATCCCATGGCGACCGGTCTGCCGCGGGCCGGCGGTGTTGAACAACCGAACGACCGTGACCGGCAGATGGCGCGTGCGGGCATGCGCGAAGGCAAGGAACTCGTCCATCAGTTTCGAACAAGAATATGCCCAGCGACTAAGATGCGGCTGGCCTATGATCAAGTCATCCGTCTCTTCGAGCCAGAGTTTCGGACTTTTGCCATAGACTTCCGAAGTGGAAGTCAGCAGCAACGGGGTGCCGGACCGCGACGCCGCCTCCAAGATCGCCTCTGTCTCCCGCAAGTTGGTCTGAATCGCCGCCAACGGCTCCTTTAGAATCAACTCGACCCCCACCGCGGCAGCCAGATGGAAGATAAAAGCCGACCCGGCACCGATCTCTCCCAGCCGGGCGCAGGTGGAAAGCTTGGAACAAATGATTTCCAGCCCGGGATGGTTCGCCACCGCAGCCAGATTGGCCAGACTGCCGGTGGACAGATCGTCAATGACTACCACCCGCCAACCGTCGGCGAGCAGCCGTTCTGTCAAATGGGAACCAATGAACCCGGCACCGCCAGTGACAACGACTTGTTGACCGGCAGAGTCGCCGGCGGGATTGCGGTTCGCGGAGGTATTTGACATGTCAGACTTGCGGTCGTGAGTGGGTGAATTGAACTAACCAGTAACTTCCAAGGCGGAGTGCGGTCATCGCCTCATCCAAACATCGGTCGTGCATGATGAAAGCGATACTTCGGACCGGCAAATTTGCAGCTCCAGACTATGAGTGCTGCGGATAGTTGGATGGCTTGAAAAAATCCGCGCGATTGAGGGCCGGTTTACGATTGCTTCCAAGACGAACTTAGCTCGCGCCCCGAATCCCTCTGTTGGCAACGTGAGCGAAAGCACTTGGTCCAAATCGGAGCCGGCACCGAGGAACAACACCGCCAGCGGTGAGCAGACCCAGCGAATAAATTGCATCATGAAAATTGCCGGGAATTAGTCGGCGTGAAAGCCGCGCGCCTGTTGGCCGTGATGCCCGATCGCGGCTACGGCCCCGCCCGGAATGGGCGCCCGGCCTGATACAAGGCGATCTGTTCTTGGAGCCGACCCGCCAGGGTGGTGTCTTTGGCCGCCCGCGCGGAAGCCAGCGCCAGCTCCGCGGTGGCGCGCGCCTTGTCGAAGGCGCCGGTTTCCGCATACGCCGCCGCGAGGGTCTCCAAGAATGCCGCCGGAGCTTGCTCCCGCGGCTGGCAGATTCCCTCACTGAGCATCACGGCGCGCGCCCCGTTGCGAAGGGAAGCCTCGGGCGAAGTGGCCAGCACCCGGGCCAGGGTGTCCGCGGCGATCCGGTCATTGGGCCGTAGCGCTACGGCGCGGTCGAGATGCGGCACCGCTTCCGCCGTCCGCTTGAGTTTGAGCAGCGCCACTGCCAGTTGGTAATGACCGAGCCCGCTTTCCGGTCGGGCTTTCAAGACCTGCTCCCACTGCGGCACCGCATTACTCCACTGCCCGTTCTGGTTCAGGACCAGGGCGAGTCCGATGCGGGCATCCAGAAAGCCCGGACTAAGATCGAGCACCTTGGAATACTGGCCCGCTGCGCCCACATAATTGGTCTGCATTTCCATGATCCGGCCCAGACCATAATAGGCATCCGGCTGGGTTGGAGCCAGCCGGATGGCCTCACGATACTGGCCGGCAGCCTCCTGCAATCGCCCGGCGGTCGCGAGGGCAACCCCCAGGTTGTTGCGGGCCTGCGGGGCGTAGGGACGGAGTTGTACGGCCCGGTTGAGAAACCCCACGGCATTGGTGACCGCACCGTTGCGTGTGTAGAGATTGCCCAGGTTGTAATGGGAATCAAAATGCAGGCGGTTCCGCTCAATGGCGTTCAAGTAGTTCCGTTCCGCCTCGCTGGTCAGACCCAGCTTCGCCTGGATCACGGCGAAACTGTAAAAGTCTTCGAACGTGAACGGCGGCGTCGCCAAGGCCCGCTGGAGCAGTTTCCGGGCGGCGTCAGTCTTGCCTTGATCTGAGTTCACCCCCGCCAGTCCCAGCAACGCATGTGGATGATCCGGACTCTCCGCCAATAGCTTGTGATATTCCGCTTCGGCCGCCGCGCGATCGCCGTCTTCCGCCTTCATCAACGCCAGCCGCAGGGTCGCGGCGAACCGGGTTTCCTTGAATTCCTGCGCCCGCTGGAATTCAGCATAGGCTCGCCGCCGATCCCCGACACTCTCGGTCAACTCGCCAAGTGTCGCCCAAAGCTTTCCGGTCATCGCATTCGATCTCGCCCGATAGGTTTCGATCAGCCGGATTCCGTCCATGGGCCGGTTCATGTCACTGAGCGCCCGCGCAATGATCAGCGTGGACGTGGCCGAAGGAACGGCGGCCAGGTTGAACTTCTTAAAATACTCGAGCGCCTGCTCGGAATTACCCGACTGCAAGGCCGCAAAACCCAACAGTTGCAGCGCAATCCGGTTGTTGGGTTCATGGGTCAGCGTATGCTCGAAGAGCGTCCCGGTGTTCTTCCAGAGCCGCACCTGCCGCCAGGTGATCGGCGCGCAGGCCAGCAGCGCCAGCCCCCAGCAAACCGCGGCACTGACCCGGGGCCGCGGCAGGCGCGAGAATAGCTCCTGAGTCCCCCACGCCAGCATCACAAAGATGCCGATGAGCGGCACATAGGTGTATCGGTCGGCGTGTGCCTGTTCTCCGACATGGACCAGGCCAATGACGGGAACCAAGGTCCCCAGGTAAAAACACCAGCCAAAGGTCAGGTATCTAAGCCGGCGAAACCACCAGACCAAACCAGTGATTCCCATCAAAACCACGGCGGCAACCACCGCTCGAGTCACGGTTTCCTGGTTCGTGAGCAGATAGGGAATAATCAGACCCTTCGGCCAGAACATTTGTCCGAGGTAGCCCGCATAAGATACCACCACGTTCTGGATGCGCACCCCCAACGTGAGGGCCGCGACGGAAGCCACCGCCCCGCCTTCCTTTTGCACCCAGAAAGTCACCACCGACGACGCGATCGCCAAGGCAAAAAACGGGAGTTTCTCCACGACGGCCTCCCGAATCGTCAAACCCGGCCCCGGCTCACCGGCCCCGGTGCTGGTGGCGGAAGAATCGGCGGCGCGGCCCCGCGCCCACGCCAGCCGCTGCCAAGGCCAATAGTCCAGCAGCAACAGAACGAACGGCAACGTCACCAGCATGGGTTTGGACAGAAGACTGCAACCGAACAGCGCCAACGCCGCCCAGTAACACCCGCGGGACCGTTCCCGGACAAAGCGATGGTAGTAGATCAACGCCAGCAGTCCGAATCCCGTGCTTAAGATATCTTTTCTCTCCGATACCCAGGCGACGGACTCGACATGCAACGGATGCCAGGCAAACAAGGCGGCGACCAGGGCGCTGCGCCAGTGGGCGCCCGTGAGGCGGGCGAGCAACCAGAAGAGCAACACCGCGTTGGCCGCATGACCCAGAACGCTCATCCAGTGATGGGCCGCCGGATTCACGTCGAACAGGGTACAGTCCAGCATGTGGGACAGCCAGGTGATGGGATGCCAGTTGCCGAGAATTCTACTTTGAAACGCCCAGATGATTCCCGACCAGGTCAACCCCCGCTTCACGACCATGTTGGTAGTCACATAGTCCGCGTCGTCGTACTCGATGAAGTCATTGTCCCCGACCGGCGAGTACATCGCCATTGTCAGCAACACCAGGCCGGCCGCGAGCCAGCGGCGGGAACTCAGCAACCCGGACACCTTCTGTAGCGGGTCGGACGGGACATCGGTACCGATTTTCATGTAAGCATCAAATCCTGACGGTAGGTTGGCGGTCCCCGTCGGACCGCAGCGGTGAGCCGGACCATCCGCCAAGCTCGCGGAGTGAACCAACCCGACCGCGGTGAGTTAGGCCGGACTTATTCCAAGTTGCTTGCCAGATAAGTCTAAGTCGCGCCGGGAGCTTAGCCGCTGGCCAGGCACCAGGAAGGAACCTATCCCCACCCGATCCGGGACTGACAAGCAACACTGCCAGCGGTGAATAGACCCAGCGAATCAGGCTCATCTTAAACGCAGCTTGGAATTAGCCGGCGATGGCACCGGGAAACAAGGGGCTGCGGACCAGATTCCAGCGGGCCAGGCGGAAGCGCGCCGCCGTCCCCAGGCAACCGAAGCCATAGGTCACACTGCGCCGGAAATTAATGGAAGACGCTTCGGCAAAATACTTGGTGGGACAGGTAATTTCCGCGACCGTGTAACCGCACCAGATGACTTGGGCGAGCATCTGGTTATCAAAGACAAAGTCATCGGAATTGGCACCCAGCGGCAGCCGTTCGAGCAAGGCACGGGAAAAGGCCCGGTAACCCGTGTGATATTCGGATAACTTCGCACCCAGCAGCCAGTTCTCTGTGAGAGTCAGGAAACGGTTGGCGACGTATTTCCAATAAGGCATCCCGCCATCCAGCGCGTAGCCGCCGAGAATGCGCGAACCCAGCACGCAACTATAGAGATCCTCGGCAATGAGATAAGCCATCGCCGGGATCAGTTTGGGGGTGTACTGATAGTCTGGATGGACCATGATGACGATGTCCGCACCCTCATCCAAGGCGAGCCGGTAGCAAGTCTTCTGGTTGCCACCGTAACCGCGGTTTTTGGGATGCCGGTGAACGATGACGTGGGGCAACCGACTGGCGATTTCGGTCGTATCGTCGCGGCTGGCATCGTCAACCACGATGACCTTGTCAACGAACGCATGGGCCATCACCTCCTCATAAGTCCGAACCAGGGTCTTGGCGGCGTTATACGCCGGCATGACCACCACGATCTTCTTATTTAGCAGCATGATCGGCGGTGGTTGGTACCCGTTGGTTCTCCCCGACTGACACCCGCCGCACCATGCTCTTGGTCAATTGACAACTGCCAGCGGACTGCCGACGGCATAACCCTCCCTCGGACACGGGGCGGCAGAATGGGCGGACGTTTCATTTCGGGCGAGCTTAACAAACGCGCTTCGCAACTCCAGAGATTTTGGCGACCTAACCGCCCAACCGCATCACAACCCCGCTGGAGTTTGCCACCCCGCACCGTGTGACGTGACGGTAACTGACTGGTTCCGAGGTCGCCGAGCTTGCGCCAGCCGGAAGGCGGCACTCCTGCAGACTGAAGCGTGACGGCTAATTGCCAACCAACCAATCCCCCGCGTCCCGAAAAGGAGTCATCCGTCGATACAGTTCCAAGCGAGACTGAAGCCCCGCCCGCAACCGCGCCGCTCGCTCCCCGGCGGCCAATTCCAGCGCCCGTTCAAGGGTCGCGACGGCCGCCGGGAACAACCCGGCTTCCGCCTGTGCCGCGGCCAGCGTGTCGAGATGACGCGGATCCCGTTGTTCAGTCAACTGGCTCGCCTTCTCCGCCAGCGCCAGCGCCTGGGTTCCGTTGCGCAGCCGGGCGTCGGGATGGGCCGCCAGAATTCGGGCCAGCAAGTCGAGCAGCGGCGGTGACTCGGCAAATGCCGGCAGCGCGCGGCGCAACTGCTCGACGGCCTCCGCGGGGCGCTGCGTGCGAAGCAAATGGGCGGCCCAAGCGGTATGAATCTGGAAAATCGCCGGCTCCTTGCCGGCCGCGCGCGCGAAAAACTCGTCCGCCTCCGCGTTTCGCTGCCGGGAACTCAGAAAGACGGCGAGGTCGTAGTAAGAGAGCGAGGAGGCGGGATCCAGGCGCAGGACAGTGCGAAACTGGCTTTCAGCCTCTGCGGTTCGCCCTGCTCGCGCCAGCAAAGCGGCATAGCCGGCGTGGTCGGGGGGATAGACGGGTTTCAACGACAGTCGCTTCTCATAGACCAGCAAGGCCTCATTGGTCTGCCCCTGATTGGCCAGTACATCCGCCAAAACCGACAGCGTTCTCGAGTGCTCGGGATAGGCAACCAGATTGGTCCGCAACCAACCGATCGCCGCCTCCGCGCGCCCGGCGGCCGCCAACGCTCGGCCCAGAGTGGAGATGGAATTGGGTTCCCCGGGGTTTAGCTCAACCGCCTTGGTAAGATGAGTGATGGCCTCCGGAATCCTCCCCTGGACCAGCAGCGTGTAGCCCAGACCATTTTCAGCCACAAAATTGCGCGGCTCCACCCGCAAGGCCTGCGAAAACAGGGCTTCGCTGCCTTCCCAGTGACTGACCTGCCTGGAAGTAAGAATAAGGCAGGCAGCCAGCACCACCGCCATAACTCCCGTTCCCGCGGCACTTGCCTGGCGTGACCGTGCCACCAACCCAGCCCCGGACCAGACCACCATCACAAATACTCCCAGCAACGGGAAATAGGTGTAGCGGTCGGCCATGCTTTGATTACCGACCTGCACCAAACCAATGACCGGCACCAACGTCCCGAGATACCAGCACCAACCCACTGACAGATGCCTCTGCCTGCGCCAGACCCATACGAGTATGGAGATGGTAAGTAGCGAACCCAGCGCCACGGCGAACGCCATCGGAGTCCAATGTCGTTCGATATAGGGACAGATCAGATTCGCCGGCCAGAACGTCTTCCCAAGGTATCCCGCATAGGCGAAGACAGCGCCAGCCAGCCGATTCGCCAATGAATGGTGAGACACGGACATCACCGCGCCGCCCGCCCGCTGGGCCAGTACGGTAACGATGGATAACGCCACGGCTCCGAGAAAAAAGGGCACCTTCTCGAGCAGGACCATGCGCCAGTTGGGCGGCGTCATAGCCAGCGGTGCGACGCCGCCCGGCTTCAGTTCCGTCTGTCGGTAGCTCGCGCCCAAAACCAGTCGTCCCAGCGGCCAGTAATCGAGCAGCAACAGGACACACGGCAGAGTCACGAGCATCGGTTTGGCGAGCAGACTCAGTCCATAGGCCGCCAACGACAGGCCGTACCAACGGCGGCCTCCGCCAGTGGCGTAGCGATGATAAGCCAGCATGGCCAGCAACCCGAACAGGGTGCTTAATAGATCCTTGCGCTCAGAAACCCATGCCACTGACTCGACATGCAGCGGATGCCAGGCGAAGAGCGCGGCCACACCCGCGCTGCACCACAGGGCACCGGTCAACCGGCGGAACACGAGCAACACCAGCAGGGCGTTGGCGACATGCAGGATAAGATTAATCAGATGCGGCCCGGCCGGGCTGGTGCCAAACAACGTGCAATCGAGCATGTGCGACAACCAGGTGAGCGGATGCCAGTTGCCCACATGGTTGGTCGTGAAGGCCCAACCGATGCCCTCCCACGTCAATCCCCGCAGCACCATCGGATTCGCCGAGACATATTCGTCGTCGTCGTAATTGACGAAGTCGAAGTCCACGATCGGCCAGTAAACCGCCAGCGTCCCGACGATTAATCCGAGGACGATGCCTCGCAGCTTTTGGGAGGAAGTCAGGTTCACGCGAGTTCCCTCACGACGGCGGTTCGATCAAACCACGGCCACCGAAAGTTTGGACCACCGAAACATGATAAACACGGAGGAAAACCCAGAACTCGCGGGTCGTTCATCCTTCCCGGATTGGTGACTTCCGGTAGCCGATCCCGTCCCTCGTTCTTCTCTGTGTGCATAAAATCTCTGTGGTCGAAGAGAATTGGCTCGACTGAGTCGTCACGATTACGGCATCGGTGACGGGACGCGCGGCTGACGATACGGGCGGGTTTGGCGATACAGCTCCAGCCGGGCCGAGAACTCGCTGCTCGCCTGCGGTGAATTCAGGCGCTGGGCCAGTTCCACCGCCCGCTTCGCCATCGCCTGTGCTTCGGCAAAATCCCCCGCCTCCGCCAGCGCCGCCCCCAGCACGTCCAGCAACAGGGGATTCTCGAACTTCGTCAACTCACACGCCCGCCGCGCCAGTTTCACGGCCTCTGCTCCGTTGCGCGCCGCCGCGTCGGGATGTGTCGCCAGCAACCACGCCAGCGCGTTCAACGGAAGATGCCAGTCGGGACGCAACTGCAGGGCCGCGCGCAAGTGGCGCGTTGCCGGCTCCACCCGCTGAAAATTGGCCGCCGCCAGTCCGGCCCGCATCCGATACTCCGCATCATCCGGTCGCAGACCAGCCGCCCGATCCAACTCGCCCACCGCATCCCCCATCCGCCCGGTCGTCGCATGCAACAAACCCAGGCCGGCCCAGGCCTCTGCGAGCTCGGGCCGGACCTGCACCGCGGTCTCGTACTGCCGCAGCGCTTCCTCCACGCGCCCGAGGCGTTCCAGCACCGCCCCGAGTTGCACGCGGGCTTCGCCGTGCTTGCCATCCGCGGCGACCGCGCGCTCCAGCAGCTTCAGCGCTTCGTCATCGTTTCCCCCGCTGGCCGCCAAGGCCCCCAGCCCGGTCAAGGCCCGCGGCTCGGCGGGGTTTTGTTCCAGAACTTTTTGATAGTAACTGGTCGCCTCCTGCGGCCGCAGCACGGTGACCAGCAGCGCCGCGGCGCGCAGCCGGAGTTCGACATTCCCCGGCTCGGTCTCCAACCGGGCTTTGAGCGCGGTCAGTTCGGGAAACGCCTTGGCCGCCCCGGTCTGGATCAGCTCGAGATTGATGCGCGCTTCCTCGATTTCCGGATCCAATTGCAACGCGCGCCGGCAGTAGCCCTGGGCTTCGTCAAACCGACCTTGCAGCGTTCGCAGATACCCCATCCCGTTCAATGCCCGCGCATGGTTGGGCGCGCGGGCGATGATCGCGGCGAGGCGGGTTTCCGCCTCCGCGAGCCGGTTCATTTTCACCGCCGTCAGCGCCAGATTGTAGCGGACGTCCTGGTCCTCGGGGCAGAGCCGCTCCGCTTCGCTGAGGTGCGAGTAGGCGGCCAGCAAGTCGCCCCGACGAATCGCCTCGGCCCCCAGGGCATTGCGCGCCACCCAGTTGTTCGCGGTCACCGCCAGCGCACGCTCGAACAGGCTCCGGCTGTCCTTCCAATAGCTCACCTGCCGCGAAGTCAGCACCGCGCACGCGACGGCGACCCCGACGGCCAGCCCTGGCAACAACCGACGCTGGGCCGGCCAACGCCACCGGAACAACTCGTCGCCCCCCCACGCCAGCATCAGGAAAATCCCGAGCAATGGAAAATACGTGTACCGGTCGGCCATGGTCTGCGTGCCCACCTGGATCAAGCCGATGACCGGGACTAGCGTCCCCAGGAACCAGCACCAACCAACGGTTAAATACTTTTTCCGCCGCCCCACCCAGACCAGCACGGAGATGGTGACGAGCACCCCAACGGCCAGCCCCACCGTGGCCGGCGGCCACGACCGATCGACATAGGGACAGGCGAGGTTGACCGGCCAGAAAGTTTTCCCGAGATACGCGGCATAAGCCACGCCGGCATTGATGATCCGCTCGGTGAGCGACAGTTTGACCACCGACATCATCGCCCCCCGCTGCGCGATCAGCGTGACAATGGACAGCGCCACCGTCGCCACCAAGAAGGGGATCTTCTCGACGAGCAAGCCGATGACCGCCGGACGGTCAACCCGAGCGCCGCCGGGAGCGGTTGGCGAACGCCCCGACGCACCCGCGTTCCACTGCGGAAACAGCCGCCCCAGCGGCCAGTAGTCCAGCAACAGCATGACACAAGGCAAGGTCACCAGCATCGGCTTGGCAAGCAGGCTGAGGGCGAACGCCCCGAGCGACAGCTCGTACCAACGCCGACCCTCCCCGGTGGCGTAGCGATGATACGCGATCAAGGAGGCCAGGCCGAACAACGTGCTCAACAGGTCTTTCCGTTCGGAAATCCAGGCCACCGATTCCACATGCACCGGGTGCCACGCGAACAACGCGGCGACCGCCGCGCTGCGCCACAGCCCTCCGGTCATGCGATGCAACAGCAGCAACACCAGCACGGCGTTGGCGACATGCAAAAGGACATTGACGATATGCGGCCCGGCCGGGGCGCTGCCAAACAGTGAACAGTCCAGCATGTGGGACAGCCAGGTCAGCGGATGCCAGTTGGCGACGCGGGTCGTCGTAAACGCCCACACGATCCCCTCCCAGGTCAACCCCCGCAGCACCATCTGATTCCCGTACACGTAGTCGGAATCGTCGTAATCCACGAAATCGTGGCCCGCCGTCGGCCAATAGATCACCAGCGTGAGCAACGCGAGCACCCCGGCGACCCACCGCCGGGACACCGTCAACTCGCTTTCGGAACTGGTTTTCAAATCGTCAGCCGGTCTGGCCGCCGCCCGGGAGGCGGCTGGTCTTGGTGGCGATGATCGCCACCGTGGCACCGCAGCGCAAAATGACCGTCGCCAGCATCCAAGGCAAAAACAAAGCACTCAGCGGCATCGCCAGCAGGACCGAAACCAGCACCTGCAGCCAGTCGGTCGCGTCCATCGGGAACAGGCGCGCGGCCCCGGAGCGCAGCGCGTTGTAGAGAATGTTATGCCGCAGCCCGAGCCGGTTGAGCATGGTTTGCACGAAGCTGAACAGATCGTACTCCGGCGCGACGCTGCTCTCCGCCAGCACCGCGAATCCCGCCCGCCCCAGCAGGTCGCGCAGCACCGGCCGCGAGAAATGCGTGACGTGTCGCGGCACATCCAGGTGAAACCATTTGTTGCCGCCGATCCGCGCCTCCCAACTGCGCACATCCGGCACGCCGACAAACAGGGTTCCGTCCGGCCGCAGCAGCCGCGCGCAGTCCCGCAGCACCTGCGCCGGATCGTGCAGATGCTCCAGCACATGCCAGAGCACCACCGCATCGAATCCGCCGTCCGCCCCGGCAAACGCCTCCAGCAATCCAGGCCGCACATCTGCGCCCGTTTCCGCGCGCACCAACTCCGCCGTGTGCCGGTCGATCTCCGTGCCCGCGACCTGCCACCCGCGCCGCTGAAACGCCCGCAGCAAATGCCCGCGCCCGCAGCCGACATCCAGCACGTGTCCGGGGCGCCCGCCGGCTGCACGTTCCACCCGCGCCGCGCGGCCCGCGTACAGACAGTTCTGCAACCACTCCACCACGCTCGGAAATCGCCGCGCCCCGGCGGCTCCGTGATAACTCTTGGGATAATATTTCGCGAGCGCCGCCGCGCTGAGACGTGGCTGCGTGCGAACCAGTCCGCACTGCGGACATTCCACCACGGTGAAGGCATCGCCGGTCACATAATCGCGCGCGGCGAAGACCAGGCGCGGACGCCACGCGACCGGCGATTCATCCGCCGGCTGCGCACACGGGCAGGGCCGCCATTCAGGGTTGTCAGTCATAAAAAACTTCACGCACCGGCGTCTCGTCGGCAGCGGCACTGCGACCACGCGCGACCGGTCGCGCTTCGGCGCTGCCGATCCACGGTGACGCGCCGCCGCGCGAACTCACCGGCGAAAACGCCCGCGCTGTCAGCACTTTCCTGCTCATGGCGTGCCCGGTTCGTTCGCTTTCGGCGCGGGGACTGGCGGCTGACGAAAGGGCTTTTGCGCCCGGTACAATTCCAAGCGCGAGGACAGTTCGGCGATCGCCGCCGATTTCCCCGATGAGCCGGCCACGGCGATGGCCTGGTTACTCGTGGCCTCGGCCTCGGCGAAATTGCCGGCTTCCGCGTACGCCGCCGCCAGCACGTCGAGATAAGCCAGATTTTGGAACCCGCTCAATTCGCACGCGCGGCGGGCGAGCTTGACGGCTTCCCCGCCGTTGCGGGCCTGCGGGTCGGGATGCGTGGCGAGCAACCATGCCAGGGCGTTGAGCGGCGGCGGCCAGTCCGCCCGCAAACGCGCGGCCTCGCGCAGGTGACGGCCCGCGTCCGCGGCACGGTGCAGGCTCGCGGCGACCAGACCCGCCCGCAACTGCGACTCCGCGTTCTGCGGTTGAATCGCCGCGGCGCGGGCGAGCGCGTCGAAAGCCTCCTGCAGTTTGCCGACACGCGCCCGCAACAGGCCCAGACTCGTCCACGCGCCCGCGTGCTCGGGCTTCGCTCCCACCGCCGCCTGGTAGTGCGCGAGCGCCTGCTCGGCCTGCCCGGACCGCTCCCGGATTTGCCCGAGTTGAACATGCGCGTCCGCCGCCTTGGGATCCGCCGCCAGCGCGCGTTCGAGCAACGCGATCGCGTCGGCCTCGCGGCCGGCGCGCAACCGGAGCGCGGCCATGCCCGCCAAGGCCCGCGGTTCCTCCGGCTGTTGCGCGAGAATTTTTTCGTAATGCGCCACCGCGTCGTTGGTGCGGCCGGTCGTGAGCAGCAATTCCGCGGCGCGCAACCGCAGTTCGCCGCGGGCGGGTTCGCGGGCGATTTCACTTTCCACCCGCGCCAACTCCGCGAACGGCTGCGCCGCGCCGCTGGCGATCATGGCCAGGCAGTTGCGCGATTCCTGCAGCGCCGGATCCACCGCCAACGCGCGCTCGAACCAGCTCCGCGCTTCCGGCAGACGGCCCAATTGCATCGCGACAAATCCCCGTCCGTGCAAGGCGCGCGGATTCTTGGGATCAAGTTTCAGCGCCGTGTCGTAGTGCGCTTCGGCCTCGGAAAAACGCCCGGATTTGGCATAGGCAAGCCCGAGGTTGAACTGCACCTCGGGCTTGTCGGGCAGGAGCTGCGCCAGCGCGGCAAAGTTCGTGATCGCGGCCGGCAGGTCATCGCGCCGGAAGGCGTCCGCGCCAAGGCGATTGCGGGCGATCCAGTTTTTCTCCGTCACGGCCACCGCGTGTTCAAAGAGCGTTCGCGAATTCCGCCAGAAGGAGAGTTGGTGCGCGGTAAAAGCCAGGCCTGCCACCGCGCTCGCGCCGGCAAGCATGAAGCGCCCACCGGGCCGGAGGGCAAAACGCGCCGCGACTTCGCCGGCCGCCCACACGACCGCGATGAAAAGCCCGATCACGGGCAGGTAAACAAACCGATCCGCCATGGCCTGATGCCCCACCTGCACAATGCCGATCGTCG